>CAVRYB010000044.1:0-56406 GCA_963725295.1 uncultured Acidobacteriaceae bacterium
TTTAGTGGTAAACGTGACGTCGCCAACCTGGGAGAACTCCGCGCTGTTGTTGAACGAAGTCACCTTCACTTCTGCGATGCCTTCCTGTGACGGATAAGCATCCTGGAGAGCGCCATTTTGCCGCACGTTACTGGTAGAAATGCCATCCACGGAAAAGTTCACCATCGACGAACTCGCACCGCCCAGAGCGATGTCGCCGGAACTGTCCTGCTGCACATTCGGTGAAATCGCCAGGGAAGCGAGTGGACTGGTTGTGGTCGCCCGGTTGTTCAAAGGGAGCTCGGTGATCTGCTGGTTGTCGAGCGAATCACTGATCACTGCATTCTCCGTATTGATCACGGCTACGGTGTCTCCCACTTCCACCGTCTCAGATTGGCTCTTGACTCCGAGAGCCACATCAATCCGTAGGGTCTGTCGCGCGGTGAGCTCTATGGAAGGAACCTGAAAGTCGGAGAAACCTGCGGACTGCGCGGAGATGGCGTAGCGACCGGGCTTGAGATTCACAAACTCAAACGACCCGTTTTCATCCGACGTGCCGGAGCGAACGCTGTTGTCGTCGAGACAGCGGATATTGACCGATACGCCCGGCACAACCGCCTGCGTGGTGTCACGCACCACGCCGACGATAGACCCGAACGTGGATTGGGCGTGGGCCACAGAGAGAAGAACGCTACCGGCAAGCAACAAAGTCGCAAACGAAGTCAGCTTATGCACGTCGTGCCTCCAAACAGAGCATTTCTTGATATTTCGGGGCGCAACGTGGGGTCCCGACTGTAACTAGAACCGAGTTGGCTCTGTTGTCATGCAGATTGCGAGTCACAGTGCGGGAACTGTAGACCCGCATGCATAAGGAGGGGATAAAGAATCCGTGAAATCCGCGTAAAGACGCCCGTCAAACTTTTGATAGGGTTAATCAGAGATTTGAATCGGTCGTTTTCTGTAACTCGAATCGCGATTGTGCGGAGTGTGCGTTCTCATTTGTGCGACGGCAACACCGACCATATTGCCGGATCCTCCGTCCCCAGCACCCACGAACAAAAACCCTGCAGATTGCGGTCGCGGACTAGATTCAGGCGCTCCTGGAATCCGCGCTTGTCGGTGTAGAAAACCCACTCGCGATTATCGTCCTGATAGAAGTAGAACCAGGCGACGCGATCGAACGCGTCCCATTCGGGATGCGGGTGGTAGGCGGCCACATACTGGTCGATTTCCTGCTGTCCGACGTAGTCGGCGGTCGGATTCGGCTTGTCATCTTTGCCAGGTTCTCCGGCATACCAGTGATACCCATACAACGGAATACCCAGCGACAGCTTTTCCTTGGGAACAAATTGCAGCGCGTATTCCAGTTGCTGCACCGTCCACGGATAACCGGCAACCGGGCCGGGCGCTGTCCATCGTGTGTTTTGATCGTAGGTCATCAGGCAAATCAGATCGGCGCTTTGCGCCAGAGCCTTCAGATCGTACGCGCCGCGCCAGTTCGAATAGAGCCAGTGAGCATAGCCGCTCTTGAACGGAGAGCCGGGCCCGTTGGGCACGGTCGCGATCGTCAGTTGCAGGCCTTGCTTGTGGAGCGCGCCTGCAGTTTCGGCGACGAAGTCGGAGAGCACATCGCGGTCGGTCCAGATCACGTTTTCGAAATCGATTTGAAAGCCGCTGTATCCATTTCTTTTGCACTCGCTGAGCATCGAGTCGATGAGAGCCTTGCGCGCCGCCGGAGTCGTCAAAATCTTGTGCAGGTCCGCCTGCACCATGTTGGCAACGATCGGCATGACCGGCACGTGGTGCTGCGCCGCCGTTTGAAGAACGTATGGATTCGGGCCGCCCGAGATGAGTCCATTGCCGTCAACGCCGTACCAGGCGGGCACGAGGATGTCGACTCTGTCTGCGTGGTCAATGAACGATTGCACGGAGTTGGGCCTGTCGATCATGTAGAAGAGCGACTTGGGCTGGGCTGCGGCTAGAGCAGAACTCAAGAAAATAAGAAAGGCAATGCGCTTCATCGGACGGCTCCTGAAGTTGTATGGAATCGCTTCTTAACAGACCTTAAGAAGGTCAATCATACGCGCCGTCGTGTTTCAAACAGACCGGAAAGCTTTCATTACTTCTTCGGACTTGAGACACTCAGCGGGAACAAAGCAATCAGATACTTGCCTTGATCGCTGTCGAGCGGATCAAGCTCTAACAACTCCACACTTCGCGATACGACGAGTCGCGTGCGGTAGTAATAGACCTTGTCTGCTTCTGCCGTGAAATGCGCGAGTTCCACCCGTTGCGCCACCCAAGAGGACTGCAAGGTAACGCACACATGACGCTCCCCGGGTTCGATAGCGACGGAGAAATAGGAATCGCTGTGATTTGCGCCGACCCATGCTCCGTCCAACGCGACCTTCACCGTTGGATATCCCAGGCTGCTGCCGTTGCCGGTATCGTGAAAGAAGTAAACCCGTGCCATGCCCGGCGCCGGCTGCAATAGTGTGTGTTGAGATTCGTCCAGCGTCACCTTGAAGCTGACATTCTCGGGGCCGCAGGCTGCGGTGGAGGCGGCGGGCTGGACCTGTGCAAATGTGGACGCTGCAAGAAGAATTACGAAGACGGTGATTCTCATGACGTTCCTCCAATTGCACTCCGTGCTTGTGGGCGTAGAAAGCCGCTCGCTCTGAGCCTTACCACAACGGAGCCACGGATTGTTCTTTGAAAACCGGCGGCGGCCCGCCCTTGTTCGAGAGCTTGATCGCACTCAAGTAGGGTTTGACCTGCGGATCGTAGGTCACAGTGATGCTCCCCCTCGGCCGGGCGAACCATCGAAGCCGCTTCTTCCATCGGAGCCGGACATGCCGCTCGATCCGCTTGGACTTCCGATACCGCCAGAGCCTCCCGCGCCTCCCCGGCCGCCTCTTCCACCAGAACCACCGGGGCCTCCATCGGCCTTCACGGTTAGTGAGCCGCCTTGGGGATCCACGAGGTAGAACCTCTGCTTCTTTGCCGCCGCCACGCTCACTTGGAGAAGCGGATGACTCCCGGACCTAAGTGCGACGCGGATGTCCACGGGAGGGGCATCTCCTCCGTTTCCTCCATCTTCGCCGTTTGAGCCGTCGGTTCCGTTTCCGCCGTTTCCGCCCGCCGACGGATTATTCGGATCGGTGGAGCCGTTGCTGCCGCTTGCTCCAGCCATTCCATCGCTGCCATTCATGCCACTGGATCCAGGCTTCCCGGAGAAATTCGCGACGAAGGCGTAGTCATATCGTAGAGGAATGTCGAGGTCCGCGCGGAGATCGGGATGGCTGGGCACGGTGATGGTTATGTGTCCGACTTTGCCTTCGCTCTTTCTTGGGTCATGAGGAAGCGACACCACGCCTTTGTTATTCGCGGTCACGACAGTGGCGGTGACCGTGAGGTCCTTCCATAGAACCTTCCCGTGTCCCGCTCCTTCTGTCTGCAGGACCTTTCCGTCGGGTTCGGTGACGACCACGATCAGCGAGGATTTTTCTCCCGGCGCGATCCCGGTACCTTTTGACTGGCTGGCCTCGATCGACGCGATAGGAGTTTTGGCGAGATAGACCTTCCAGCCCAGTTTGACCTTCACCGACGTGCAACCGCTCAGCAAAAGGACGGACGCCAGACCCAGGCAAGCTGCCCAGTTGGTCACGTGAATTTCTAAGATGTGTCTGGAAAATAGCGATTTGAACCGGTACATGATTCGCCTCCGTGCGCATCCCTTCGTCAAACCGTCGGCAACATCAGACCAAAGCTGTTCGTGCAGTCTCTTATTGAATTAAACACGATGGCAGGTAAAGTCTTGTAGAGATTGCGAGGGGATTTGTCACGGATCAGTCAACGACGCGTCAAGATGGGTCGCACAGACTGTCGATCGTCACAAACTCGTATCCCCGATCTTTGTAGTGCTGGATAAGATTCTCTGTCGCGATCACGGTCTGCGCTCGATCCGCACCCATGCCGCGATGGCTGCCATCGTGCAGCAGGATCACGTCGCCGCCACGCATCTGGCGCTCGACTTTTTTTTCGATAGTTGCCGCGGGCGGAGCGTTCCAGTCATAGCCCGTCACATTCCACATCACGGCTTCGAATCCGAGGTCTCGCGCGACTCTGAGTGTTGCGGGACGTCTGCCTCCGAACGGTGGACGAAACAAATTCGAGTGAGTGCCGATCGCGTCAGTCAGCGCTTTACGGCAGTCGACCAGCTCGGCGCGGGTTTGCGCTGGCGATTTGAAAGTCAGCAGCGGATGTGTGAAGGTGTGATTGCCGATCACATGTCCTGCTTGGGACACGGCGCGGGCAATGTCGGACCGCTGCTGCACGTAGCGCCCGATCATGAAAAATGTTGCGCGGACGTTGTGCTTGGCCAGCACCTCCAAAAGCCTCAGCGTATGCGGATCGTTGGGCCCATCATCGTAGGTGAGCGCAACTTGCTTGGTTCCTTTTGCACCGCTGGCGATGGTTCGTCCGAACCACTGCCCGGTAGGCGCCATGGACTGGTAGCCGGCGGCGGTAGCGGCTGCCGCGGCGGTGAGTCCGATAAGCGTGGGAAGCATGGTCGAATTGTAATGGAGGTCAGAGGGTGGAGGTCAGAAGTCAGAGGTAAGACCCAAAACCACCACGAACCGGTTTTCACCTCTGCAATCTGACCTCTTACCTCTGACCTCTCCGTAATCCACAATTGCGCGGACGCTCGAAGCCATATATTCTGCTTTGCAGTTCTCCACTGACAATTCATGGCAAATCTCTTCGAGCTTCCCCGGTACATTGCGGTCGAGGGTCCAATACGCGTGGGGAAGAGTACGCTGGCGCGGGTTCTGGGAGAGCGGCTGGCGGCGCAGCGGGTGATCGAGCCCGAAGACAACCCATTTCTGAAAGCCTTCTATGACGGAGAGCCAGGTGCGGCGTTTCAGGCGCAACTCGCATTTCTGATCCGCCGCTTTGAGCAACTGCGCGCGCTGGATCTCGGTCCGCGTTCGAACAAGACCGTGGTTGCCGATTACATCTTTGAGAAAGACAAGCTCTTTGCCTGCCTGAATCTCAACGATCAGGAACTCGATACCTACAATCGCTACTTCAATTATTTCCGCGAACAGATTCCCACGCCTGACCTGGTGATCTATTTACAGGCCACGCCGGAAGTACTGAAGAAACGGCTGAAGAAAAAAAACGCGAGCAGCGAAAAGGCCATCAGCGAGGATTATCTGATGGAGGTGGTGAAAGCCTATGAACACTTCTTCTTTCACTACACGCAATCTGACCTGCTGATCGTCAATACCAGCGAGATCGACTTCGTCGACCGCAACGAAGACCTGCAGGAACTGTTGAAAAAAGTCTCCGCCCCGATCAAGGGCACGCAATACTTCCTGCCGCTCGGTGGGGAGAACGCAGCCAGCGCCTAGATGACACTATCCCACTCCCCTAGCTATCTTGCCATTGCCTTCCTGAGAGTTGTCAGCTGACAGTTCCCCTAAGTCTTTGAAAAATAAATACTTTACCGCCAAGTCCTTATTCTTCAATGACCTGGCCAATAACCGCCTGCTAAGTCTTTGACTCTAAAAGACCGAAGGAACGAGGGTGAGCCGTAACCGAAAGCCTGACACCTGAGACCTGACACCCGAAGTCTTTAGCGCTATAATCCCATTCGCGTCATCGAACTAATGAACGCGACGCGTACAGGCTCTATCCGCCCGGTTTGCGGAGGGGCACTGGAGGACATCGTGAGTCTCACCCCGATTGGCGAACCCCGCCACAAGATCACCACTGCTACCATCCGCGAGAAGAAGCTTCACCGCGAGCCCATCACCTGTCTGACCGCTTACGACTACGCCACCGCGCGGCTCGTGGACGAGGCTGGCATCGACATTGTTCTGGTCGGCGACTCGCTCGCGATGACTATGCTCGGCTACGAGAACACGCTGTCGGTCACCGTCGACGAAATGCTGCATCACGTCAAAGCTGTGCGCCGCGGTGTGAAAGACGCACTGCTGATCGCCGACATGCCTTACGGGTCTTATCAGGTTGACCCCAAAGACGCGATTGAGAACGCAGCCCGCTTCGTGAAGGAAGGTGGCGCCGAAGCGGTCAAGATGGAGGGCGGCGAAAAGCGAGTTGATGTAATTCGCCGCGTGATCGACGCCGAGATTCCAGTCGCCGGGCATATCGGCCTCACGCCGCAGTCGATCAACATGATGGGCGGCTACAAAGTGCAGGGCAAGACGCTCGGCGCCATCGAGCAGCTCATGCGCGATGCAGTCGCACTCGATCGGGCTGGCGTGGCCTGTATTTATCTGGAAGGCATTCCGCGGGAAGTCGCCGCAATGATTACTGCTGAGGTCGAAGCGCCGACGATCGGCATCGGCGCTGGGCCGGATTGCGACGGGCAAGTGCTCGTTTTCCACGATCTCGTGAACCTGACGTTCGGGCAGCCGGCAAAATTCGTTCGTCGCTATGGAGACGCGGCCGCGCTAATCACACAATCAGTGCTGGCCTTCAAAGCCGACGTCGTTTCACACCAATTTCCGAATGATAGCGAGAGCTATCACCTGCCGAAAGAAACGCAGGCGGCGCTCAATACGGTACTTCACCGCAAGCAGGCCATGCGGCGATAATGGCGGGCGGAGAAAATTTCGTGCGACCTTGGAAGCTGCTTGCCCTCTGTATTCTCTTTGCGACTTTTGTCGCCTGCTCCAAGCCTTCTGAGGCTCCCGCGGCAGCGGAAACGCCTAAGCAAACTGGGCTGGAATCCATCCCCATGCCGGATCCCGCAAAGTATCCGAGGATCAGCGACATGAGCGGGTGGAAGAATCCCTACCTCGTCGTTCGTGAGGATGGGATCGGCATCGTAGATCTCTCCAATCGCGAGATTCGCATGCTGAAACCGGAGGAGATCCCGGCGGAGTTGGCGTCGCTGCCGTCGAGTGCGTGGCCCTATGGCCGGGTTGTGCTGATTGCGCCCGCGAAGCCGAAGGATCCGAGCGCAGAGACGAAGGTGCGACTGCGGGAGAATCGTGCGCTGCTCCTCGGAACGCTCAAAGAGTTGGACGTGCAGTACCAGGAAGTGCCCTGAGGAACGGACCATTTAGATCCAACCCAGACGTAGCGGCGCTGCCGCAATGAAGATCTGCAAGACCATTTCCGAAGCTCGCGCCGCTTGCCGCGCGGCGCGCCTGCAAGGCCAGAGGCTTGGCTTAGTGCCGACCATGGGAGCTCTACATGAGGGCCATCTTTCGCTGGTGCGTGCGGCCAAAGCGCAATGTGATGCGGTCACCGCGTCCATCTTTGTAAATCCCACGCAATTTGGGCCGTCCGAGGATTTGGCAAAATATCCGCGGCAGTTCGAACGCGATTGCGAGTTGCTCGAAGAAGAACGCGTCGAAATTCTCTTTGCCCCGTCGGCGGAAGAGATGTATCCGCGGGGAGCGGCGAGCTGGGTAATCGTCGAAGGCCTGAGCGAGAGCCTCGATGGTCGCTCACGCCCCGGCCATTTTCGCGGAGTGACCACGGTGGTCGCGAAGCTGTTTCACATCACTGAGCCGGATGCGGCTTTCTTCGGACAGAAAGACGCCGCGCAACTGGCCGTGATCCGGCGCATGGTGCGGGACCTCGATTTTCCTGTCGAAGTCGTTGCATGCCCATCGTTCGCGAGCCCGACGGTCTTGCCATGAGTTCCCGCAACGCATATCTGAGTCGCGAGAAGCGCAAGCGGGCATTGGTTCTGCAATGGTCGTTGCAACGCGTTCAACAGCTCTTCCAAGACGGAGTGAGAGATTCCGCCAAGCTGATTTCCGCGGGGAAGCAAGTCTTCGAGAGCGAGCCCGCGGTGAGGCTCGACTATTTCGAGATTGTTGATCCCGAGACTCTTCAACCAGTTGAAGAAATCGCCACGAACGCGCTGGTCGCAGTCGCCGCCTATGTAGGCTCCACGCGGCTCATCGACAACGTCATTCTTTGACTATAGAGGGCCATTCTGCTGGTGGGGTCAATGAGTGTGACGCCTGTTGACAACAGCAATCCGTGGACCTGTAGCAGACCTTCAGCATAAACTTGCTGGCTGCGTAACCCAAACCTATCGAGATTAGCAATATGGACCTCTCCGAGCTCAACGCTAACTACGCGCGAGCTCACAGCGCTGTCGGTACGGGATGCGTGATTTCGACCATGATGCTGGGCGCATGCCGAAGCGTGTTGTGAATTAGGCATTGATTCGCGGCGTTCTCGACTCCGTTCCGATGTTGCTCGGTCAGGGCCACGGTCGTTTCGATTTCAATGTGAAAGTTATCGATGCGCGCGGGATCTTTCAGCTTCTCGGCCGTTACCCGAACGCGGGTGCCTGCCGTTGCCAGTTTATGTTTGCGCAGATATTGCGCCGCGTAGAAGCCGACACATGAGCCTAACGAAGAGAGCAGGAGTTCCGGCGGTGTCATACCTTCGTCGTGACCGCCATTCTCCGGCGGTTGGTCACTCACGATCGCGTGCTGACGCGCTTTGATTTCAAACTGCAACGCTCCGAGATGTTCCACGGTTACTTCCATGGGGGCCTCCCAACCTTTCAAACCACTTAGAAAAACGAAATCAACGAACAGCTACTTCAGAACCTGACGAGTGAGCGCGGCATCGAGGTGAGTCCTCACCAGAGCGCGGGCCCGATGCAAGCGCGATTTCATGGCGGCTCGCGAAATGCGCAATCGCTGCGCGACATCGTCGCCCTTCAGATCTTCGACATCGCATAACTCGTAGACCGGGCGGTACAGCGCGGGCAACGCGTCGATGGCTTCGTTCAGCAGTTGCTTCATCTGTCGCCGGGCCAGTTGCACATCTGGAGGAGGTTCCGCTCCGGGAAGCTCGCGACCCTCGTCTTCTAACATTGAAAGCTGCAGGAGCGGGAGCAACGATTCGCGCTCCTTCAATTGCCAACAGACACGTTTTGCTATCTGTGCGAGCCAGGCACGAAACGCATCCGATTCGCGCAATTGATCGAGATGGCGGTATGCCTTGAGCAGGGACTCAATCAAAACGTCCTCGGCATCTTCCCGGTTGCCACACACGCGGATCATCTGGCGATAGACGGCGTCCTTGTGCTGCCTGGCTAATGCGTCGAAGTCCATGGATTCATTGTGGCACTGCTCGGCCTCCACCGCATGACAAACGATCATGGACGAGTCCCGGATTGTTCCGCGTTCGGACCAGTGATCTTGCACTGACTCAGCTTGTTCCACGGCATCTTTTCCAGGATGATTCCCATCGCGCAGATGTCGGTAAGTCCGGCGAAGGTGAGGCCCAAGCCAACGAATCCGCAAAGAAAGAGCCAACGCGGGTTGACCGTCAGCGCCAGGATTGCGCCGGTCAGCACGATTAAACCCGCGCCCAGGCGAACCTGGCGCTCCAATGACCACCGCGTCTTTACGCTGGCCACAACGGGGAGGGCAGCCTCGATCCACGCTGTCGTACCGCCCTCGAGAACTGTAATCTGCCGCTGGCAGGGCTCGAGCTGGCCTGCGGTCATGCGTGCACGCTTGCCCGACTGACAGACGAGGACGATGGGAAGATTGGCACCGAGATCGCCCAAGCGTGATTCGATCTCGTCCATCGGAATGTTGACAGCACCGGGAATATGACCGGAAGCGAACTCGGTGCCAGAGCGCACGTCCACAAGCAAGGCCGCGGGCGATTCGTGATTTCGCAATTCGGAGACGGTTATCGTGGAGCTCAAATTCCCTCCTACATGGGAAAGAGCGGGGGTCCTCGCAAAAGGATTCAGGAGTCCCAATTGCGATTACATTCAATGACCCGAATCGTTGGGCTGGCGAAATACCGTTTACAAACATCGACCGCTCATGCCGTTCCGCCCACGATGTTTTCATTTAATACTTTCAAGCACTTAGCAAGTTTCGTCGCACGTAAAGGCTCACGATTGCATATTCTTTCCAACGTGTGCTGATTGATTCCACGGCGCATGAATTCGCGCTTCGGAACCTTTGCGATCCGCGATAGTTGTTCGTCAGTTGCAATTGCATTTCCTTTGCGCTTGCCTCAGCCGGAACAAGCGCGAAGTAAAGGGCAGTGAGGTTCCACGCATCAAGATTCCGAAACCTGAGAGAATCTGCCGTGGATGCGGGAAGGTGCTGCAACGCGATTCAAAACACTGCAAAAAGTGTGATCTCCAAATTGCGACTCTGCGTCTCGTGGACGTCGCGCCAGCTGGTCCTGCGAAACAACCTTATGGCTTACCAAACAAGTATTTGCTGAGAAAATCCGACCGGCTCTTGCGAATGCCTCAGCGACGGCAATAGCAAAGAGGATCGGAGTATCCCGCTGGTACGCGGGTCGCATCCGCGAGGGCTACACCCCGCATCCGAAGCACTGGAAAGCCCTTGCGGAACTTGTGGGCCTATCGGCGACCAATCATATCTGACCTGGCACCCCGACTCGCAGTTATGCCTGTTCACGCATTCTCAACTACGGTTTCCCTCGTCATGTAATCGACTAGCCCGCTGCCAATGTATAATTAAATTAAGCGTTTGCTCTGCGTTACGGATTTGAAATGATCGTGCTGAAACATTCTCGCGCACGCGTAACTTTCGCCTCTCGGTTTTGGGTCGGTATCGTCCTCCTGTCCGTCTGCGCGCTCACGGCAAGTCTCGCGACCCGGTTCATGGTATTGGGTACGGAAGTCCAGAAAGTAACAGCTGCAAAATCCAATTCTTCTGTTGCTGATAGACAGCGCCTTCTCAGCGATGGCCTAATTTGGACGGCTCCTGAGTCCAGTATTAGTCTCTTTCAACCACCGCGATCAGCCGTTTTTATGGTTTCGGAGATCGTGCCTCCTACGACTCTCGGTTCTTCAAGCTGGCATTACAACCGGCCTCCTCCATCCTGCTGACTTTCCGCCTCCTGTAGCCACCCAGTTCAGGGCCTTTGTATTTTCTAGCAGTTGACTGCGGCGGCTTCGCTCAATGCGAGGTTCAAGCGCATCAGTTCCAGATCCACATGATCAATTGCGCTGAGGTTCGAAATGGATGACTCCAGAAATGCGTAAGCGACCATATCTCATTCGTACGCCCGCAGCCGTTGCCTTGATCGCTGTCTGCGTTGTTTTCGCCGAGAGTTGTGAAGATGCGGGCGGCTCCCGTCCCTCCCAAACTACCGATAGGGCTGCGACGGCCGCAGTTGTGCAAGTCCGACGCGCACCGCTTTCCAACACACTCGCCATCGCCGGGGAGTTCCTCCCTTACCAGGAAGTGGAACTCCACGCCAAGGTGGCGGGCTACATTCGGAACATCAATGTCGACATTGGCGACCGTGTGCACAAGGGCCAGGTGCTCGCGGTGCTTGAAATTCCGGAGTTGGTGGCCCAATTACAGGCTGCTTCCGCAAGTGTGAGGCACAGTCAAGCGGAAATTATTCAGGCTCAAAATGAGGTAAGTCGCGCAGAGGCGGATCACGAAGCGTTGCACGCCGCCGCGACTCGACTGAGGCAGGCGTCGGAGGCTCGTCCCGGCCTGATCGCGGAGCAGGAACTCGACGATGCCACCGCCAAAGATCGCTCTACCGAAGCACAGGTAGAGTCCGCCAAGTCGGCCTTATCGGCCTCGCGGCAACAATTGGAGATCTCCCAGGCTGACCAGCAGCATTTCGCAGCACTCTCCGAATATTCTCGAATTACAGCTCCCTTCGACGGCGTTGTGACGTGGCGGTACGCCGATACCGGATCGCTGATTCAGGCTGGCACTTCCAATGTAAGCTCGGCGCCGGTGGTGAAGCTTTCGCAGGTGAACATATTACGTTTACGGATTCCCGTGCCCGAGTCTCTGGCGGCCAGCGTGCACGATGGTGAGTCTGCCGATATCCGCGTGAAGGCAACCAATGAGCACTTCTCGGGAAAAATCGTCCGCTCGACCGATTCGCTCGACCGCTCGACGCGCACCATGCAAGTCGAAGTGGATGTGCCGAATCAGGACTACAAGCTGACTCCCGGCATGTATGCCGATGTTTCGTTGCGAATACAAAATGACCCTAACGCGCTCACCCTCCCCCTGCAGGCGATCAATCGCGGCGAAGACAAGACCCTGGTACTTCTGGTCAATTCCCAGAACGTGGTGGAAGAGCGCGAGATTCATACCGGAATCGAGGGGTCGGACCGAATCCAGATCCTGTCCGGATTGAACGAGGGCGACCGGGTGATTGTCGGCAACCTTAGCAAGTATCGGCCGGGCCAGCACGTTGATCCCAAGATGAGCACGATGGCCGACGAAAAATACACAGCTGAAGAGGGAGCGAAGTAAGCATGCCCGGCTTCGCCATCAGATATCCATTTTTCATCATCATGCTGTGTCTGATCATCGCGGTGGTCGGAGTGACGACCGTGGTCCGTATGCCCGTCGATCTGTTTCCCAACATCAACATCCCAGTTGTCGTGGTGGCCACGTTCTACTCCGGCATGCCACCGGAGCAGATTGAAGCTAATATCACTAATCCCTTTGAGAGGTTTTTTACTCTGGGAAGCGGCATCGACCATCTTGAGTCGCGATCCTTGACCGGTGTCAGTCTTATTAAGATTTACTTTCAGCCGGGGACTAATCCAAATGCAGCCGTCAGCGGCATCTCGAATCTGGCGATGGCGCAATTACGGCGTTTACCGCCGGGGACCCTGCCGCCAGTCGTGCTGAAATTCGACGCTTCGAGTTTGCCCGTCTGCCTGATCACGTTGAAGGGCGAAGGCCTGAATGAAACCGAGTTGCACGACCTCGGCCAGTTCACGGTGCGAAACCAGATTGCAAACGTGCCCGGCGCGTCCGTGCCCCAGCCCTTCGGCGGCAAATACCGGCAGATTCAGGTCTATGTCGACCCGATAAAGTTGCAAGCCCATCAGCTGAGCCTGATGGACGTGGTGCGCACGGTGAATGATGCGAACACGATCCTGCCAGCCGGCGATGTCCGCATGGGCCCGAAGGACTACAACATCTACACCAACAGCCAGATGCCGGATACGGCGGAGATTAACCGACTGCCGCTGAAGTCGGAAGGCAATTCGGAACTGATGGTGGCCGATATCGGCCATGCCGAAGACGCTGCCGCAATTCAGACCAACATTGTTCGAGTCGATGGACAACGGTCGGTGTATCTCCCGATCCTGAAGCAGGGCGGGAATAGCAACACGATTGCTATCGTTAACGGCATCAAGAAGGCGGTGGGCGATCTGCTTGATGTACCCAAATCCCTCGTGACCAGGGTGGTGTTCGATCAGTCAATCTATGTGAAGACGGCGATCTGGAATGTCTTGCAAGAAGGCGGCATCGGCTTGATGCTGACCGCGGGCATGATTCTCCTTTTCCTGGGCAGCATTCGTGGCACTTTCTCCGTGATGCTTTCAATTCCTCTGTCTTGTCTGGCGGCATTCTTGGCGCTGAATGCGACCGGGGGAACGATCAACACCATGGTTCTGGGCGGTATCGCACTAGTACTCTCCCGACTCATCGATAACTCGGTCGTCGTCCTGGAGAATATCTTTCGTCATCTTGAGATGGGTGAAACGCCGGCGCTGGCGGCTGAAAACGGAGGCCGGGAAGTTGCATTGGCGGTATTGGCGGCCACGCTCACCACGGCAATCGTTTTCTTTCCAGTGGTATTTCTGTATGGCGTCAGCCGTTTCTTATTCACCGCGCTGGCTCTGGGAATTGTGCTTTCCCTTGGCGCATCGTATTTCGTAGCCATGAGTGTGGTCCCGCTTTTTTGCGCTCAGTTTATTCACAGCGCGCATGAAGTCGGCGAAGACAGCGATGGCCCGCCTGGTTTGCTGCAGCGAATTCTCGGCCCGTTTAACCGGGCCTACGAAGCGACTTTGAAAATGTACGATCGGGCGCTTGAGGCGAGCTTGGCGCAGCCAAAGTTAACCGTTGCCTGCATTATGGGAGCTTTCTGTCTGAGCCTGGCGCTTTCGCCCCTGCTGGGGGTTTCGTTTTTCCCCCGTACCGACCCGGGGCAGTTTGTCATTAATATCAAAGCCCCGACTGGCTCCCGCCTGCAACTAACGGATGCGTATATTCGACGGGTTGAGAAGGACATACGTGAGGTCGTTCTGCCGACGGACTTAGAGATGATCGTCTCTAATATTGGCATCACACCCGATTTTTCGGCGATCTACACCAGCAATTCCGGAGAACACACGGCCTTTGTCCAGGTCAGCCTCAAGAAAGAGCACGCGATCGGCAGCTATGAATACATGCACCGCGTGCGTGCGAAGCTCCTCAACGACCTGCCCGAGATCTCCTACTTATTTTCAGTCTGGAGGCCTCGTAGATTCGGTCGTAAATCTCGGTTTGCCGGCTCCCATCGATATACAGATAAGTGGTAACGACCAGAAACAGACCTATGCTGACGGCAACCGAGATTGCGCGGAAGCTGCGGGACTATCCACGGAGTAAGTGACGTACTGATTCCGCAGGACATGGATTACCCAGGCATCTGCAACTCGACATTAACCGCGAGATGGCATCGCGCCTCGGGTTTATCCGCTCAGGAAGTCTACCGACAACGTCATCACGGCTCTGTCCCTCGAACGGCATGATCGCTCCGAGCTACTGGGTCGATCCGCACAACGGGAACAACTACATGCTCACGGTGCAGTATCCGGAAACCCAGGTCAAATCCTTTACCGACCTCAAGCAGGTGCCATTGCACGCCCGAGGCAATAGGAACGCAACCAACCTTGAGTCTGTGTCGGAATTGACGATGATCGATACACCGACCGAGGTCGATCATTACCAGCTCCGCCGTGTGATCGATGTCTACGTTTCTCCGGCCAGTGAAGATCTGGGAAGTCTGGCTGCGAACGTTGATTCCGTGATCGCACAAACCAAACTCCCCGAGAACGTGGCCGTCGTCATGCGCGGTTCCGTGAATGGCATGCGGCAGTCGTTTCGGAGTTTTGCCATCGGATTGGGATTGTCCATCGTTCTCGTTTATTTGATTCTGATGGCGCAGTTCGCCTCGGTAAAAGACCCGTTCCTCATTCTGCTCGCAGTGCCTCCCGGATTCACCGGTGTGATTCTGCTCTTGCTGATCACGCACACCACGGTAAATATCATGTCTCTGATGGGCGTGATGATGATGGTAGGCATCGTTGTGTCGGATTCGATCTTGATTGTCGAATTCGCGCGCGAACTTCGTCGGCAGGGCCTGCCATTACTGGAGGCTCTAAAGAGGGCATGTCATGTCCGCCTCCGCCCCATTATGATGACCACCTTCGCTACGCTTCTCGGTCTTATGCCCCTGGCTCTCGCCCTTGAGTCCGGCAGCGAGCAATATGCGCCGCTCGCGCGCGCCATCATCGGGGGACTAAGCCTGTCTTTTCTGGTAACGCTGTTTCTCGTCCCGGCAGCTTACTTGCTCATGCATCGTAGTGAAGAACACAATCGAGAAAATATCTCTCCGGAGCAGATATGAAGACGAAAACTAACCCCGAACATGGCCTTAATCTCCCCGTGATTGGAGCGCATTAAGGATGTCTGGCTTTTCGATCAAATATCCGTTCTTTATCATCACGATCTGTCTGATTATCGCCGTCGTGGGAGCCACTACGATTGCGCGGATGCCGGTTGACCTGTTTCCGGACATCAACATCCCAGTCGTGGTCGTTGCTACGTTCTACTCCGGCATGCCGCCAGCGCAGATTGAAGCGAACATTACCAACCCATTCGAACGCTTCTTCACCCTGGGCAGCGACATCGATCATATCGAGTCGCGTTCGCTGACCGGAGTCAGCCTGATCAAGGTCTATTTCCAGCCCGGAACTGACCCGGACGCTGCGGTCAGCGGAATTTCAAATCTGGCGATGGCGCAATTGCGGCGATTACCCCCCGGAACGCTGCCACCCGTAGTGCTGAAGTTCGACGCTTCGAGTTTGCCCGTGTGCCTGATCACCTTGAAAGGCGAAGGGCTGAATGAGACGGAGCTGCACGACCTCGGTCAGTTCACGGTTCGAAACCAGATCGCCAACGTGCCGGGCGCATCTGTGCCCCAGCCCTTCGGCGGCAAGTACAGGCAGATCCAGGTCTACGTCGATCCCGTGAAGCTACAGGCGCATCAGTTGAGCCTCATGGACGTGGTTCGCACCGTGAATGAGGCCAATACAATTCTACCGGCCGGCGATGTCCGCATTGGTCCGAAAGACTACAACATCTACACCAACAGTCAGCTTCCCACAACTGAGGAGATCAACCGGTTGCCGCTGAAATCCGAGGGCAATGCCGAATTGATGGTGGCCGATATCGGCCACGCCGTCGATGGGGCCGCCATTCAGACCAACATCGTCCGGGTGGACGGGCAAAGATCGGTTTATCTTCCAATTCTCAAGCAAGGCGGCAACAGCAACACGATCGCCATCGTGAACGGGATCAAGACGTCAGTGGGCAATTTAGTCGACATCCCCAAATCATTGGTGACGAAGGTCGTGTTCGACCAGTCTGTTTTCGTGAAGACGGCAATCTCGAATCTGGGCAGCGAAGGCGGCATCGGGTTGGTGCTGACCGCTCTCATGATCCTGATCTTTCTCGGCAACGTGCGCGCCACACTCGCGGTCATGCTTTCGATACCACTATCCGCGCTGGCTGCGTTCCTGGCCATCAATGCTAGCGGAGGATCGATCAACACCATGGTTCTGGGAGGACTAGCGCTAGCCTTTTCTCGACTGATTGACAACTCGGTTGTGGTTTTGGAAAACATTTTTCGACATCTGGAGATGGGAGAAACGCCCGAAGCCGCGGCGGAAAAGGGAGGCAGCGAGGTCGCGATGCCCGTGCTTGCGGCGACCTTCACGACGGCGATTGTGTTCTTTCCGGTCGTCTTTCTGTACGGTGTCAGCCGATTTCTGTTCACCGCGCTTGCCGCTGCCGTCGTCTTTTCTTTGTTTGCTTCCTACGCGGTGGCTATGACGGTGGTGCCTCTGTTTTGTGCTCGTTTCATCAAGTCACCGCACGACGAGGCGGCGCGCCGTCCGGGGAGAACGTGGTTTGAACGATTTGTGCGAGGCTTCAATCGGCGTTATGACCGAATGCTCATGCATTACGACATTTCCGTCAGGCGCAGTCTGCTGCGTCCTGCGGCGACTGTAGTCGGGATCCTCGGCATTTGTCTTTTCAGCTTCGCCTTGTTTCCGCTGCTCGGTCTGGGATTCTTCCCACGGACCGATCCCGGACAGTTTGTGATCAATATCAAGACTCCTACCGGCACGCGCCTGGAGCTGACGAACCAGTACGTCAAGCACGTTGAAGCCGACATTCGCGAGGTGGTTGCGCCACGAGATCTGGACATGATTGTTTCGAACATCGGTATCACGCCAGATTTCTCAGCGATCTATACCAGCAACTCCGGACAACATACGGCGTTTGTACAGGTCAGCCTCAAGAAGGAACACTCGGTTGGCAGCTATGAATATATGCGCCGGGTGCGTGCAAGACTGGCGGATGATCTGCCAGAACTTTCGACTTACTTTCAATCGGGTGGACTGGTGGATGCGGTCGTCAATCTCGGGTTGCCAGCGCCCATCGACATCCAGGTCAGCGGCAACGATCAGAAACAGGCTTACCAGACTGCGGCCGAGATCGCTCAGAAGGTGCGTCGGCTCAGTGGCGCGAGCGACGTGCTCATTCCGCAAGACCTCGATTATCCGGGCATTCAACTCGATATCAACCGCGAAATGGCGGGACGCATGGGGGTGTCTTCCAAAGAGGCAGTGGACAACGTCATCACTGCATTGACCTCGGATAGCATGATCGCTCCCAGCTATTGGGTCGATCCAAAGAGCGGAAACAACTACATGCTCACCGTCCAGTACCCGGAGACCCAGGTTAACTCCCTGACGGACCTCAAACAAATACCCCTGCATGCCATCGGCAACCTGAACTCAACCGACCTCGATGCTGTGTCGGACGTGAAGATGATCAATACTCCGACCGAAGTAGATCATTACCAGCTTCGCCGCGTCATCGACGTATACGTTTCACCGCGCAGTGAGAATCTCGGGAGTCTTGCCAATCAAGTCGACAAACTAATCGCTAACACCCAGCTGCCCGAGAACGTACGTGTTGCCATGCGTGGTTCGGTGGAGGGCATGCGTCAGTCGTTCAAAAGCTTTGGCATCGGTCTGATACTGTCCGTCGTTCTGGTCTATTTGATACTAATGGCGCAGTTCTCTTCGTTCATCGACCCGCTGATCATCCTGCTGGCCATTCCTCCGGGCATCACCGGCGTCATTCTATTTCTGCTGGTGACGCATACCACCGTCAATGTCATGTCGTTAATGGGAGTCATCATGATGACTGGGATCGTTGTCTCAAACAGCATTCTCATCGTGGAGTTCACGCGATCTTTGAGAAGAGAGGGCATGCGGATTGAGGAAGCGGTTGCGACTGCATGCCGTGTGCGCCTGCGACCAGTCTTGATGACCTCGTTGGCTACGATTCTCGGGATGATTCCCATGGCACTTGCGCTGGAAGCTGGCAGCGAGCAGTATGCGCCGCTGGCGCGCGCCATTATCGGGGGACTCACCATGTCTGTCATTGTGACCGTCTTCATTGTCCCCGCCGCCTATCTATTGATCCATCGGCGAGAAGAGCCGGTGCTGGTCGAACCATAATCATGACAATCCTGAGGTCACAATATCCATGAAGATGAAACCATTTTTCATTGTTGGCGCGGCAGGGTGCTTGACGCTAGTGCCGTGTTCGGGATATCCGCAAAGCCTGCAGGTCGATCAACCGCCAGCGGCACAGAGTTTGCCCTCAGCCCCCGTGCCGCAGCGGGTTCCAAATCAAACCGCGCCCGCTATGGCTCCTAATCAGCATCGATCCTCCGATTCTCAGCTCAATCTAGGGGCACAAATGTCCCTGTCCTTGAAGCAAGCGGAGGCGCTGGCTTTGAAGAACAACCCTCAGATTTCGGTAGCTCAGCTGACGGCGCTGGCATCCCAACAAGTCACGCGGCAGGTGCGTTCAACTTTGTGGCCAACCGCAA
This sequence comes from uncultured Acidobacteriaceae bacterium, assembly GCA_963725295.1. Classification (GTDB taxonomy): domain Bacteria; phylum Acidobacteriota; class Terriglobia; order Terriglobales; family Acidobacteriaceae; genus Acidiflorens. The sequence continues at coordinate 19,006 of CAVRYB010000044.1, forward strand.
CCGCCGACCTTACGGGCGTAGATTCCAAAGCGAACAGCCGAATCACGGCAGGCGGACTCAACAATCCCATCATCTATGAACGCGCCGCCGCTGGCATGATGGTAAGTCAGTTGATCACCGACTTCGGACGCACGACAAATTTAATCTCGAGTGCTAACCTCGCGGCCAAAGCGCAGGACCAAAACGCCGTAGCCACGAAAGACCAGATTATTCTGGCGGTGGATCAAGCCTTTTATGCAGCTCTGCAAGCTCACGAGCTCTTGACCGTGGCTCAACAAACCGTGAGTGCCCGGCAGGCTGTTGCGGATCAAGTGGGAGCATTGTTCAAGAGCAAGCTAAGATCCGAACTGGATTTCAGTTTTGCCAACGTCAACCTCTCTCAAGCCAAGCTGCTCATTCTGGATGCGGAGAATAATGAAAACGGGGCGCTCGCGACGCTCTCGATGGTGCTGGGCTATTCACAGACGCAGGATTTTCAATTAATCGAAGACACCACGACGATTAGTTCGCCTCCCAGCAATGTGGATGCTCTGGTCTCGCAGGCGTTCGCGATGCGCCCGGAAATATTATCTCTGGAATTTCTGGAGCAATCTGCTCAGAAGTTCCACACCGCCGAACGCGACTTGCTTCTCCCAAATATTCGGGCCGTGGGCGCCATTGGGGACACACCGGTACGAAACCCGGCTCTCTCTAATTGGTATGGGGCGGTAGGTGTCAATGTCGAGATCCCTCTGTTTAATGGTTTCCTCTACACGGCAAGATCGCGGGAGGCGAGTCTGCGAGCGCAAGCAGCCCACGACCGTCTGCTGGATCTTCGCAATCAGATCTCGCGGGATGTCCGCATCGGTTGGCTCAACGCAAATACAGCCTATGCGCGACGCAGCGTCACTCAGCAATTGTCGGATCAGTCAAGACTCGCACTCGACCTTGCCGACACGCGTTATCGCTTGGGGTTAAGTTCTATTGTCGAGCTAAGTCAAGCACAGCTCCAGCAGACGCAAGCCCAAATTAGCAACGTACAGGCTGACTATGATTACCGTCTCGCCCTAGCCATCTTGCAATACCAGACCGGCGGATTCTAGCTGATCAATGAATGCAGTCTTGTCGCCCGCCTCACCTCCCTCACTCGCTAGCGCGCACCCCACCCCCGTGGGGTTCGAATTCCGTGGTGGAGGGGGTGTAGCATTTTCCCCTCAGTGCGTATAACCCCTCCATTCAATTGACTTGCCCGACTGCCAACCGTAAGATTTCAGCCCAGCGTGGGGGCTCAATGATTGGCGAGTTGATCTCGCATTACCGCATTGTCGAAAAACTCGGCGGCGGCGGGATGGGTGTGGTTTACAAGGCCGAGGACACACGGCTGGATCGTTTTGTCGCCCTGAAATTCCTTCCCGAAAATGTCGCGCAAGACCGCCAGTCGCTCGAACGCTTCCGCCGCGAGGCGCGGGCCGCGTCCGCCCTCAACCACCCGAATATCTGCACCATTTATGACATCGGCGAGCAGGACGGCAAAGCGTTCATCGTCATGGAGTACCTCGACGGCGCGACGCTGAAGCACATCATCGGCAACCGGCCGATGGAACTCGATACGTTGCTCGCTCTGGGCATCGAGATTGCCGACGCGCTCGACGCCGCGCACGCGCAAGGCATCGTTCATCGCGACATCAAGCCGGCGAATATTTTTGTCACCAAGCGCGGGCACGCCAAGGTCTTGGATTTCGGCCTGGCCAAGGTGTCGACGACTAGCACGCGGCCATCGGAGCCGTCCGGCGCAACCGCCGAGGCGACGATTGCGGAAGAGCACCTGACCAGTCCTGGCTCCGCTATTGGTACGGTGGCATACATGTCACCGGAGCAGGCGAAGGGCAAGGAACTGGACTCACGCACCGACCTTTTTTCCTTCGGAGCCGTGCTCTACGAGATGGCGACGGGCATCATTCCGTTTCGCGGCGACACTTCGGCGCTGATTTTTCAGGCGATCCTCGATCGCGCTCCGGTTTCGCCGGTGCGGCTCAATCCTGATCTCCCGTCGAAGCTCGAAGACATCATCAACAAAGCGCTGGAGAAGGATCGCAATCTCCGCCACCAGCATGCGGCGGATATTCGCGCCGACTTGCAGCGACTGAAGCGCGACACCGATACCGGACGTGCGGTCGCGGCCGGCTCCGGCCCGATCCCGGCGCTGCAGGATTCAGGATCGCGCCCGGCGGTGCAAGCGGCCGTGTCCGCGTCTCCCTCGGGATCTGCTCCGGTTGCTGCGGCTTCTTCGGGCACTGTCAGCCCGGCGAGCAGCGGAACTACGCCTGTCGCCCAGAAGAGATGGAAACTCCCGGCCATCATCGCGGCGGTAGTGATTCTAGCTTTAGTCGGAGGAGGGCTCTTTCTGCGCTCGCGCCGCGCCAGCGCGCTTACCGAAAAAGACACCGTGGTCCTCGCCGATTTTGTGAACACGACGGGTGACTCTGTTTTCGACGGCACTCTGAAGCAGGCGCTGGCCGTCCAACTTGAGCAGTCTCCGTATCTGAACCTGTTGCCGGAATCCCGCGTCCGGGAAGCGTTGCATTTTATGGGACGTCAACCGGACGAACGGATCAGCAATGACGTGGCCCGCGAGATCTGTCTGCGCGAAGGCGCCAAAGCGATGATCACCGGGACGATCGGCAGCCTCGGTACGCACTATGTGATCACCGTGTCCGCCCTGAACGCCCAGAACGGTGACGTGCTGGCCCGTGAAGAAGTCGAATCGGAGAGCAAAGAGCAGGTGCTGAAGTCTCTGGATAAAGCCGCCTCCAGCCTACGCGGCAAGCTGGGAGAGTCGATCGGCTCGGTGCAGAAGTTCGCAACGCCACTCGAACAGGCGACTACCTCGTCGCTAGAAGCGCTCCAGGCCTTCAGCCTCGGCCAGGCCGAGCATCTCAGGGGTGAAGACGACAAGGCCATTCCCCATCTCAAACGCGCCGTTGAACTCGATCCCAACTTCGCCATGGCGCAGGCCACTCTGGGCGTGTGTTACAGCAATCTCACGCAAAGCGAGCTGGCCGCGAGTTTTATCACCAAGGCTTTTGATCTGAAGGAGAGAGCGAGCGAACGGGAGAGGCTGTATATCTCGTCGCATTACTACGACCTTGTCACACAAGATCTGGAGAAGGCCCTCGAAGTCTACCAGCAGTGGGTGCAAACCTATCCGCGTGAGACGACGCCTCGCGACAACTTGGCCTTGCGTTACGAGGCCGTTGGACAGATGGAAAAGGCTCTGGCTAGTTCCAGTGAAGCACTGCGCATCGACCCCAAGGATGGTTACGGCGTTCAGAATATCGCCGACACCTATACGCGCCTCAATCGCTTCGACGAGGCCCGGGCGATTGCGGAAAAAGCGAACTCGCATCCCTGGTCGGTCAACTTCACGCTTTACGATCTCGCCTGTATTCGCGGCGATGAGGCTGCTGCCCGCCACGTGGTGGAATCGGCGACTGGAAGACCGGAGGAGCCAATCCTGCTCTGGTTTCACGCCCGTCATGAGTTATCGCTGGGCAAACTGCAGTCCGGACGCGCCGCTTACGCTCAGGCTGAAAGCAGTGCCCAGCGACTCGGATACAAGGAATTCAGCGGCATTATTCTCGCGATGCAGGCGGTGGATGAGGCTGAGCTCGGTAATCTGACGGAAGGCCGCCAGAAAGTTTCGGAAGCGCTTGCCGCTACTCAGGATCGGGCTACCCGCCAGATCGCGATGGTAGCGCTGGCCGAGACCGGAGACTCCGCGCGCAGCCAAAAAATGGCGGAGGAGTTAGTCCGTCAGTATCCCACCGACACTTTGCTGAACAAGATTTGGATTCCCGTCGCCCAGGCTTTCACGGATTTGCAGCACAACCAGGCGGCGCAAGCTGCGGCGCGTCTGGAGATTGCTGCCCCCTACGAATTCGGCGTCGGTCCCGGCACCGCAGGCTACAAAGTCAATTCCGTTCGCGCGGAAGCCTACCTGCAATCGAAAGATGGCCCGAGGGCGGCCGCCGAGTACCAGAAGATTCTCGCCCACCAGGGCACCGACACTGTCAACGTTTCGTATAACCTCGCTCATCTCGGACTGGCGCGCGCGCTGGGTCTCCAAGGCAACACAGCGGCAGCCAAGTCTGCGTATCAGGATTTCTTTGCCGCGTGGAAGGATGCCGACCCGGAGATACCCGTTCTAAAGCAGGCGAGGGCGGAGTACGGGAAGCTGCAGTAAGCGGGCTACGACTTTTTTCCTGAGACAAACGGATTTCCCGCGATGAAATAGCGCAACGGCTCATCGGCCGCTTTCACAATTCCAATCCGCGGCGTAACTGCAACCCGTCGCACGCGGTAGCAGTCGTCCACAATCTGCAGGTCCGATCGCGGACTGAAGAAGCGCTTTTCGTTGTCGCGCTCGCGGGTGACTCCTAGGGCTTCGGCGAGGCGTCCTGGGCCAGAGGAAATCTTCTTTAGAGTCGAAGCCTTCTCCGAATCTGGATTTGGGCCAATCTCAATATCGCGCGCCGCTGCCATCTGCTTGATGCCCGCTACCGGCTCCAGTGCCCGAAACAGCACTCCTCCTGCCACGCCGTCCGGCAGGCAGGAAACATTCAGGCAGTAGTGATTGCCGTAGATAAAGTAGACGTAGGCGATTCCGGGAGGACCAAAGAGAACGAAATTACGCGCCGTCTTGCCCGCCGCCGAGTGCGCGGCCGCGTCGTTAACGCCGAGATAGGCTTCGGTTTCGACGATGCGGCCTGCCAGAAGGCCGCGCGGGGTTTTGCGGACTAGCAATTTCCCCAACAGCGCCCGCGCCACTTTGCGCGGATCGCGGTTGAAGAATGCGGGCGTGAGGAGCGTACGAGATGCAAGCATTCGAGATGGCTCGATCGCAGAAGTCAGAGGTCAGATTGCAGAAGTAAAGGCGACGAAGGAGCCAGCGCCAGATTTGCGGAGCCAACGTCCGAGAACAGGCTTTCACTTCTGCGATCTGACTTCTTACTTCTGACTCTTCAAATTACTTCTGACTTTTCAGATATTCCAGCACTTCCTCCGCGTGCCCTTCGGCCTTCACATTGTTGAAGATGTGTTTAATCTTGCCGTCGGGTCCAATGACGAACGTTGTACGCGCGATGCCCTCCACTTTCTTGCCGTACATATTTTTCTCTTTGACCACGCCAAACAGATTGGCAATCTTCTTGTCCGGGTCCGCCAGCAGCGGGAAGGGCAGGCTGAACTTGGTCTGAAACTTCTTCTGCGAAGCGGCTGTGTCCTTCGAAATGCCGAGCAGCACCACGCCCGTCTTCTTGATCGCCGAGTAGCTGTCGCGAAAGCTGCATGCTTCCTTGGTGCATCCCGGCGTGTCGGCCTTGGGATAGAAATAAAGCACCACAGTTTTGCCGCGAAAATCTTTCAAGGCAACCTCTTTGCCGTTTTCGTCCGTCGTACTGAAGTCTGGGGATTTATCATTCACTTCCATATGAAGTTTTCTCCTCGTCGGGCCTTGTCACAACGCATGTTATATCGCACGCGGCTGGTCGCCGTCACCTTGGCTGCCTCGATTGCGCTGCCGACTTTGCCCCTCGTAGCCCAAATTTTGCCGCCGCAATATGGACGAAAAGCGATGATTGACAAAGGGCCACGAGCCCTGGGACTCGTCCAGCTATCGCCCAAAGGCGGCAAGGGGCGGCTCATCCCCATCGCCATCATGCTGGATGGCAAGTTCTACGACGCGGGCTCATATAAAGCTTCCCCCGTCCCCATGGCGCTCGACTTTGAAACTGTATATGAAGGCTTTCACTCTGGCGTTTCGCAAGGCATCTTCACGATTACACAGCCCGGCCAACTCAATCGCGTCTGGATCGCAGAAGGCACGTGGCTTCCGGCGGGCATGAGAGCTGCGGAGAAGAGCAAAAAGTACTCGACGCCCGTAATCGAAGACAAGGATGCGCCGCCGGTGCTTCACCGTCGGTCTGAGAAGGCGGACGCCGATAGCGCGAGCGCCGACAAAGACAAAAAGCCGGAGGAGAAGAAGGCGGACGAGAAGAAGCCCGAGGACAAGCCGGACACCAAGAAGGGCGATGAGAAGCCGTCGAGCGCTCCGGCTGCGCCGTCTGAATCGGCAAAGAGTGCTGCGCCCCCGGCGGATGAGCCGATCTCCGACCCGAATCGCCCACGGTTGCGCCGCGGAAAGCCCGAGTCAACCGAGCATCGCGAAGCGTACGCGACCTTTGACGAGTTATCGGTGAGTGGTGCCCCTGACAACAAGAGTGCAGGCAGTGCCAACCCGTCCGCGCCGCAGATTACGCTCATCCCTGCCATTTCCGACGCCGGTGGACCGGACCCGCGTCCATACACTTACGACATGAAGCCAGCCGAAGAGGCAGGCTATCGCAGCAAAATGATTGATCTGGCGGTGCAGCTCCTCGCTAAAGCTTCTGCCACCAATAAACAAGTGGCGCCGGCAACGAAGAAGTCGGCTGCACGCAAGTCTGCCGCCAAACCCGCCGAACCTGCGTTGGACGATGTCAGCCTGCACGTCTTCGATCTTTCCAACTCGAATGAGCCGGTTCTCGTGCTCTCCGCGAAGACGCATGTCACCCTGCCACCGGTCGAATCCACCAGTTCAGCGCCTGGGTCGATCGAAGAGCCAAAGGAAATCACGCTGATTGCTCGCACCAACCTTGAGGGTGAGTTGCAGAAGCTGTTTTTCTCGCAGACCGATTCGCACCATCTCGACGTGACTCCCCGAATGGAGTTGGTGGACGCCGTCGACGCAGACGGCGATGGTCGAGGGGAACTGCTCTTCCGCCGCACGAACGGCGATGGCAGCGCCTACGCCATCTATCGCGTTACCGCCGATGGGTTGTGGCCCCTGTTTGAGGGCACACCTTAGAAAGCAGGTCTCAGGTGTCAGTTCTCAGGTCTCAGGTTGCGCTCCTGACTTCGTCCCGAGTCACATCGGTGGCGCCGGCGCTAGGCTCTTTCTTTTCAGCGTAGAATCGATCGGCTCGTCTCTCGAATCCCTATAAACATCGCGGCTGGCGCAATGCAAGGAATTTCCACTTGCCAGACGGTACTACTCTGGTTACTATGCACGCATCTTTTTTTTGGCTTTTGAGTTAGCTGCGTTTCTATGAACATCGGCGAAACCATCCGAAATTTCCGGCTCCAGCGAAGCATGTCCCAGGGCGATATTGAGAAGCGTACTGGCCTGCTGCGCTGCTACCTGTCGCGGGTTGAAAACGGCCACACCATCCCCTCGCTGGACACTCTCGCCAAGATTGCGGGCGCCATGGATCTGGCCCTCTCCCAGTTCTTTTCCGAGGGCAACAGCAACGGTCATAAGGGCTTACCGCAGCTCTCCGATGACGAAGTCCGCTTCCTGAGCCAGATGCGCCGCTATTCCGCCAATCTGAATGACAGCGACCGCAAGCTGGTGCTGGCCATGGTCAAGAAGATGGCGTCAAACTCGAAATAGCTGGAAAACCAGCTTTTAGCCGTTAGCCTTTAGCTCTTAGCTCTCGAAAATCTCAACCTGCCCTGATTCGGGACGCTGCGAAATCGTGGATTCGATATGCGTTCTCGATGAATCAAGGTTTTGCTAAGAGCTAACGGCTAAGAGCTAGTAGCTGCTTTCGGGGTACTTTCGTACCAATCCCTCCGTGTCCGGCCGGAACCTCGCCAACCGCAAGCATTCACCGCTAAGCTGTTGACTGGGGAATCCTCGTGACCATTGAAGAAGAGCTGAATCTGCTCGATCAGCAACTGCGCCGGTTGAAGATCGAGTACGAGATTTTCTTCAACAACCCGGCCAAACGTCCGCCCACGGACGTCGAGTGGAAGGTTACCGCGCTCATCCGCAAGTTCAGCGATGGCGGGCGCCTCAGCTTCTCCCAGCGCTACCGCTACAACGAAATGGCGCAGCGCTACGCGATTCAAAGCGACCTCTGGCGCAAGAAGATGCGGATCCGCGAGGAAGGATATCGCCGGCCTCAGGATGCCTTGCTCTCCGTCCAAGGCGTACGTGTCAACGAAGATCGCGAGGCCAAACATCACACGGCGTATGGCCTGAGCAAAGGCCAATCTGCAGATGCTGACGGCGACCGGCCATTTACGGTGCAGTGCTCCGACGCGGCTGCCGAGCGCGAGAAGGTCGAATCTCTTTACAAGGCTCTCACCGAAGCCAAGAAGAAGTCGGGAGAGAAAGTCTCCGGCAACCTCGATTCCTTTGCCGCCTTCGTCAAGAAAAAGACCAGCGAGATCCGCAAAGAAAAAGGCTGCGAGGCCGTTGTCTACTCTGTCGAAATGCAAGACGGAGTGGTCAAGCTCAAGGCGAAAGCGAAGAGCTAGTACTCAGTACTCGTTCCCAAACTGCTAGAATCTTTCTTCTTCGAATTTCTTATCTGCTTCCGAGGGCCCTCATGTCCAAAGTCCAGCGCGCCATCCTCAGTGTCACCGACAAATCCGGATTAGTAGAGTTTGCCCGCAAGCTTGTAGCGTTCGGTGTCGAACTGGTTTCCACGGGTGGTACTGCCAAGCTGCTGCGCGATTCCGGCATCCCGGTGAAAGACATCTCTGATCTGACCGGCTTTCCCGAAATGCTCGACGGCCGCGTCAAGACGCTGCATCCGAAGGTGCATGGCGGCATCTTGCATCGGCGGGAAGATGCGGGTCATCTCGCGGCGGTGGCTGAGCACGGCATCCCCGCGATCGATATGGTGGTCGTCAATCTCTACGCCTTCGAAAAAACAGCGGCCAAACCCGGCGTGCACTTCGAGGAGCTGATCGAGAACATCGATATCGGCGGTCCGTCGATGATTCGTTCGGCGGCGAAGAATTTTCAGGATGTTGCGGTGGTTACGTCGCCTTCCGACTATGCGGCGATCGCCGAGGAGATGGCGAACTCGGGCAATACTCTGTCCCGCGAAACGAAATGGCGGCTGGCGCAAAAGGCGTTTGCGACGACTGCGGCCTACGACTCCGCCATCGCCTCCACGCTGGAGCGGGTTGGCGGTGACTTCGCACTGCGCGCTGCGGAAGGCTTCCCGAAAACGCTGCGCCTGTCGTTTCAAAAAGTGAGCGACCTGCGCTACGGAGAAAATCCCCACCAGAAGGCAGCGATGTACGCCGACGGTTCCGGCGCGGGCGTCGCAAATGCCCGGCAAGTGCAGGGAAAAGAGCTCTCCTATAACAACATTGTCGATCTGCAGGCGGCCTGGGACCTGGCGCAGGAATTTGACGATCCAGTGTGCGCCATCATCAAACACACAAATCCATGCGGCACCGCGACCGGAAAGACGCTCGCCGAGGCCTATCTGCGCGCGCTGGAATGCGATCCGGTGTCGGCGTTTGGTGGAGTGATTGGAGTGAACCGCACCATTGATGCCACAGCGGCAAATGAGATGGCCAAGCTGTTTCTCGAGGTGATTGCCGCTCCATCATTCGACGAGGGCGCAAAAGCAGCGTTCGCGTCGAAGAAGAATTTGCGGCTCGTCGAGGTTCCTGCCGGACAGCAAAACTGGGTCCTGAAAAATATTTCCGGGGGCATGCTGGTTCAGGACGCCGACCTACGCAGACTCGCCGAGTCTGATCTGAAAATTGTGACGAAGCGCCATCCCACGCCAGAAGAAAAACGCGCTCTGATCTTTGCGTGGAAGGTCTGCAAACACGTGAAGTCGAACGCCATTCTCTATGCTCGCGACGGCCAGACGGTTGGCGTGGGTGCCGGGCAGATGAGCCGCGTTGACTCCTGCAAACTCGGAGCTATGAAGGCGCAGTTGCCGCTCAAGGGCACGGTCGCCGCGTCCGATGCTTTCTTCCCCTTCCCCGACGGCGTAGAAGAGATCGCCAAGGCGGGCGCGACGGCGATCATTCAGCCCGGAGGCTCAGTGCGTGACCAGGAAGTCATCGAAGCGGCGGATCGCCTCGGGCTAGCGATGATCTTTACTGGAGTGCGGCATTTCCGGCACTAAATCTTTACTTTTCTTGACACAAGCGGTCCAAAGCCCCTGTACCTCCGGCTTCGTTCTTGACTACCGCTTTCTCCCCGCATAAAGGCTCTCCGAGGGTAGAATAAGAAAATCCGGATGGCTGCGGATCAGCATCCAAGTAAGAAAACGGGATGGAATTTTGCGCTTTGCAGGACTTTTCATGAAAAAACAGCTGTTGATTGCCACTTTCCTCTTCACGGGGTCTTTCTTACTCGCACAGAACCAGCCTGCCCGCGCCGAGGATTCAGGGGCTGCCAAGAGCAAAGTACCGGACCGCGCCGCCGCCTATTACCATTTCGCCCTCGCGCACATGTACGAGGAGCAGGTGGCGACTTACGGCCGCAGCGAATTGGCGAACAAGGCCATTGAAGAGTACCGCGCCGCTATCGATGCCGATCCAACTTCCGCATATCTGACCTCCGGTCTCGCTGAACTCTATGCCAAAACCGGGCGCATTCGCGATGCCGTGGTTGAGGCGCAGGACATCATCAAGAAAAATCCTAACAATCTGGAAGCCCGGCGCCTGCTGGGAAGAATCTATCTGCGCTCGCTCGGCGATATGCAGGCCGGGAGCGGCTCCGAGAGCGTGCTGAAGCTGGCGATCGAGCAATATGAGCAAATCGTCCGCTTACAGCCCGACAGCATGGACGACCACCTGCTCCTCGGGCCGTCTTTACCGCCTCAACAACGACCTGCAGAAGGCGGAGAACGAGTTCAAGACCGCGGTTAAGCTGCAACCGGACTCGGAAGAAGCCATCACGACACTAGCGTATCTCTACAACGAACTGGGAGACACGGCCCGCGCCGCAGAAGTGCTCAGTTCCGTGCCGAGTGCCGGCCGCTCCGCAAAGCTTTATTCCGCGCTTGGCTATACCTACGAGCAGCAGAAGCAATACAAGAACGCGATTGAAGCGTACCGTCACGCGATTGAGATGGATCGCGACAATCTCGACGCCATTCGCGGGCTGGCGCAAAACCTGCTGAGCGATGGGCAGACCGATGCTGCGCTCGAACAGTACAAAGTGATTGCGGACGCGAATCCAGAGGACGCGCAAACCTACATCCGCATCGCGGAGATTTACCGCCGTCAGGGCAAGTTCGACCCGGCGCTGGAGAACCTGAAGAAAGCCGAGTCCATGGTGCAGGATTCGGTGGAAGTTCCCTACAACATCGCCGCCATCTACCAGGCGCAGGGCCGCTACGACGAAGCCGTCACCATTATGAAGGACTTGCTGAAGAAGTCCGAGAAGGCGGACGGCAAGTACTCGAACGGTGAGAAGAGCAATCGCGCTGTGTTTCTGGAGAGACTGGGCACCATCTATCGCGAACAGGGAAATAATCAGGCCGCCATCGAAACCTTCCGTCAAATAGTGGCGCTAGGTGGCGACGACAACCTCGAACGCGGCTACCAACAGATTATCGATACCTGGCGCGAAGCCAAGGAATGGCAGAAGGCCACCGACGTCGCCAAGGAAGCGGTGCAGAAGCTGCCCTCCAGCCGGGACCTGAAAATGGTGCTGGCGTCGCAGCAAGCCGACATGGGTGATGCCGATAAGGCGCTCAAAGATGTTCGAGTGATGCTGAAAGGCGATGCTGAAGATCGCCAGATTTACATTGTTCTCGCCCAGATGAATACACGCTTGCGCCGCTTCAGCGATGCTGAGCAGGCGCTCGACAAGGCCGAACAGCTCTCGACCAAGGCCGACGATAAGGAGTACGTCTGGTTTTTGCGCGGCTCGACCTTCGAGCGCGAAAAGCGTTACCCAGAGGCGGAAGAGCAGTTCAAGAAGGTGCTGGTTGCCGATCCGGAACATGCTTCAACCTTGAACTATCTCGGCTACATGCTGGCCGACCAGAACACGAAGCTCGAGGAAGCGCTCGGCTACATCAAGAAAGCCGTTGATCTAGACCCCGCCAATGGAGCTTATCTGGACTCCCTCGGGTGGGCCTACTTCCGCCTGGGGAAATATGATCTCGCGGAAGACAATCTGGTGAAAGCTTCCGAGAAGATCAACACCGATCCCACCGTTCACGACCATCTCGGCGATCTGTACCAGAAGACGGGACGCCTGAAACTCGCGGCGACGAACTGGGAGCGCGCGCTGGTGGAGTGGAATAAGACGATCGCCGTGGAAGTTGATCCCGCCGACGTTTCGCGAGTACAGAAGAAGCTCGACTCCGCGAAGATGAAGCTGGCCAAGGAAGAAGGCGCGAAGCAGTAGCAAAAGGCTTTTACGCCGAGACGCAGAGTTCGCCGAGAATATCTCTTCTCCTGATTCCATCCGCTGCAGATCCCGTAATCCCTGAGAAGGTTTTCTCGGCGTCTCGGCGGTGATCAAGCTGCTAAACTTCTTTAATGCTCGCCGACTACGCGGTGCGCGTCGAAAATTCCCGTGGACGCCGCCATGCCCGAGCCGCCGCATCCCTATCGCAACGACTTTCAACGTGACCGCGACCGCGTCATTCACTCCCGTGCTTTCCGCCGGCTGGAGGCGAAAACACAGGTCTTCACTCGCCGTTATTCAGACCACTTTCGAAACCGGCTGACGCACACGATCGAAGTCGCGCAGATCTCGCGTACCATCGCTGCGCAACTGGGCCTGAACACGGACCTGGTGGAAGCGCTAGCGTTAGTGCACGACCTCGGCCATCCACCGTTCGGACATTCCGGAGAAAAAGCACTCGATGCCGCCATGCGTCAGCATGGACTGTTCTTCGATCACAACCTGCATGCCCTTCGCATTGTCGAGGACTTCGAGCTGCGCTACGCCGCTTTTCGAGGACTGAATCTGACCTTCGAAGTCCGCGAGGGCATCATCAAGCACTCGCACGATTACGATGTCAAAGAGCATCCCCAACTCGCCGAATATCTGCTCGATCAACGTCCACCGCTCGAAGCGCAGTTGATCGACCTGACCGACGAAATCGCCTACAACACGGCTGACCTGGACGATGGCTATGAAGCGAGACTACTGACAGTCGAACAGATTGCCGACAGCATCGATCTTTTCCGGCGGCACTATGACGCAGCAAAAAAGCGCTACCCGAACGTCGCCGAGAAGCTGGTTTTCAATGAAGCGATGAAACGAATCTTCGACGGATTCGTCGGTGACCTGATCACAAACACCGCACAACGCGTGAAGACAGCAGGCGTTCATTCACTGGAAGGTGTCCGCCGTCATGGCGAAAGGATCGCGGCTTTCAGCCCAGCCGTAGAAGAGCAGCGACGCGGCCTGAAAGATTTTCTCTACGAGAATCTCTACTACAGCCCGGCGCTAGCGGCAGAAAAAGAAGACGCTGAGCGCATCACCGGAGAGTTGTTTGCGCACTGGATGGAAGAACCCGACGATCTCCCGCGCAACTACCGCGAAAAAGCGTCCGAAGAGCCGTTGCCGCGGGTGATCTGCGACTACATCGCGGGCATGACAGACCCGTTCATCTATCAGCAGTATGAGAAGTATTGCGGTGAGTAGGCGCCGGTGGAGGTTTGCCGCCACACTTAGGTTGCGTATACTCAGCGAGCAAGTTTCCTCATAAGCTCGAACTCATCGTGACTTTCTGCGAGCGTTGCGGCCAACTGTTATCTATTGGGGAGGAGCACGGCGAGCTGTGTCCGAAACGGGACGCACCAACCGATGTGAGCGCCTCAGCGCCGCCTCCTGCCGTATCGACCTCCCCTAGCTCGTATCCTGTCACGTGGGCGCTGATCATCGTCACGATTGTTGTCTGGTTCGCGACCGACCGGCGGAGCGGACCGCCGTTGGGCGCGGGGTGGGGTGTGAAAATATTAGGTGGTGAATGGTGGCGACTAGTGACTCCGATCTTCGTCCACCACTTGCTCTACCATGTCCTGAGTAACCTCATTTTTCTCTGGTTTTTTGGAAAACGTCTGGAGCGGATCCTTGGAAGGTGGTCTTTCCTCGTCTTTTATCTGATTTGCGGGGTGGCGGGGAACGTTGTGACGCTTGCTGTCAATCCAGAGGCCCAGAGTTATGGGGCCTCTGGGGCAGTGTACGGTCTGGCCGGCGGGTTGGTCGGCGCCTACGGATTGAAGGTCAAATACCTTTCGCGGCGAGAATGGTGGAAACTTGCGCTGCTTGCTCTCTCGATTGCCTGGAGCATCTACGTGGGTTTCTCAGATCCGGTAATTGACCACTTTACTCAAATCAACAACTACGCTCACATCGGAGGGCTTTTGGCGGGTCTGGTCCTAGGTGCCGCGTTGACTTCCGTGATGACACAGACGACACAGCGGCGCCTGAGAGTTTTCGCCGGCATGGCGGTCGTCCTTTTGCTCGGAGTCATTTCGATCCGGCATTACAACTCCTATGTTGTCCATTTGAACTCAGCTTCCCGCGCGCTGGACAAGGGTAGTAACGCCGAGGCCGTGAAAGAACTCCACATCGCCTTGCGGATGAAGCCCAACAGTAAAGCGGCGCGTTACCTGGCCCGAGAATGGGAAAATCGCAACGGTCCCAAGGATGCGTGTTCTTCGCTGCTTGCGAACCGACCAAGTCAGGGTTTTCGCGATAACGTGTGCAAAGGAGTGGAATGTGATGGAGCGTTTCACCTGGTACGAGAGCCAGATGGCAGGGCGCGTTCGTATCAGGGAACCGTGGAAACTTCCGCACCCAATCCCGTCGATGGCATACTGCAAAGTACAACTACTGCGGCGCTCACCATCCAGACCCTGGACGAATTCGGCGAGATTGCATGCACCGTGGAGTGGACGACCGTTACAAAGCGAAGGGTCGACGCCGAGGGTGTTGCGAGCGGTGTGCCCCTTTCCGTTACCCAGAGCGAGAGGACTGTTTCGGAGTCCGATCCGAAAGCGACATACCTACATGATCGTGCTTTGCAGGCAAGACCCTAGCGCCTGTTTGCTCACGCCTTACAGCCCATCCTACTTATTCCAAGTCACTCGGTAGATCTTTCCGCCGGCATCGTCGCTCAAATACATTGCCCCATCCGCTCCAAACACAATCCCCACGGGACGTCCCATCCATCGGCCTCTTTTCGTTTCACCGGGCGCAAGAAAACCGGTAATGAAATCCTGCGCTCCGCCTTGCGGTTGACCTTTGTCGTCGAGTTTCACGCGCACGACCTTGTAGCCCGTCGGAACGCTGCGATTCCAAGATCCGTGAAACGCGACGAAAATGTTGTTTTGATATTCAGCGGGGAACTGTGATCCTTCGTAAAACGCCAGCCCTAGAGGCGCCGAGTGCGCCTGCATCTGGACTTTCGGTTCGAGCACGCTGCTGGCAGCGGCCGTCTCCCGGCTTGGTGAAGTTCGGATCCGGCACGCGGTCGCCATAACAATACGGCCAGCCGGCGTCGCCTCCCGTCTTTGCCGAGGTCGTAAATCGTCTCGGGAGGCAGATCGTCGCCCAGCCAATCGCGGCCGTTCACCGTTACCCAGACGGTATCAGTTTTCGGATTCACCGCCAGTCCAACGGCATTGCGTAGGCCTTTGGCGAAAATCCTCTGACCGCTGCCATCGGGATTGAATTCCATTACGGCCGCGCGCCGGGGATCTTTTTCGATACAGACATTGCAACTCGATCCTGCCGAAACGTACATCTTTCCGCTGTGAAATAAAACAGTGCGAGTAGAGTGTCCGCCGCCTGTCGGCAGATCGGTCAGCTTTTTCGGATTGGTCGCGCGCAGGGTTGCCTCGTCCCAGTCGTAGCGCTGCACTTTGTCATTCTCCGCGACATAGAGCTTGCCTTCATAAAATGCCAAGCCATGCGGTTCGTTCAGACCGTTGAGAACAGTAACCGAGCGCTCAGTTTTGCCCGAACTTTTGGAGTCGGGCAAAGCCACGACCTTGCCTTCTCCGGATTCGCTTACCAGCAACACGCCGCCCGGCGTGAAGATCATCATGCGCGGGCCATCCACTTCGGCGAATACAGAAATGTGAAACCCGGCTGGCGCCTTCAGTTGAGACAGATCGAAAGGGGTTTGTTCGGCATGCACTGCTATCGCCGCCAAGAAGAAAAGTTGGAGCAACAGAGCGGAGAGCCGGGATCGCTTGCAATTCACGTGCGTCATAATTCACTCCGATGATTGGCAGGCAGATAACGTTGATTTCTTTTCGGCCAGGTCCCCGGGGAAATCGAGCCGACACGCAGTTTTTATACCGGCGACCGCCAAAATTACCCCCAAGTCGAGCCCGTCATGCTTTCGGGATAAGATACAATATGTCTGAAAATAAAGCACTTGCGCGTGGCTCTACGGCGAATGGTCATTTGGCACGCAAACTGTTAATAGAAGTGCAGGCCGGGTGACTACGGCCGTATTTTCGAGGCAACCATCGCGTCGGGGTTTGCCCTCTGAAGTCTGTGGAATCTGGCATTCAAACGACGCAATCGAAATCGCGCCGACAAGGCGCCGGAGTGGCTCCCCACTCCTCTTGGAGGAAGTTAATATGAAGAACCGCACCATTTTCGCTCTGCTGCTAGCCGTGATTCTGGCCGTGCCAGCTTTCGCGCAGCAGACTTCGACGACCCAATCTCAGCCCACGGCCCAGCCGGCCACGAAGGCCGACAACGCCACCGGCAAGGATCCTTTGCAGCCGGATACCCGCGAGGGTTTCTGGGGACACATGAATCCATTCGCGCGCAAGAAATATGTGGCGCGCCAGACCCAGCCGATCCGAGATCGCATCAACGAACTCGATGAACTGACCGCCTCGAACAGCAAGGCGATTAAAGACACCGATGCGCGCGCACAAGCCGGTATCCAGCTTGCCTCGGCAAAGGCCAACGAAGCCGATCAGCACGCCATTGACGCCGGCAACAAGGCGCAAGCTGCGCAGCAGACTGCGCAACAGGCCCACACGCGTCTGAACACAGTCGAGCAGGTGGTCACGAACATCGACCAGTACCAGCCGACAACGCAGACCGAAATCCTGTTCAAACCCGGACAAACCGTTCTGAGCCAGAATGCCAAAAGCGCGCTCGATGAAATGGCCACCCCGCTGAAGAGTCAGCGCGGCTATGTCGTCGAGGTGCAGGGCTTCTCCTCTGGACACGGCCAGGTGGCAATCGCTAACTCGCAGAAGATGGCCGAGTCGGTGGTCCGCTATCTCGTGCTCAACCACGACATCCCGGTCTACCGGATTTACCTCGTCGGCATGGGCAACGCCCCGGCTCCGACAACGGCAGCGGCTGGAGAAACCAAGCCGAAGCGCATCACAGGTGGCCGCGTTGAAATCAGCCTGCTGAAAAACAACTTGGAGCAGCTTGCTTCGACCGGCAGCGCGCCAGCAACCACCGACCAGCAGCCGAAGTAGTGAAAGACTAAAACAGTACCCTCCTCTGGAAGCCTCCCGCGAAAGCGGGAGGTTTTTTGTTTGCGCGATCAACATGCCCGCGGGGCCGTGCTATCCTCCAATTTCGCATGGAGACTCTCTCCTATTTCCGCGCGCCATCACCCGTTGGCCCGCTCTTTCTTGCCGCTTCGAGCAAAGGACTGGTACGGCTCGAATTTGAGGGCCGCGTCCAGAAGTTTGATTCTGCAAGTGTCCGTCTCGAGGAATCGAAGAGCGCCGTCGCGCCTTACCTGCGTGAGCTCGATGAATACTTCGCGGGCCAGCGGCGCGAGTTCTCGCACCCCCTCGATCTTCGCGGAACAGATTTCCAACTCGCCTGCTGGCGGGCGCTGCTGGAAATTCCGTACGGCGAAACGCGCAGCTATCGCGACATTGCTCAAATCATCGGCCACCCGCACGCCTATCGCGCCGTCGGCATGTCGAATAACCGCAACCCCGTCGCGATCATCGTTCCCTGCCACCGGGTGATCGCCTCCAGTGGCTCGCTCTGTGGATACGGCGGCGGCCTCGATCTCAAACGCAAACTGCTCGATCTCGAGCAAGCCTCCGTTCATCCTTGTCTTCCCTTGGGAATCGGCGCATAATCCGCGCTTCGACTGGATGGACTTGTGAATCTGCCACGCATCGAATACTCGGTTACGGTTCCGGTTCAAGTCGATGTGGCATTCCACGCATTTCTTGATTTCGACCGCTTACTCCATCGCGGAATCTACGAGGAAGCGGTGTGGACCGAAGGCGAGCCTTGGCAGGTCGGCAGCCGTTTGCGCTACGAAATTTCTCAGCCGGTGCGCGCCACAGTTTCGGCGGTCGTAACCTCCATCAGCCCTCCTCGTGCGATTGCTCTGCTCAATCACGCTCTAGGAGTAACAGCCGAGCAACACGTCACCTTTGGCCCCGATCTCAAAGGCGGTACCCGCGTCCGCATGACCATGGATCTCGTCGGCCAGTCTTCAGAGTTATCGGAAGACGCCGTGCAGGGCGCGATCACGTTCGTCACCAAGGACTCACTCAATACGCTGGCCGCCGTGTGCCAACGCCGAGCCTCCTCCGCTAACGTTTAGCAATCGGATCCTTGTGGAGAGATTCCCCTCTCGACCCTTGGTTCCTGTACACTAGCCGTCCTGAACGCGATGGTGACCGCGCCCACCTCATCGACAGCCTCCAAAGTCCGCAAGGCTAGCCTCTTCTATTTCGTCTTCGTAATGTTTTCCTACACCACCGGCGGCCCGTTTGGCCTCGAATCGATGGTTACCACCAGCGGCCCGGGCGTGACCCTGCTTTACCTGCTGATCCTGCCGCTATTTCTGTCCATCCCCGTATCGCTGGTCACCGCTGAACTCACTACCGCCATGCCGGTGGAAGGTGGCTTCTATCGCTGGACCCGCGCTGCCTTCGGAGACTTCTGGGGATTCCTCGCCGGATGGTGGAATTGGTCCGCTTCGTTTCTTCTCGGCGGTTCCTACGCCGTGCTCTTTGCTGACTACCTGACCTATTACTTTCCCGGCATCATCGGATGGAAGCACTGGCTCGTGTCCTTTGCACTGATCATCCTTATTACCTGGATCAACGTTCGCGGCATTCAGACGGTCGGCAAAGCCGCTACGGCTTTTGAACTCTTCATGTTCATTCCCGTGATCGCCATGGTTGTACTCGGACTCATGAAGTGGCATCACAATCCGTTTGTGCCGATGGTGCCGCCGAACCAGCCGTTTTCCAAGGTATTCGGTGTCGGTCTCGCGCTGGGCATCTGGCTCTATTCGGGATATGAGCAAGTCTCGAGCGTTGCCGGTGATGTAGAGAACCCGCAGCGCGCCTATCCGCGAGCGCTCGCCCTGGTAATTCCACTTTCCATCGCGACGTATTTTCTGCCGCCGTTCGCCGCCCTGGCCGCGCTCGGCAACTGGCAACAGTGGAACGACGGATACTTCTCCACCGCTGCGCAACTAATCGGCGGTCCCTGGCTCGGCAATCTGATGACGATCGGCGCTATGGTGGGCAACGTGGCGCTGCTCAACAGCACTATGCTTACCGCTACCCCAATGCCCTTCACGTTAGCGGAAGACGGATACCTGCCGCCCTTCCTGACGCGCAAGCATCCGCGCTATGGCACGCCGTGGATCGCGATCCTGATCTCCGCTGCGATTTACGCATCGCTGGCGCTGCATTCGCTCGGCGAGTTGATCAGCATCTACGCCTGGCTGCGCGGCGCTACCACCGTGCTGACCGTGCTCTCCGTGTGGAAACTTCGCCGCACGCAGCCGGATTTGCCCAGAGCCTTCCGCATCCCCGGCGGAAATCTCGGACTGATCTATGTCATTGCCATGCCGCTGGTGATGACGGTTGTGGCGCTACGTTACAGTGCTTCGATCGCGATGCATTGGGGCCCATGGGCACTCGCCGCAGGACCGGTCGTTTATTTTGTGGTCAAATGGTTCGCGAAGCGCGCTGCGCAACAGGCGGCCTGAACAGGACAGGTTTAAGCGAGGATGATGTGCTTCTTAGCATTCACGAACTAAGCCTGAAACTCCGCAATCGCGATATCTCTCCGGTTGAACTCACTCACGACTGCCTGGCGCGCATCGAGAAGCTCAATCCAGCGCTCAACGCTTACATTACGGTCACCGCCGAATCCGCTCTTGACCGCGCCCGTCACGCCGAGTGGGAAATCTACCACGGAAAGCATCTCGGCCCGCTGCACGGCATCCCCATCGGACTCAAAGACATTATTGATGTTGCCGGAGTCCCCACGACCGCCGCCAGCGCCCTGTTCAGCTCGCCGCAAAAAGACCGCATTCCCGCCGAAGACGCCGACGTGGTCCGCCGCCTGCGCGCTGGGGGCGCAATCATTCTCGGCAAGCAGAACATGCACGAATTCGCCTACGGCGGCAGTTCGATGATCAGCTTCTTCGGCGAGGTTCACAATCCCTGGGACACCACGCGCATTGCCGGTGGCTCTTCAGGAGGCTCTGCCGCGAGCGTCGCTGCCGCCCTCGGCTATGCTGCGGTAGGCACCGACACGGCCGGTTCCATCCGCCTGCCCGCCGCCTACTGCGGAGTGGTCGGACTCAAGCCGACCTATGGCCGCGTCAGCACCCGCGGAGTGATACCCCTGTCCTCGTCCTACGATCACGTCGGCCCGATCACCAATTCAGTCTATGATGCGGCCTTGATGCTGCAAGTGATGTCGGCCTACGATTCGGCGGAGCCCGTGCGCAACGCGAAGCCGGAACGGAGTTTCGTCTCCGCTTTCGACGACTATCCGGCGGAATCTTCGCATCGGCGTTCCACGCGCATTCTTTTTCGACGATCTTCATCCCGAGATTGCCGCGGCGATCGAAAAGGCGATCGATATTTTTCGCCAACTCCACGCCGACATTCGCGACATCAAACTCGATGTTCCCACCGACCGCACGCTGGCCAGCGCCGAAGCCTACGCGTATCACAAGGCATTCGTGGAGCGCTCGCTCGATCTCTACCAACCCGCAACGCTGGCGCGCATCCAGTCTGGAGCCAACATCGACGCCCACGATGCTCTCCGCGCCAGCCGAGACCTGCAGACGAGCCGTCACGCAATACAAGAAATATTCAACGAAGTGGATGTGCTGCTAACGCCCACCATTCCGATCCCGCCACCGGCAATCGCCGACCTAAAGGCAAATCCCGACAACCTGCGTCCGCAGGAGTTGATCATGCTCAGGAACACAAGGCCTTTCAACGTCTGGGGAATCCCGACGATTTCCGTGCCCTGCGGATTCACAAAAGGTGGCCTGCCGATCGGCCTGCAACTAGCCTCCGCCCCCTGGCACGGGATCGTGCTGCTGCAGGCGGCAAATGCCTACGAGCAAGCCACGGAGTGGCACAAGAAGAGGCCTGCATTAGCAGCAACTGCATAGGGAGCGGAGCATTTTGGCGATACGTGGGTGGGGAGCAGGTGCAAAAGCAGAGATGAACACAAAACTATTGATGACTCTGAGCGCTTTATTCATGGGGACAATTGGTATTGCTGCTTCGTTTCTGCCGCAAGAGATTGCCGCGCGCCTTGGCGCTCAACCCGTTCCTTATGTCGTTCTTGTACTGCAAATCGCGGGTGCTCTCTACATGGGTTTTGCGATCTTGAATTGGATGGCAAGAGATGCTCTGATCGGCGGAATCTATTCCCGGCCAGTTGCCCTCGGGAACTTCCTGCACTTTGCAGTCGTTGCAATCATTCTGTTTAGAGCACTGAGCAAAGGGGATAGGGCAGGCGAGCTAGTCGCGGCCGCCGTAATTTACGCGATCTTTGGGATTTGGTTTGGACTGGTTTTATTCAGACAACCAACCTTGGCCAAGTAACGCAAGAGCGGGAACTATGTCAGCGCGACTTTCTTGATCTTTCTTCCGAGCCGCAGTGTCAGCGCGGTTCCCACGCCAGCTTTGATGATCGGTGAAGTTGCCTTCACGCCGTCCACGCTCACGGCGCCTTCTTTGATCTTCCGATCTGCTTCTGTGGTGGAAGCTGCGAAGCCGATCCTGACGAGGATTTTGGCCAGACGCACGCCGTCGCCTTCACGGTTGGCAAATTCCGCGAAAGAGACGGAGACGGTTTCGATATCCTCTGGCACCAGGTCTTTCTGAAACTGCTTGGCCCAATCTTCCCCGGCCTTAGCCGCTGCCTCGGCCGAATGAAAATCGGCCACGATCGACCGCGCCAGTTCTTTTTTCAGGGTCATTGGATGCGCCTTGCCGCTCGCCGCGTCCGCTTTCATTTGCGCGATCTGCTCCGCACGGACATCCGTCAGAAGCTCGTAATAGCGCCACATCATCTCGTCAGAGATCGACATGACCTTACCGTACATTTCGATCGGTGGTTCGTGAATGCCGATGGCGTTGCCCAACGACTTCGACATTTTGTTGACGCCGTCGAGCCCTTCGAGAATCGGAGTGGTCAGCACGACTTGCGACTCCTGCCCATAGGCCCGCTGCAATTCGCGTCCCACGAGCAGATTGAATTTCTGATCCGTGCCGCCCAATTCCACGTCCGCTTCGAGCGCGACCGAGTCGTATCCCTGCGCTAGCGGATACAGCAGCTCATGCACGGCTATCGGTTTTTCTTCACGAAAGCGCTTGTGAAAGTCTTCGCGTTCCAGCATCTGTGAAACCGTGTACTTAGCGCACAGGCGGATGAAATCTTCGGCCGAGAATTTAGAAAACCAGCGGCTGTTGAAGTCAACGACAGTCTTTTCTGCGCTCAGAATCTTGAAGACCTGAGCCTTGTAGGTCTCTGCATTCTCCAGAATCTGTTCTCGCGTCAGCGGAGGCCGCGTCGCCGAGCGTCCAGTCGGATCGCCAATCATCCCAGTGAAGTCGCCGATCAGAAAAATGACCGTGTGGCCCAAATCCTGAAAGTGCTTAAGCTTGCGCATCAGGACGGTGTGCCCAAGATGCAGATCGGGAGCGGTCGGATCAAAACCCGCCTTCACGCGCAGCGGTTTGCCCGTGTTGAGCGAGCGTTCGAGCTTCGAGCGCAGCTCGGATTCTTTAACGATCTCCGCCGAGCCCTTCTTGATGTAAGCCAGTTGTTCGTCAACCGGTGGGAAGTTTGCCATGTCGTAGTGATTATATCGAGGTGCTCGAACGGACAACCGGACGCCCCGCCCGCCTCGCTGTTTACGAGCGCCGGTAGAAACTCATCGTCACGTCTCCATGCCCCAGTTTCCGGTAGCGCTGCAGGTCTGCGAACGCGTCGCCGGGATCGAATTTCTTGTGATGCTCGGCGATGACCAGCGTGCGCTCACCCACCAGCTTCGACCCCGCCAGCGCGGACAACGTCTTTGCGTATTCCTCCTCCATCGAGTACGGAGGGTCGAGAAACACAAAATCGGCAATAATCCCCGCCTCATCTAACTTTCGCAGCGCCTTGGCGGCGTCAACCTTCAAGATCTGAAAGCCGGCGGTAATCCCGAGCGATTTCAAGTTCGCGGCAATCAGATCCGCCGCGGCCCTCGACGACTCGACAAAGTGCACCATGCGCGCCCCGCGACTGAACGCCTCAATTCCGACCGCACCCGTTCCGGCGTAGAGATCGATCCACGTTGATTCGGCCAGCGCCAGTGGATTGCCCGGGCAGAGCACGTTGAAAAGCGTCTCGCGCAGGCGGTCTAGGGTGGGACGAATGTCCAACCCCGGCAGGGATCGCAGCTGGCGGCTTCGGTACTCTC
The DNA here is from genome assembly GCA_963725295.1 of uncultured Acidobacteriaceae bacterium. Classification (GTDB taxonomy): domain Bacteria; phylum Acidobacteriota; class Terriglobia; order Terriglobales; family Acidobacteriaceae; genus Acidiflorens. The sequence continues at coordinate 42,516 of CAVRYB010000044.1, forward strand.
CGGCAATGACTCTCATGTCTTTGATAAGGTCGCTCTGAAGGCGCTAGCCATAGTCCCTTCGATTACGATTTCCGCATCGCCGGGGAGCGAACCGGTGTCTAACTGGATAGAATACAAGTAGGCATGGCAATGCGCAGTTGGTCTATTCCGGTTGGCCGTCTCTTCGGGATCGAAATCCGCGTTCATTTTACGTTTTTGCTTCTACTCCTTTTTGTGTGGGGTGCAGAGGCAGCGACTCAAGATGTTACGGCAGCCCTGCGCGGTCTCGCGCTGGTTGGTGTCGTTTTCGGCAGCGTCGTCTTGCATGAGCTTGGACACGCTCTGGTGGCGCGTGGTTCGGGCATTCCGGCGAAGGCCGTCATCCTGCTGCCAATCGGCGGCGTCACAATTCTCGACGAGGCGCAGGCCGTGCCCGATCCAGTGAATGGCTGGAAGCGCGACATTCGCATCGCCGTAGCCGGACCGCTGGTCAATCTTTTCATTGCTGGTGTGACCGCGCTGATTCTGCTTGCGGTGAATCCGCATTTTTCCTTTACCACCAAGCCGCTTCTCTACTCCGGAGCCTTGTTGCGCAGCCTTGTCTGGTCGAACCTCTATCTGGGATTGTTCAACCTGCTGCCGGCCTATCCCATGGATGGTGGCCGCGTTCTACGTGCCATTTTCTCGCGAAGCGGCGACTTGGTTCGCGCGACGCAACGCGCCGTCCGCATCGGACACGTTTTTTCCATCCTCTTCATGATGGTCGGAACTCTCACCGCCAACTGGTGGCTGTTTATGGTCGGGCTCTTCGTTTTCTTCGGAGCAACCATGGAAGAGCGTTCGGCGGTGTTTCAATCCGTGCTGCAGAGCGTGCGCCTCGAGGAAGTGATGCTCACCGATTTTGCGACGCTCTCTCCCGCCGACACGCTGGAAGACGCGCTGGAAAAAGCCGTCCACACGTTGCAGGATGATTTCCCAGTGGTTCGCGGATGCGACATGGTCGGCGTGGTCTCGCGGCAGAAAATTCTTGACGCTCTCCGCTCAGAAGGCAACGGCTACGTGCAAGCCATCATGAACCGCATCTTCGAAGTTGCCGCCAAGCAGGAGTCGCTGGCTTCCGCCTTCCGCAAACTCTCGGCGCGCAATCTGAGCATTATTCCGGTAGTCGACGAACAACATCTGGTGGGAATCGTTACGCTGCAGAACCTGATGCACTCCATGTCGCTTCTTGCAGAGAGCCGCAAATTGCGCCGCGAAGCGCTGGAGTAAGCGAGAACCCATCGCGGATGGTCTGAGGTTCGAGTGCAGGTTTTCCTGCCTGAATATTACTAGTTGGTACCCTACCCCCCCCTCAGAACCGGTCTTTTGGAATCAAAGACTTGGAGTAAGTCATAAGTAAGGTATTTATAAAACTATGACTTAGACTTATCTCCAGTAAGTATGTTACGGATTATGGGGTTAGGTGTGATTTCAACCAGTATTGACGTAATGTATTTATTTTTCAGTATGATAGCTCTAACCCATTGATTGTAAACAGGTTGATTTTGGCACCCTCGAAAGATTGTTGGGGTTCGCCAGCATCGCATAGGTTCCCATTCTTGCATACAAAAAGTACTTATCAGTTAATGCTAGCGAGCGGCTGTGAATAGGTCAAGAAGAAACTTTCGAGGGTGGTTTCGAGGCTGGTCTCATGCCGCGGAGGAATTGCGAGCGAGGGCTGCTGCACCGGAGTTGTGGGGTAGATGAGTGAAATTGCGATTTTTCGCCAGTTGACGCTAGTGAGTATCGTAAATCAAACCCTTGACCCCGCGCCTCTAACTGCTCGATATGCGATTCAATGCCGGTTCGCGGCATCTTGCAAAGCGTGCGCTCTGATAGATGCTAGCGGGAAGACCGTGCCACCGAGCACGACTGCGTGTATTTTGCGCGTGTGGCTAATGTCTTCGAGGGGATTCATGTCGAGCAGTATCAGATCCGCCACGTGGCCCACCTGAATCGTTCCATAAGTATCAGTTTTGCCCAGGAATTTTGCAGGGTTTAGCGTGGCAGCCTGCAACGCCTCCAGCGGACTGAATCCACCTTCTACCAGCAGGGCTAACTCATTGTGCAGGTCGACGCCCGGCACCAAGGCCCAATCAGAGAAGTCCGAGCCAGCCATAATCTGGACACCGGCCTTGTGCATGTTCCGAACAATCTCGATGTTCTTTTCGTGGATTTGCAATCGTGGTAGAGCTGATTCCTGATCATCACTCCAAAGAACGAAACCCCGTTCATAGGCGATAAGAGTCGGCACATACCAAGTTCCGTTCTTGACGAAGCGCTGAAACAGCTCCTGCCCAGCGGGCCCCAAAATCTCATCTACGGCTTGCTCGACCGTTTTGGCGGTTGCTCTCCTGCGCCACATCGCGCTCTCAGTCATCGTCTCTACGTGCTCAAGGCTGGCCGCGCCAGCATCCGATGCCTCAGCGGAACTCACGCCCTTCGGCAAGTGAACAGCAACCGGCATGTGTTCTTTTCGAGATTCATCCATCAGCGCAAAAAACGCATCATGCGGGAGCGCATTGTGGACCTTAATGAAATCTACCCCCTTGGCCTTTAGGTTGTGGACCGCTGCCCTCGCCTCTTCGGGCGTGCGCACGGTCAGCCGATTCGACACTCCCTCTTTCGGCCCATCCACAAAGGGACCAGCGCGAACGATGTGAGGGCCAACGCGCCTCCCACTGTCAATCTCTGATCGCCAGTGGTCGATTTGAGCGAGATCTCCCCCCATGTCGCGCACGCCCGTCACTCCGTTCATAATCAGCAGGGGGAACGCGTCTTCTGTCGCATCGGTCAGGTGGCCGTGCATGTCCCAAAGTCCAGGGATCAAGAACTTGCCGTTTGCATCAATCACGCGTGCACCTGTGGGAACTGTGACGGTTTCACTCGGGCCGACTGCGGTGATGAGACCACCAGTCAGCACAACCGTTGAATTCGGCTTGGCCGGTGCACCCGTGCAATCGATGACGGTTACGTGAGCGATGACAAGCGTACTGTCCTTTTGAGCGGATGCCGAAAGAGAGTACAAGAGGAAAAGGAAAAGCAAGCAATCGCGCATGTGGAATGACAGCACCGCGAGCCGCCACGGGTCAAGAGTGAAGTAAACCAGGCGATTTCACTCATTGAGAATTTATGACCCACGGGTCAATGAGTGCAATTGGGATATTACGTCAACTGAGGTTAGTTCTTGGGAGATCGACCCGGGATCGGGAGTGCGCCAGGCTTGCCGCTGTCATTTGCCGTGGCCAGGGCAGTAGCGGATGGTCCATGGGGGCCGGACAAGCAGAATAATCAGAACTGGTAAGCCCGTACTCAGGAGATAAAGCTCTCCTTTCCAGAATTGATTCGCCACAGTGAATCCATCGAATGCCCAACTGAGTATCGTGTTACCGGAGGCGTGGGCGAGCACAGCCGGCCAAATGCTTCCGGACCGCAATCGAAGATAGCCCAATAGATATGCCAGAGCCACGGTGCCAGCCACGAAGAAAAAAAGTGAGATTGATCGTCGTTCGGGCAGATTCCGGCTCGGTTCCCAGGCAAGGAAAAAGGGAATGTGCCACAGACCCCAGATGAGGCCGCTAAAGAAGACCGGTGCCGGTATCTTCGCGTCAAACAGGCGCGTCAAGAGATACCCTCTCCAACCGAGTTCCTCACCAAAGCTCTGCAAGCAGGCGGGAACAGCGAAAAACAAACATGCAATCAGTCGAATTGTAAACCCCTGCAGGACGGGGACTCCTGCGATTGAAAGGCCGAGCAGATTCTCCGGACCCCAGGTGCCATAGCCCGAGTCGACAGAAGTCCAAGCAAAACGCGTAAGACCGGCAGCCCATGCGATTCCGAACGTTCCCAACCCACAAAACACAGGCCACAGCCAAGCAATCAGCATGGCTTGCGCCGTCCAATCCCCTCGCAGCCGGAAAGATACGTCCTTAATACTCTCTGCGAGGCTCATCCTCGCAATCAGAGAGGCGATGGCCGGGGAATAGGAAAGCAGCGTGGTCATCAGCATCGGGAACGCAACGGTTGCCAAAGTGGGCCACGTGACACGCTCCCGCAGCCAAATTGAGGCAAGAGTCGTGGCCGTGAGCGCCACAATGAACACCAGAATTCCACGACGCGCTCGCTGTACAGATTGCATTTGTTGGGGATCAGCGATCCGAATTCAGAACGAGAACACGACAGCCAGTATACCCTTGGCGTCCAAGAGGATTCCCGATTTCCCTTGTTGTGGTAATCAGGCGTTTGCACTCATTGACTTTTTGACCGAGAGCCAATGAGTATAATCGGGATGTTACGCCACTTAGGTGAGAAGGAGCGCGTGAACTACTTGCGTCCACGGTGGGCCACGAAGTTAACGCACGCTCGGAGCAGTAGCGCGATCCCCATATAAGTGAGGCAGTTGTAGACCATTGCCGCCACGGTAATCAAAAGGCCGGGTACTGTGCAGCACCAACCAGTTGTGAGCATCACGGAAAATGGCCAAAAGATATTCCTCAATCTGTATGGCCCACGCGCATAATGTGCCACACGCCGTAAAAATGCAGCAGGGTCAGTACTATCGCTGGCGCAACCAGCCCAAACACACCGCCGACGAGCACAGTTTGCCTCTTGGTCACGGACTGACGAGCCTCCCGCGCACAATATTCCTCCATCCGGCGTCAGGTCGCAAGATAACTGACGAAATCAGGCGTTTACACTCAAAACCCCCGTTCCGAGGTCGATGAGTGAAATGGGGATGTTACAACAGTTGACCTCAGCACTTCCGATGACGCCATGTGATTGTGAAGGCACTCGTTTCGGCGTAGCCCGAGATGGTCGATAGCACGTGCACATCAACGTTCGCGTATCGCCACACCGTCTCCATGACTTGTCCTGTACCGATGCTCATGCCGTTGTTCTTTTTGTCCTTTGCCCCCCGCTCCGATGCGGGCACAAGCTGGTCTACTAGACGGTCGATTTGGTCTCGGTCGATGCCGAACCTCATAATCAACTTCGCCTTTCAAGAAGTGCTCCTGCTCAACCTTCATCTCGCAAACTGATCCGTTGGCAGCGAACTTCGCGGTCATCTGTACACCGGGCTGCACTTCGTAAACTTCGTGGTGTTCGTATTTGGCTGCCAGATCCGATGCGGTTTGGGCTGACACGCCTGACGCAAGAAACAGAGTTAACGCCGCAACCAAACCCTTCGTCATCAAGGTTCTCCCTGCACTACCTGAGAGGGATTATTCCGCATTGCAACCCTCTTTACACCGTAACTGTTGTAACCAGGCGTTTACGCTCAGAACCCCCGTTCGGGGCCAATGAAATGGCGATTGCCTCAACTGCAAGGGCTTGATAGAGGGCGTGAACGCTGATTCTGTCAGCTCTGCTGAGACTTCTTCTTTTCAAAAAGTGCAATGTAAGCGATATTGCAGGCAACGTAGATGATGGCCCCACCGAGGAACTCAATCCAAATCGACGGTTGGTGCCACCTGATCTCGTAATGGAAGAAAACCGTGAACAGCACAACGAACGCAATACTCGCTGGCCACCTCGTTTTCACAACGCCACCATACTCCTGAGTTTATTCTGTCGCAACCGCCGCGTGGTGCCGCGATGGATGGTTGATGTAATCAGGCGATATCGCTCGTTGACGCGCCATTCCTGCTGTACCTCGCCGTCGGTAATCTAGCAGGCGGCGGAAAAACTCGTTCCGACCAGTCGGTGTCACCTCAGCGGCTAAAGCCGGACTCAAAACCAAGCAGTTACCGCAGCGCTGAAGCGCTTCGCCACTCAAAATCAGATGGTGAGCCGATTTTTTCCGCAGCCTGCCAGGTGGGCCTAACGACCGGCGGCTGGTGACTGACGACTGGCAAACACTTGCTGGGCGGCGCGGACGGCGCTGCCGAATTCTAGATTCTTGCCGGTCAGCTCAGCCAGCACCTGCTCAAGCGCTGCCAACACTCCCACCGTATCGAGATAGTCGTAGTAGCCGATGTGCGCGATGCGGAAGAGTTGTCCTTTCATTTCCGCCTGTCCGTTGGCCACGACCGCGCCAAACTGTTCGCGGAAGGCTTTGCAGATGACCGTCGAGTCAGCGCCGGCCGGCGCCGCAACGGCCGTGAGCGCCGCCGCCGGAGAACTCGGCGAGAACAATTTCAGCCCCAGCGCGTCGACGCCAGCTCGAGTCATCGCCGCGCACAACTCCGCGTTTGCGATCAAAGCGTCGCGCCCAGCCGCGAGGTTCCCATCTCCCATCTGCCGCACATAATCAAATGCGGCCGCCAATCCCGCAAAGAGCGAGGTCGCGGGAGTGTACGCAGTTTCGGCCTTGGCCGCCGACTTTCGTTCCTTGCGCAGATCGAAGTAATATCGCGGCGACTTCGTCGTCTCCATGCGCTGCCAGGCGCGCTCGCTGACGGCTCCGTAGGCCAAGCCCGGAGGGATCATCAGTGCCTTCTGCGAGCCGCCAATGATCAGGTCGATGCCCCAGCTATCTACGTCGAACTGCGTCGTGCCGAGACCGGTAATTGCATCGACGACGAACAATGTGTCGGGTAGTTCGCTGACGAGCCTCCCAATTGCCTGCACGTCATGCCGTGCGCCGGTCGAACTCTCCGTTGCCTGTACGTAGACGCAGCGGATATCCCGCGCCAGTTTGCGTTGCACGTCGTCTAACGAAAAAGTCTGGCCGTAGGGAACGGCCACCGTTTCCACAACGCAGCCGAAAGCTTTGGCCAGCGAAGTCCAGCGCTCCCCGAATTTTCCGGCGGTAAGGACTAGCACCCGGTCGCCCGGAGAAGTGAGATTCGAGACCGAGGCTTCCATGAAACCGGTGCCCGACGACGACAGCACCAATACATCATTCTGCGTGCCGATGAACTCCTTCACGTCGGTTAGCACCCGCGTGAACAGTGCGCGGAATTCCGCCGTACGATGGTGCGCTCCATACGAGGCCATCGCCAGCTGCGCGGCAGGAAGAAGTGGGGTCGGGCCGGGAGTGAAAAGGCGGTTTTTCTTGAGCATCGTAACCAGAATATGCGAAAGACGGCATCCTCGGGAAGAAAGGTCAGAGGTCAGATTGCAGAGGTTACAACCTTCGCCCTCAAACCCAAGAGCTTGTCGCGAGCGGTTTTCACCTCTGCAATCTGACCTCTAACCTCTGACCTCTCACTCTGGCCTCGTTCTATAATCGCACCATGCCCCTCATCGACCAGATCCAGAAAGACATCGTTGCCGCCATGAAGGCGCGCGAAGAAGAGCGCCTTTCCTGTCTCCGCATGGTGAAGAGCGCGCTCCAGCTCAAGGGAGTAGAGAAGATGGCGCCGCTCGACGACAAAGAGTCACAGCAGGTGCTCGCTACGCTGATCAAACAGCGCAAAGACTCGGTCGAGCAGTTCACCAAGGGCGGACGCCAGGAAATGGCCGACAAGGAAGCCGCTGAAATCAAGCTCATCGAAGCCTACCTGCCGAAAGCGGCCGGAGAAGAAGAAATCACAGCCGGAGTCCGCGCCGCCATCGCCGAGATGACGCCGCCTCCCGCGATGAAAGATATGGGAACGGTGATGAAAGCCGCCATGGCCCGCTTCGCCGCAGCTGGCATGCGCGTGGATGGCAAAGTGGTCAGCGAGGCAGTGAAGAAGGAATTGGCGGGGAAGTAGCGGCTGACGAGAGCCCATGATTTCACGCCGGTACCCCGCCATTGCCAGAGTAGCTCGCACCTCGTTCTTCTCGTTTCTTTGTTGGGTGGCGAGTTACCAGAACTCGCTGCTTGCTCAGTCATACTCCCGGTTGGAAATCGGAGCCCAGGGTACCTCGCTGACTCTGAGCGACCCAATCTCTGGAACCAACGAAAAAGGAGGGTTCGGTGCAAGAGTTACCGATAACACTTCCCCGATCCTTTCTTGGGATGCTGAAAGTGATTTCTTTCCCGGTTTGACGCTGCCGGGACCGCAACGTGGCGGCCGCGCATTCCTGCTGGTGGCTGGCCCCATGGCCGGACAGCGCTGGAATAGGGTCGGGCTTTTCTTGTACGCCCGTCCCGGCATCGTGAACTTCAGCAATGTGATTCGAGTCGAAACGGGGATCCTGCCCAATGGTCAACCGTTCGAAGATATATTTCCTGGCGGTCACTTCACTCATCTTGCTCTGAACTTGGGAGGCGCACTGGAAATCAACACCAGCCACCGCACGTTCATTCGGATCGACGCTGGCGAAATGCTCCTCCGCTATGGCGACCGTACCTATCGCGTCCCCAAGACGACTGGGTTCGTCACCGCTAATGGCGTCATCGGAAATTCGCTCCTCATCAGCGCCGGTTTTAGTTATAGGTTGGGCAGATTAGATGACCAATCGATTTCCATCCAGCGCCCGCGCAGATGGGAGATCGGCGGTCAATATGGAGTGCTCAGCTTGGGAAGCGCAAAAGTGGTGGACGTCCCGCCGTTCACCGCTTTCGTTCCCTTCTCCTTAGGAGACTACCCAGGAGTCGGTGGGCGGCTGACTTACAACTTCACCCGCTGGCTGGCAATGGACTCGCTTGTTAATTACTTTTACAAGGCACCCAACGTTGGAGATGCTCAGAGGGGCGGGAAAATACTGCAAGGGTCTTTCGGCCCCAAGGCGGGAGTTCACACGCAGCGTTTCGGTATTTTCGCGAAAGTGCGACCTGGCTTCCTAAGCTATGGCGGAGTGCATGATAGTTACTTCCCGCCCTTCCCCACAACCCGTCGAACCGATTTTGCCATGGACTTCGGCGGGATTCTGGAATACTACCCGTCTCGCCGTACCCGGAAAGGCGCCGCCTCGGCCCCGGGTTCTGCGGCCCAAGACGGAAACCCAAAAGAGAGGAGATTTCGAATGGGACTGAGCATTTTGAACAATATCCCTTCCTTGGAAGCGCAGAACCAGTTGGCGATGACCAACACGAATTTGCAGAACACCCTATTCCAATTGTCTTCGGGCTCCAAGATCAATTCCGGCGCGGATGATCCCGCCGGCTTGTCGATTGCGGATGGCTTGCAGGCCAACATCTCCGCCCTCACCCAATCCGCGCAGAACGTCACCGACGGCGTGGGCATGTTGCAGACCGCCGATGGCGCCCTGAGCCAGGTGACCACGCTGCTGAACCGCGCCGTAACCCTGGCGACGGAAGCGGCCAACTCCGGGCTGACCCAAGGGACCGGCAGCCAGCAAGCAGCTCTGCAGAATGAATTCGCTTCGTAACAGCGTTCTCGTTATCCAGCTTATTGACCCCCATAATGTTTGGAATGATCATGGGGGGCATGTTTTTCGGTGTTGATCCCGATGCGACAACTTATTACCAAAAGTACGTGGCACCATGGTTTAATCTTCCTTCATTCTCAATTGGGATCTTTGTGCTGGGGATGTTTTCTTATTTAGCCAGCGCTTACTTAATTGGTGAGTCAGGTGATAAAGAGACGAGGAATTTTTACATGCGTTGTGCTCAAAAAACAAATTTGACGATGCTCATTGCTGGTGCCTTAGTTTTTCTTTTAGCACAAATGAGCCGTCATCCATTATTAACAATATTCTTTACTAACCCCGTGAGTGATATTTGTTTTTTTGCAGCCACTGTCCTTACTTTAATTCTTTGGCGAAAAATTAAAAGGGGTGAATTTACAGAATGGACAATACGTCTCATTGCAGGCTCTCAGGTCGGTTTTGTGTTATTGGCTTGGTTTGCAGTTATTTTTCCTAATGTGCTTTTTTATAGGGATGGGACACAGCTTTCTTTATTGGATGCCGCTGGCACCGGCTGCAACGATCAATGTTTTGGGCTGGTCACTTACTTTGGGTGCGTTACTTTTTTTACCTATCCTTTACTATCTTATTCGGGTTTTTAAAGTGATGAAATGATGGGATTTTATGATCAAAATTGAAAAGCAGGCCCGTAAAAATCATTTTTCCATGCTGCAGGGAATTCTTCCGATCCAAAAATCAGAGATCCCAGCCGAAGTGCTCGCAGGGATCACTCTGGCGGCCCTTGCGATCCCCGAAGTGATGGGTTACACAAAGATCGCCGGTACTCCGGTGATCACTGGTTTATATACGTTGCTGATCCCCATGGTATTGTTTGCTATCTTTGGTTCGTCCCGGCATTTAGTCGTCGGGGCTGACTCGGCTACGGCGGCCATTCTTGCGGCGTCCTTGGTCGGGATCGCAGTAAGGGATCTCATGAGTATGTGGCACTCGCAGGAGTTTTGGCATTAATGTCTGCTTGTTTATTGATCTTTGCGCGTGTTATCGGACTGGGTTTTATGGCGGATTTCTTTCTCAGAACCGTGTTGATAGGATTTTTGACCGGGGTCGGCATCCAGGTCGCTCTTGGCGAGATTTCTGGCATGCTGGGTCTTTCAGGGGGAGGGCATGGATTAATTACAAGATCATGAATGACCTGCAACAGATCGGCCAGACGAATTTTTATGATCTGGTGATATCGTTTATTGTCATCGGAGTCATTGTGGGGTCGAAGAAGATTTCAAAAAAGATTCCCGGGGCCCTCATTGCCGTGATCGGCGCTGTCATTGTCAGCTGGGTATTTAATTTCAAAGCTTACGGTGTCAATACGCTGGGTGAAGTCCCGCAAGGACTGCCCTCAATCGGCTTGCCGGATGTCCATTGGTCTTTTGCCCTTATTCTGAAGCTGCTTCCCACGGCTTTTTCGATGTTTGTCGTCATCCTGGCCCAAAGTGCCGCGACGTCAAGGGCTTATGCTGCGCGATACGACGAAGCGTTTAATGAGAACATTGATTTGGTCGGCCTTGGTTTGGCTAATATAGGCGCAGCGATTATCCGGAACGTTTGTTGTCAACGGAAGCCCGACCAAGACCCAGATGGTGGATAGTGCCGGTGGCCGCAGCCAGTTGTCCCAGATTATCACGAGTTTGATCGTACTTCTGGTCTTGTTGTTTTTTACAGGCCCGCTGGCTAACATGCCCAGCGCTGTCCTTTCTGCAGTGGTTTTTCTTATCGGTTTGCAATTGATCGATATCCAGGGGATGCAAAAGATCTGGCATCAACGCCCGCCTGAGTTTTGGGTGGCGTTGGTCACGGCCGTCGTGGTGGTCTTGGTTGGTGTTGAGCAGGGCATAGTCATTGCCATGGTTCTTTCTTTGATGGAGCATGTACGGCGCAGTTACCGGTCACAGAATGTCGTGCTGGCGATTGATAAGACAACGGGTGATTGGCGGCTTTTGCCGGTGACCGCGCCCCAGCAGATCGAGCCCGGGCTTTTGTTGTACCGATTTGCCCATACGATTTATTATGCCAATGCGCAACAGCTTTTTGAGCAGATCATTGGTCTTGTCGAAGGAGCAGAGCCTTCTTTGTCCTGGCTTTGCATTGATGCTTCAGCGGTCGCTGATGTGGATTTTACGGCGGCAGAAACTTTGCGCGAGATCTATGGCATCCTGAAAGGCCGCGGGGTCCGGCTTGTCTGGGCGAATCTCATTGACCCCGTCAAGGCCGAACTTGACAAATATGAGATCACTAAGCTGTTCGGGGAAGATGCATTTTACGAGAACATCAGTGATGTGGTTGACGCCTACCAAAAAAAACATGATCAAGGAGCTATTTAGATCAAGTTCATCAGAGAGATTTGACGGGCTTTTTTATTGAACTTCCGGATGAATCTGGTAATATAATTTTGTTTAAATCCTCCGATATCCCCTTGTCGGTTTCCATAAGTAGAAAATTCCCCCTCGTTTATTTACCTGTCACTAGCGAAAGGAAAATCTATGGATTTAAACAATGTCAGCATCATGGGCAATCTGACAAGGGACCCGGAAATGAGATCTCTCCCATCGGGGAAGTCGGTATGCAGTCTTTCGATAGCCAATAATCGCGTATTTATTAAGAACGGCGAGAAAGTCGATGAGGTTTCCTATTTTGATGTGGATGTCTGGGGCATTACCGCGGAAAATTGCTCCAAATATTTGGCCAAGGGCAACGGCATCATTATAGAAGGCCGCCTGCGCCAGGACCGTTGGGAGAAGGAAGGTAAGGCTCAGAGCCGTGTCAAGATCACGGCCAGTGCCGTCCATTTTTTGCCCAAAAAACAAAACCATTCAAAGGAAGTAGAAGTTCAAGCCGCCTTGGCCACTTCTCTTGAAGATGTTTCCTGGGAAGAATAGCAGGGTATAAATGAATTTTAAATGATAGGAATAGTGTCAATAAGAAGGCCATCCTAAAGTTAAGGGTGGCTTTTTTATTTCTGGATTTAAAATTACATTGACCATTCTTGTCAATAATATTATCATAAATGAACTTCTACTTATCGTATTGTAGAAAAAAGCTATTGATCTGGTTAAAAGATACTAAAGGGGTATCAATATTTTCAATTCAATTTTAGGGGAGCTATCATGAAAAAATATGTGCTTAGTTTTGGATTAGTTACTGTTTTTCTTTTAGCTATCAATTCAACATTTGCTCAAACACGCCCTGACAGACACACAAACCAATTCTGATGCAGCCCCAGTGGACGCTCAGGCCAATAGTGATGCTGCTTCAATGCCAGCAGATACGGCGGCTCCAGCAGATGCGGCAGCACCATCAATACAACAAAATACCGATGCAACAACAGCGCCTGCAGATGCACAAGCAAGCGGCGATGCTGCATCCATGCCAGCAGATACAACAGCCCCAGCAGACACACAAGCTAATAGTGATGCAACAGCAGCACCGACAGATGCTCAGGCAAACACAGATGCAGGTTCAATGCCAGCGGATACAACAGCACCAACTGACGCCCAAGCTAATGCTGATGCAACAGCAGCTCCTACAGATACAACAGCCCCGGCTGATGCACAAACAAATAGTGACGTAACAGCAATGCCTCCAGATGATACGCAGGCTAATGCCGATGCAACAGCAGCACCAGCAGATGCACAAACAAACAGTGATGAGGGTTCAATGCCGGCGGATACAACAGCCCCTGCAGATACACAAGCAAACACTGATGCAGCAGCTCCGGCAGATGCACAGGCAGGCACTGATACGGGTTCCATGCCAGCAGATACATCTGCGTCAACAGACACACAAGCCAATGCCGATGCAACAGCAGCACCAGCAGATGCACAGGCAAACACCGATGCAGGTTCCATGCCAGCAGATACATCGGCATCAACAGATACACAAGCGAATGCCGACGCAACGGCTCCGGCAGATACAACAGCACCAACAACAGACACCCAAGCTAATGCTGATGCAGCAGCCCCGGCAGATGCACAGGCTAATCCTGGAGCTGCCCAATAGAAGTTAGAACCATTTTTAGGGAAGAAATTAATTTAAAAAGCCCATCTTTTAAGGTGGGTTTTTTATACATCCCAATATTAAGATAAACATTGTTAACGTAGTTATAAATTGCTTTTTCAGTGTTTTTTAATTAAAATGCACCTCAAAATTAACTTAAAGGGGAGGGATTGCGTGGATATAAGAGCAACTTGCCTTAATTGCATGGATGGGCGTGTGCAATTGCCTGTTTTACAATGGATCAAAGAGAATTATCCCGTGGATTTTGTGGACGTGATCACCGAAGCTGGTATGGACAATGTCTTGTGCAACCAGGAAGATATCAGGGAAGTGTTGCGCAGCATTACCATTTCCGTTGATGTCAATAAATCCACCAGGCTTTTTGTGGTCGGCCATTATGACTGCCGCGGTAATCCTGTTGAAGAAAACGTCCACCGTCAGGAGATCAGCGATTCTGTCAAGCGTCTGAAGGGCATTGGCCCACGCATGAGATCGTTGGCCTTTGGGTCAACACAAACCTGGCAGGTGGAAGTCGTTAAATAGCTATTTTAATTTTTCAGTGAAATAAGTTTTCCATATGCTATAATCAAAGCAGATTTGATGTTTGATGCGATGATTTTAA
>CAVRYB010000045.1:0-31539 GCA_963725295.1 uncultured Acidobacteriaceae bacterium
TATTGAGATCGGACACGGCGTTCGGCAGCGTCTTTGTCGTTCACAGGAAGCGCCCACTGCTTCGATTCCAGGTTGATCGTACCGCATCTTTCATCCTGCAGCAGAATGCCGTAATCCTTGCGCAGTGGGTGGCCCTTCCAGCCATCGGGAACACGACGCTTCAGGTCGGGATGTCCGTCAAACCATCTGAACATGTCATAGACTTCCTGCTCGAGCCAGTTCGCCGTGGGCCAGATCGCAACGCGGACGGGATGGAAGCTCCGTCGGCAATCGCGTCTTCACTCAACCGCCGTTTCGCGCGCGAGGAGATAGGATCACACGGCATCGACCGCTTTGTGCTTCCAGAATCACCGCGGGCGACATCACGCAGTAGTCGAATCCGGCTCTTCGTCGGCGCAGCAGGCGCAAGATGTCGGGAATCAGCGAGTGATGAATGGTCAGTTCTGGCTGAGATAGGTCAGCGCTTCAATTCCGAACCCACGGCCTTGTACTTTTTCGACGATGGCGAGGTCACGGCAGATACCGGACTGTGGTGTTCGGATAAGCAGGTTGGCAGTGGCGGCGGGAGAGCTGGTGGTAGAGGGCGCGTTGCAGACGGGGTTTTTCCGCCATCGGCTTCTTCTCGCCTTCCGGGCCCCCAGACGACTCGGTTTTTGCCGGCTGGGGCTCGGGCGGCGGGGGTGGGGCAGGATTTTTAACTCTCGGCCATGCTTTCGTCTGTCTTTACCGCAGCCGCGTAAACTCAAGAAACTAAATCCAGGAAACTGTCACTTCTAACATCTGCTTGCGTCACCGTCAATGACGGTTGTCACACGAAACGCACAATCATCGCCGTGCCGCTTGAAAACCTTCGACTAAATCGCGGATTCGCAGAGCGTCGGCCTTACGATGGCCGTGACTGGTGATCGGATCGCTGCCTCCGGTCGACTCGATCAGAATGTCAGACCAGAGCACTCCGGTAGAGATTTTTACGGAAGCAACCTGCCCAATCGAGATGCTCTCTTCATTGCTTCCGAACAGACGCCGTTTCACGCGGCTAACACGCAGAGAATTACTACGATACGGGTCGGAAACCAGAATTGCCTTTCGTCCAACGGCTCGCGGTGAAAGTCTCATCTGCGGCTGTGGCTCCCGGCGCCGGACTCGTGTGCGCGTCGGCTAGACCCATTCCAGTGCGCCCTTCTTCCAGATCCAGATGTACCCGACGATCAGGATTCCGAGAAAGACCAGCATCTCGACCAGGCCGTAGACGCCCAGGGCTTTGAACTTCACCGCCCATGGGAAGAGAAAAATCGTCTCCACATCGAAAACCACGAACAGGATGGCGATGATGTAATAGCGCACCGTGTATCGGCCACGCGCGCTGTCGTAGGGATCGATGCCGCACTCATACGGCATCAGCTTCACCCGATTCGGACTTTGCGTGCGGATGACGCGGGCAATCAGCAGCGTTACCGGGATCAGAACTCCAACCACCGCGAGAAAAAGGAAGATAGGAACGTAGTTTTGCGGCATTTGTCCTCGAAAAACGGCAAACAGTGGTGAAAACGAATACTACCGCCGAAGTGGCTCGGCTTCAAGGACGGATGAACATTGCAGGTGTGAGGTCTCAGGTGTGTCATGTCTCAGGTCTCAGGTGTCAGGTTCAAGGCCTTCGGAGGCGACCTTCAAATTGTCGGGCAGGACGAAGTTGTGGCGCGCGAATTCCGAGTCTAGCGTCTCCTGCCGGTAGAGAGTTGCCAGAACGCCTTCCTTCCAGATCAGGAGGTCGGGATTTTGCCTGATGAACTCGTCCCAGGTCTGAATGCAGCCAGCGCGAGCCCAGCGTTCGCGGATCAGGACCAGATAAGCCCACGTGATCGTCTCGTGATAGAGCTGCGGCTTGCCCTTTGCCGTCGCGAACCGCTTCAGCGCCGCTGAAAACCGGGTCACGGCCTCAGTGAACGGAAATTGCACGACGTAGGCGAACGCGACATGGACATGGTCCGCATGATGAAATTCGCCGGGCACACGGCCTGCCTCAAATTCCTCCACCAGTTGGACTAGGCTCGGCTCAGCCAGGAGGAGGGTGGGTGTCTCGCTGCTCATTTCCGCTTGCCCGATGCTTCTTTCTTCCCTGCTGCGGCGTGCGCGCTCTCTTTCAGACGGTGGCTGGCACTGGCATCGAGATCAAGGCCGTAGAATTTTTTCAGATCCTGAATGCGCTTCAGCGATTCCGCGCCGAAGGGCGTTTTGCCATCGAAGGCGTGCAGCACGATGCCTTCGAGCAGGTCTCCCACCGACATGTCGTGATACTCGGCGAAACCTTTCAGCACCTTGAGGATGCGCTTCTCCATCCGGACACCGGTCTGCACTCTTTCCACGAGCAACTTCGATTCGTTTATCATGGTACTAATGTACCATAATACATAGATAACGTCAATGCACCTGAATCCCAAACATGAGAAAATCAACTTAAAGTGGGAGACTGGAGTCGCCGCATGTGCCGGAACATTAAGACACTCTTCAATTTCGATCCGCCCGTCACTGATGAGGAGGTACGAGCGGCATCGCTGCAGTTCGTGAGAAAGATCACCGGCTTCAACAAGCCGTCGAAGGCAAATGAAGCCGCGTTCCAGGCCGCGATTGACGAAATTGCAGGCATTTCGGCCCGCCTTCTGCACTCGCTGGACACCAATGCGCCGCCAAAGAATCGCGATGAAGAAGCGGCGAAGGCCAAGGCCCGGGCGGCTGAGAGGTTCGGGACCTAACGTCGACAACGCGTTGAAATCAGCTTACGATCGGACACACTCACGCTGGAATTCAGACGATCCTCGAATTCAGACAATCATGGACAACGCCCACTTCCACCGCATCACCAAGGCCCTCGCCGATCCGCGGCGCTTCGAACTGCTGCAACGTATCGCTTCGTCCAAAGAGGTCGCCTGCAGTGACATCCGGTCAGAATTCCCCATTTCCGCCGCTACCCTGTCCCACCACGTTAAGGAACTCTCGAACGCCGGCCTGATCGATATCCGCAAGGATGCCAAGTACATCCATATGAAGCT
Source organism: uncultured Acidobacteriaceae bacterium (assembly GCA_963725295.1). Classification (GTDB taxonomy): domain Bacteria; phylum Acidobacteriota; class Terriglobia; order Terriglobales; family Acidobacteriaceae; genus Acidiflorens. The sequence goes on from CAVRYB010000045.1 coordinate 3,048, forward strand.
GCGCCGCGATCTGTGGAAAAAATACCTGGCCCATCTCGGTCGTTTATAGAATTTCCACAATCTCCCTGAACCCTTTTCGAGCCGCCCACATCAATTAGATGGTCATCGAACTATCGAAACACCAAAGATAGTCGGACTGAGCACGGAAAGGAAAACACATGGCCAAACTCAAAGGAAAAGTAGCGGTGGTTACAGGTGCATCCAAGGGAATCGGCGCAGCAATTGCCCAGGCGCTCGGCAAGGAAGGCGCCAGCGTCGTTGTGAATTATGCCAGCGACAGAGCAGGAGCTGAAAAGATCGTCGCCAACATCACGGCCAACGGCGGGAAGGCAATCGCCGTGAAGGGTGATGTGGCGCAAGCGAGCGACGTCAGCAAACTGTTTGCCGAAACGAAGAAAGCTTTCGGCAAGGTCGACATCCTGGTGAACAACGCCGGGGTCTATGAATTCAAACCGCTGGAGGCAGTCAACGAGGAGCACTTCCATCGCCAGTTCAACATCAATGTGTTGGGCTTGTTGCTGACGACAAAAGAGGCGGTGCAGCACATGAATGGCGACGGCGGATCGATCATCAATCTCAGTTCGGTCGTGTCGCTGACTCCCGCCCCGCAGGGATCGGTCTACAGCGCAACCAAAGCCGCGGTGGATGCCATCACGCGCTCGCTGGCGCAAGAGTTGGGTGCAAGAAAGATCCGGGTGAACTCGCTGCTGCCGGGGGTCACGGAAACCGAGGGGCTCAAGGCGAACGAAGCCGCGAACAAAGACTTCCTCAGCTATGCCGTCTCGCGAACTCCTCTTGGCCGCGTCGGCACAGTGGACGACATCGCCAGCGCCGCGCTGTTTCTTGCTTCGGATGATTCGCGCTGGATCACGGGAGAAAATCTGGTAGCGGGTGGCGGCATCCGCATTTGACGGGAAACTGACCTGTTGTCGGGAACGTGGGATCGTGTCTGTGTTTCGAACTCGATCCCACGTTCCTACGTTTTAGCCTCTGTCGCCAGCCGTTTCGCGACAGCGCAATACAACTCGACGGCTTCTTCGAGTTGCTTCTTCTCCACGAACTCACCTTCGGTGTGCGCCACGTGAATTGATCCCGGCCCCAGCAACAGCGATTCGCCCCAATTTCCGAGCGACGGAATGTCGGTGGTAAACGCCGCGACCATGGTGCGCAATCCGTCGAGTGTACGCAGCCGCATGAACGGAGCTTCGCGGGTGAACTCAACTTCGCACAATCCTCTGACAGTTTCGACGATCAGGCGTCGTAGATCGTCCGACGGGCCTACCAACCGGTAAAAGAGCTCCGCACGCGCGAAGTCCGGAATGACGTTGCGCGCTCGCCCGCCTTCGATGGTCCCTACATTTTTCGTGCTCGGGCCAACGTCCGGTGTCTCCGGCAATTTCATGGCATGCAAGCAATGCAGCGCCTCGACGAGTTTGTCGATGGCGGATTCTCCCAGCTCGGGATAAGCCGAGTGTGCCATCTTGCCGCGCGCGGTCAGTACCACGTGCAGCGATCCTTTGGTGGCCAGCGCCAACCGGTTGTCCGTGGGCTCGCCGTTGATCATGAAGCGCGCGCCCATCGGGTGCTGATTCGCCTGCAACGCGCCGAGCGAATTTGTTTCCTCGCCAACGAGAAACAGCAATCCCACGAAAAAGCCTGCCGCGCGCAGTTTCTCTGCCGCAGCAATCTGAGCCGCAATGATTCCCTTGGCATCACATGCCCCTCGGCCGTAGATGCGCTTGTCGTCCTCGGACGAGGCAATGAAGGGCGGAACGGTATCCATGTGTGTCGAGAAGAAAATTTGAGGACGATCATGTCCGGGCCAAGTCGCCAGCACGTTCGCGCGCGCGCCTTCGACCGCCATCTTTCGGCTCTCGAATCCGCGGCGGCGCAGTTCTTCGCAAAGAAAATCCCCTACCGCTCCTTCATTCGGAGTGATCGATTCGATGTCGATGAGCCGCCGGGTCAGGGCAAACAGGTCCGCAAACACATCCATGGAGGAAAAGGGTAACAGTCGCTGGTCGCTGGTCGCTAGTGGACTTCGGTCGTTCGTCGTTGGTCGTTAGTCGCTAGGGGCTGGTCGTTCGGCGCTAGTCGCTAGTCGCTGGGATTGATTCTCTGAAATACTATCTGCGGACGACAAACGACTAACGACCATCGACGACTCGTGAACCCCGAAACTCCCGCCATTCGCTCGTTCTTTCTGCCCGGCCTTGCCGGGCGTCTGGAAGCCCTGCTCAACGCGGGCTCACCCGACGCCACGCACGCCGCGCTCGTCTGCCATCCGCATCCGCTCTATGGTGGAACGCTGCACAACAAAGTCGTGTTCCATGCCATGAAGGCACTCAGCAGCTTTGGATTTCCCGTGCTGCGCTTCAACTTTCGCGGCACTGGGCTCAGCGAAGGCGAGCACGCGGGCGGCATCGGAGAAGTCGACGACGTTCGCACCGCGCTCGACTGGCTGGATCGCGAATTCGGCTTGCCGCTGATTTTTGCTGGTTTCTCTTTCGGCGCTGCCGTCGGATTGCGCGCCGCCTACAACGATGACCGCGTCCGCGCCCTGATCGCGCTCGGACTGCCCGCGGTCGCTGTCGAAGACCGCGTCTATGATTTCGACTTTCTAAGCAATTGCACCAAACCGAAGCTCTTCGTCAGCGGGTCCCGGGATCAGTTCGCGCCTCCGGGAAAACTGGAAGCGCTCGTCGGCACATTTGCCGAGCCAAAAAAACTCATCCGCATTGAAGCTGGAGATCACTTCTTCGAAGGGCGCCTGCGTGAGATGCGCGAGGCAATTGAGACTTGGGTGAATGAGATTACACCCGCCCACTGAACTGCGAATGAGCCGCTACCGGCTATGAATTGGGTTGGCGGGGGCATCGTCCGCCCCCCTGCCAGGCACTTCGACAACGTCAATCAGCGAAGCGTAACCCGCCCGCCGCCGCTATCCGCCATTACCCTTCAACTGGGCTTCCTGTGGACTATTGTTGGCATCGTCGGTCACCGTCAGCACGCCGGTTCGCGCCCCCGTGGCGCCCGGAGTAAACGTAACTGAGATAGAACACTTCGATTTGGCCGGCAACTGTGAGGTGCAGGTCGTGCTGCTGATCGCAAAATCAGTGGGGTTCGCTCCTCCAAAACCGATCACTACATCATTGAGGGCAACCGCCTGATTGTTGGCAAGGGTGAACTTCTTCGCGGGACTGGTTGTGCCGGTCTTTACCGTGCCAAAGTTGGCTGACGAAGGTGCGAGGCTCGCTGCCGCCAAACCGATGGCCTGTGAGCTTTGAGGACTGTTGTAGGCATCATCGTTCGCTTCGAGTTGCGCGCTGCGCTGACCGGTAGCTGTGGGCGTGTAAGTCACCGATATGGTGCAGGCGGCGAGCGCCTTCAGCGTCAGGCCACAAGTCTTCGCGCTGATGGCAAAATCTCCGGGATTGGCACCGCCCAGCTGGATGCTCGAGATGTTCAGCGTGGTGGCGTTTTGGTAGTTCGTAAGGCTGAATTTCTTGACTGGACTGGTGACGCCCAGCGGCTCCGGAGCAAACGAAAAAGAAGCCGGGGAGAGTATCGCAGGTTTGCATTTTCCCGCGCTGCCTGCGTTGTAGATGGCTTGAATCTCGCTGGCGGCAAGGGCGCGAGTGAAGATTTCCGTCTCGTCGAGAAAGCCGTCGAAGTATCCCAGACCTTCGGCCTCGCCGATCGTCAACGGCGCGGTGGGTCGAGGAATTGCGGTGTTGAATGTCTGCGAGGTCGCTGTGCTCGGTACGCCATCGATCCAAATGGTGTAGGTGCCGGAGGCCTTCGTCACCGCCAGCAGGTGCCACGTACCGGGCGTTGGTGAAAACGGAGTCTGGGCTAAGAATTGCGGCCCCAGTTGGGGACCGTTGATGTGAAACGTCAGCACTCCGGCGCTCAGCGCGAAGACCCATTTGTTCTGCTGGTTCGGGCCATTATCGTCGCCGATGAAAACGTTATCCAGCCTCCCGATGCTGCCACTATTGCGCACGGCGCTGAAGTTTGCCCACAGGTCGATCGTGAAATCCTCTGTCCCAAGTCCCCAGACCTTGTTGTTCGGCACCTGAACGTATGCGTTGCTTCCGTTGAAGCTGAACGCCTCGCCAACCATACCGGTTCCGTAAGTCGCATTTTCCAGTTTGCCATTGTGCCCACCCTGGACGTCGTGTGCGTGTCCATCGCCGGGCCACCACGCAATCATGTTGCTTGGCGGTAATGTGCAGGACTGACCCACGGCGAGGCCTTGACTCAAGCCAAAACCGATCGACAAAACGAACGCGAAAAATGTGAAGCGGGCAACCGACTTCGTTGATGCTCTCATGAGGCTCCTCATTGACGAGATTTTCGTGACAAGATTTCGTTCTTGGACCAAGTGCTGATCTTGATTTCCCTGAGACCATGGCCAGCGCAACATGGCCAGCTTCTCATTCCGATTCGCGCCGATTCGTGGTCTAGCTGGGGGAGGGTTAATCGGACAACATCAGGGCGGACGCGAAGCCCCCTTATACTCCTCTGATAACGCGCAATGTCAAGAGAATTTGCAATCGTTCTCGGACCGAGGTGAAAACTGTTGCAACCTCGATCCCTATAATCATTTCATGCCGGAGATCTCTGCCGACCGCTCTCAGCAGTTCGCCCGCATGCGCGACACCGCGCGCGAAATCTTCGGCGCTGCGCTCAAGAATGCGTCCATCGAAAGCGCGTTCGCCCGCAACGTTCACTGCGAGCGCCGCGTGCTGCGCATCGGAGAAGACCTGCACGATCTCGATCTCTACAATCGCGTCTTCGTCGTCTCGATGGGCAAGGCGGCGCACACCATGGTTGCAGCCCTCGAAGCGCAAGTCGGCTCCAGCCTAGAAGGCATCGTTGCGTTGTCCGTCGAACCGGCAAATCTGATCCGCGGCTTCCGCTACTTTCGTGGAGGACATCCCACACCGACCGCCGAATCGATCCAGGCCGCAAGCGCGATCCTCAAATCGCTGGACTCGCTCGACGCCAATTCGCTCGTCATCTTCATGATTTCGGGCGGCGGGTCGTCCATCGTCGAAAAGCCGATCGACGACGAAATATCGCTGGCCGATCTCGCAGCCACTTATCAGGCGCTTGTTCACTCCGGCGCGCCGATTGCCGAGATCAATGCCATCCGGAAGCACCTCTCCGCCGTCAAAGGTGGACGTCTCGCGCAAGCGGCTTACCCCGCACAGCAGGTTTCGATTCTTGTCTCCGATGTCCCAGACGCCACGCCCGACGCGCTCGCTTCCGGGCCCACCATGCCGGATTCCACTTCGATCAACGACTGCGAAAGCATCACGGCCAAATACAACCTGATCGAACAATTTCCAAAGTCAGTTGCCGACCTCTTCCGCCAGCACGCCATCGATGAGACACCGAAATCCGATGATCCCGCCTTCGTCCGCGCGCGCTGGTGGACCGTGCTCTCGAACAAAGTAGCAATCGATGAAGCCGCTGCCGCTGCCACTCGCGCCGGGTTCGCCGTCGAAGTCGACAACTCCTGTGACGACTGGCCCTACGACAAAGCCGCTGCCTATCTGCTCAATCGCCTGCGCGATCTACGCAGCGAAGTTTCGCGCGTCTGCCTGATCTCCGGAGGCGAGGTGACTGTGACCGTCCGCAACGGTGGTGTGGGAGGACGCAACCAGCAGTTTGCGCTGGCCTGCGCTGAACAAATCTCAGGACAAGACATTACCGTGCTAAGCGCTGGCACCGACGGCATCGACGGCAACAGTCCCGCCGCCGGAGCCGTGGTCGATGGCAGCACGCTCGATCGCGCAAAAGAGCGGATGGGACCAAACGAGACGGTGCCGCAAGCGCTCGCAACGTTCAACAGTTATCCGCTGTTTGATGCCCTCGAAGATTCCATCATGACGGGTCCTACGGGAAACAACTTGCGCGACCTGCGCATTCTGCTGGCCTACTAGACAGTTTTCTGTAATTCAGAAGCCAGGAAAATCGGCCGTAAAACTTGGCATCGGGCCGCAACTTTCTCAAACACAGTGTTCATATCTACGGGAAGGTGCGCGCGAGTGGGCGAAATCCGCCCAAAGTACATGACCTTTCGATCAACGTAAATGTCTGTAAATCTCGCCCGCGCCGGCAGCGAACCAACAGGAACCAGCATCTAAGTGTTTAAAACCAAAACTGCATGGAGGTTCTTTTGAAACGCACATTACGTATTGCCCTGCTCTCTTCTCTCGCCTGCGCGACGCTGATATTTTGCACGAATGCAGCCCAGGCCCAGAGAGTCGATATCGGCTTTGGTGTGAGTACCACGACTGCGCCTGGGGCTACTACTTCCGGCGGATACCCGATCCCGTCCCTTACGGGCGGCGCCTATCCGGGTTTCAGCTTCGACGTCCTGCCCTTCCACAACATGGGCATTGGAGCCGACATCTTCTGGAAGGCTTCTCAGGCGGACTACCCGGGCCGGGCTTCAATTTTCGCCCGGTACTGTGGAATATCAACTATGTCTACTCCCCAAAACTGGCCAGCCACGCCTACCTCGAACTCGACGGTGGCATCGGCGCGCTGAGCACGCGGTATTACACCGGACAGGTTTGCGGTATTTACACCTGCTCGAACTACCAATCGAGCAACCACTTTGATGTGGACCTCGGCGGGGGCATCAAGCTTTACGCCACCCACGGATTCTTCGTCCGTCCTGAGGCTCGCTACTACTTTGTCAACAACAACACCGACTTCAGCTCGAATCACTTCGGTCGGTACGGTCTCTCGATCGGCTACACCTTCCACTAAAAACAATCGGCGAGTGTGGACGGGGCTCTGCCCCGTCCCACCCTGCCCGCTAAAATTCCCACCCGTTTAACAGTCGGCGGTAGTCAGCCTCCATCCCCACGCATTATGATAGCCATATGAATTTTGGCTTCTCTGGCGAGATGATCTTCATCTTCTTCCTGGCGCTGATCCTTTTCGGCCCCAAGAAGATGCCCGAGATCGGACGTCAGGTCGCGAAGTTGCTGGGCGAGTTCCGCCGCGCTTCCAACGAATTCCGCTCGCAGATCGAAGCCGAAGTCAATTCACTCGACTTGCCCAAGCAGCAGATTCTGCCACCCGGCAGGGCACCCCTCGGAGTGCTGGCCAATCGCATCTTCAATCCTCCGGGACTTGAGAAGGCGGAGCCTGAGAAGGTTGACAAGGCCGAGAAGCCGGAAGTGGCGCAGGCTGCCGTGTCGCAACCTGCTGTCGTTGAAGCGTCGGCCGCCACTGCATCTGCTCCCGAGCCTCCACCTACTCCGAAAGTAGCAGCCGATGCCTGAAATGGTCGCCTCGACATCGGCGAATGAGCCGGTAAAAGAACAGATGCCCACCATGGGCTTCCTCGATCATCTCGAGGAGCTGCGCAAGCGCATCATTTCCTCCGTCATCGCCATCGTTATCGGCTTTTTCGCCTGCTGGGGATTCGCCCAGCGTATCTACGGAGTCATGCAGCGTCCCATCATGGACGCGCTCGCTCGCAATAACCTCTCGGCCAAACTCGTTTACGTCAACCCGATTGAGCCGTTCAACCTCTACCTGAAAGTCGGGATGATGGCCGGCCTTTTCGTCGCCTCGCCCTACGTGCTCTACCAGCTCTGGTGTTTCATTTCGCCCGGCCTTTATCGCCAGGAAAAGCGCTACGTGATGCCCTTCATGTTCTCAACGATTGGGCTATTTATCGCGGGCGGATACTTCGGCTACAAGATCGTCCTGCCGCAGGCGCTCGTTTTCCTCATCGGCTATGGCAAGGATTTTCAGCCGATGATCACGCTCAGCGAATACAGCTCGCTGTTCCTGACCATCATCGTCGGCCTGGGCGTCATTTTTGAAATGCCGATTCTGATTTTTTTCCTGGCGCTCATGGGGATCGTCAGCGCTGGATTCATGTGGCGAAACATCCGCTATGCCATCCTGCTCATCTTCATCATCGCGGGCATCGTTTCGCCAACGCCCGACATCTTGAACATGTGTATCTTCGCGGCGCCCATGGTCGGGCTCTATGTGTTGAGCATCGCCATTGCCTGGTTTGTGCATCCCAACCAGCGTAAGAAGCGAGCGCAAAGAATTCTTAACCACAGAGGACTACGGAGGATCACAGGGAGAAATCATGAAAGAACCGGATGAGAATAGATGTCCGTAGGACTTCCCCCGTGTTCCCCTGTGTACCCCGTGGTTAAAAGTTCTTGTCGCCACGATGATGGTCGCCGCATTCGCGAACGCTGCGAACGCGGTTCCCGACGCGCCGCTCCCGCACATCGATACCAAACGCGCCTTTCAGTACACCCGCGAGGTCACCGCTTTCGGACCACGCTACATCGGCAGCGAGAATCACAAGAAGCTTGAGCGCTATATCGTCGACCACCTGAAGGGCGACCAGGTCGAAGACGACGCGTTCACGGCTGACACCCCGAAGGCAAATTTCCCATCCGCAACATCATCGCGAAGTTTCCGGGAACGAAAGACGGCATCATCGTCATCTTCGGCCACTACGACACGAACTACCCGCTTCGCAATTCGGGATATGTCGGCGCCAACGATGGCGGCTCTTCCACCGCCATCCTGCTGGAATTCGCCAACCAGCTGCGCGCCGCGTCACATGATAAAAAGCGTGATGGATACAGCGTCTGGCTCGTTTGGACCGACGGCGAAGAAGCCGTCAAGACCTGGACCGACACGGACAGCGTCTATGGCGCTCGCCATCTCGCCGAAAAATGGGAGAAGGACGGCACGCTGAAAAAGATCAAAGCGCTGCTGGTCATGGACATGATCGGAGACGCCGACCTCAACATCGACCGCAACTCCAATGGCGCTCCGTGGCTGCTCGACCTTATCTATGCCGCTGCCGCGCGTCAGGGCTACCAGTCCCACTTCTACGCCCGTGAGGGAGCCATCGAAGACGATCATATTCCCTTCTTCAATCGCGGCGTCCCCTGTGCCGACGTCATCGACCTTGACTACGGCTACAACAACGTCTTCCACCACACTCCACAAGACACCATGGACAAGCTCAGCCCGAAGAGTCTGCAGATCGTGGGCGACACCATCCTCGAAGCGATTCGCGGGCTCGATCAGCGCTGAGGTATCGGAATTCCCTGAGACCTGAAACCTGTCACCTGAGACCTGCCTTCCTGCTACCATATCCGCAGCGCCCGTGGGGGCGACTCTGATCGGCTCCAGCAGCCGTGAGTGTTTGGGGGATCCGCTTGTTCCAACGAATTTTTCCTGCAATGTTTCTGTTCGCGACCATCATCTTGCGGCCGCGCAAGCGCCCAGCGCTCCCGGCAAGCCGCTTCCGCCCGGACCGATGCAAGCCAAAGTGAAGGCCGCCTGCACGCAGTGTCACAACACCAGCCGCATCACCGAGCAGCACCTGACCCGCCAGGAATGGTCTGATCAACTTGAGAAAATGGAAGGGTTGGGCGCGGTCATCCCGGACGCGGATCGCGACGCGATGCTGGCATACCTGACCAAGAATTTCGGTCCGGAAAAAGGCGGGGCGAAAACTGCGGTGAAGAAGTCAGGGAATCACCGACTAGTGCGTGTGGTGCGGACATTCCTGTCCGCGAATGGAACTACGGGCAAAAGCAAAGCGCTGCCGACCCAACGCCCGAAGTGGCCATTACAGCAGCGCCGCCCATGACCAAGCTCAAACTATCCCTCAGCATGAGTGACGACGCAGTCAAACTTCAAGTGATTGTTTAGGTACTGAACGCGTGCGTCCGGGAATCGCTGCTTATTCCTTCTCTGCGCTCTCCGACTCCTCGGCGGCGGAATGTTTCTCGGGCCGCAACTGCGGAAACAAAATCACATCGCGAATCGTGTGCGAGTCGGTGATCAGCATTGCCAGCCGGTCCACTCCCAATCCCACGCCTCCCGCCGGAGGCATGCCATAGCTCAGCGCGTTGATGTAGTTCTCATCCATCTGGTGCGCTTCGTCGTCGCCGCGCTCGCGTTCTTTCAACTGCCCTTCAAATCGCTGCCGTTGATCTTCCGGATCATTCAGCTCGCTGAAGCCGTTGGAAATCTCCATCTGCCCGGCAAACATCTCGAAGCGCTCGGTCCAGTCGGGCTCATCGGGCTTCTGCTTCGACAGCGGCGAGACTGCGGTCGGAAATTCATAGATGATGGTCGGCTGCATCAGATGCTCCTCGGCGATCGCTTCAAACAAGTTCGCAATCGTCTTGCCGACCGGCGCGGCCGCGTCGTACTGCAATTTGATTCCCGCCTCGCGCACGCGCTTCACGAGCGCTTCAACCGATTCATGCGACGCAAAGTCGCTCCGCTCCGGCTTGGCTCCCGCGTTCTCGGGCCAGAACTTCACGATGGCCTCGCGCATCGTCATCCGGCGCCAGTTGGAGTGCGACCAGTCAATCTCGTGCTCTCCCCACTTCGTCTTCATCCCGCCGGTCACATCTTTCACGGCCTGCTCGATCGCGCCCTGCGTCGTGTCCATGAATGCCGAGATAGTCGGTGTAGGCCTGATACGCCTCGAGCATGGTGAACTCAGGATTCCATCTCCACCCCAGCCCCTCGTTGCGGAAGTTGCGGTTGATTTCATACACGCGATCGAATCCGCCCACCGTGAGCCGCTTCAAATAAAGTTCGGGAGCGATGCGTAAGAACAAATCCATATCCAGCGTGTTGTGATGCGTCTTGAATGGACGTGCCACCGCCCCGCCGGCAATCGGATGCATCATCGGCGTCTCAACTTCCACGAAGCCGTTTCCGTCAAAATAGCGCCGCAACGATTGCACGAGTTTGCTGCGCTTTAAAAACACTTCGCGCACTTCCGGATTCATCACCAGATCGACATAGCGCTGCCGGTAGCGCAACTCCACGTCGGTGAGCCCGTGAAATTTCTCCGGCAACGGCAGCAGGTCTTTCGACAGGAACGTCAGCTCCTCGGCATGAATGCTGAGTTCGCCGGTGCGGGTGCGAAACAGATATCCCCGCACGCCGATGTGATCGCCCAGGTCGAGCAGTTTCCACAACTCAAACCCGGCGTCGCCAATCGCGTCTTTCTTCACGTAAATCTGCAGCCGCTGGCCATCCTGCTGCAAATGCGCGAAACCGGCCTTGCCCATCAACCGGATCGCCATGATGCGTCCCGCAACCCGCACGGTCACGCGCGGAGATTCCAGTTCTTCGGTCGTCTGCCCGCTGTACTCCGCCAGAATCTGCGGCACCGTATGGCTGAAGTTGAACTTCGTCGGATAAGCCGGATGCCCGAGAGCCTCGATCTTCTTCAGCTTCTCGCGCCGGATTTCATAAATATTTTCGTCGAGTGCCAATGCGTGTCCTTAGGTTGGGAGTAAGTCTTTGATTATAGACAAGACCTGCTGAGGCCGTGCTAAGCTAACGCGGTCATGGGGACTCTCGCCGGTCTTACACACCTTCACTTCACCCCGGCCCTAGTCGTTCTAGGTGGTCTTTTCGTTTTGTGGGCCGTGCTGTTCGTGTTGGCGGAGTTCGGCGACGTATCTTTGAAGCCGCTCAAGTCCTGGTTGGCGGCTGTGTGTTGGCTGCTCTGGGGAATCACTGCGCTTCCTCTCTCTGGCAGTGTTGCGCGCCCATGGCGTGCCGCGGCTCTTGTTGCCTATGGGGGAGCCACGACGGTGCTCGCGTGGGTGAAGCGCAGCTATCTCTTCGAGAGCAAGGTCAAACCATCTGGTTCTTTCGCTGGCCTGTTAACCATGTCGCAAGGAACCCGAATTGCGGTGCGAGATGTTACGGCTAGTGCCCAGTGGTACGCCGAAAAGTTCGGCCTGCGTAAGCTCGCGGCCACGGAGCAGACGTCAAAGTATGGCATCGCTCTCCAATTCGACGAGAAAACCCCTCCCGTCATTCTCGTCCCCAAAGACCCGGTAGCTCCCCGCCCCGCTCCTGTGTTTTTCGCACGCAAAGTCGAGAAGGTCCGGGACAAACTGATTGTCCGCGGAGTCAGTGCCGGCCCCATACAGCGGGACCGACAGGGTACTCGCTTCTTTGAACTTCTTGACGGTGAAGGGAACACGGTCGAGGTTTCGGAGAAACCCTGAGGCACACAGGCTTTCGCGGTAGACTTTCTTAATGACCGCCGCCTCCCACAACGCCCTCGCGCGCGCTTCTTCTTCCTACCTCCGCTCCGCCATGCACCAGCCCATTCAATGGCACGAGTTCGCCGAAGAAGCTTTTGCGGAGGCGCGCGCGGCCAACAAGCCGATCCTTCTGGACATCGGCGCCGTCTGGTGCCACTGGTGCCATGTCATGGATCGTGAGTCCTACGACGATCCGGAAATTGCGGCCATCGTCAATGAGCACTACATCGCCGTGAAGGTCGATCGCGACGAACGTCCCGACGTTGACGCCCGCTACCAGGTCGCCGTGGCTTCCCTTACCGGACAAGGAGGTTGGCCCCTGACCGCGTTTCTCACGCCGGACGGCAAGCCGTTCTATGGCGGAACCTACTTTCCACCGAAAGACGCCTATGGCCGACCCAGTTTCAAGCGCGTCTTGCTTTCGATTGCGCAGGCCTATCACGAGAAGAACGCCGACGTGCTCGAACAGGCGCAGATGGTTGAAGGCGCCATCGCCCGCGCTGAGACTTTTTCCGGCGGCCGGGCCGTCTCCGCATCCGTGATCGATGCGATTCTCGAATCCGCACGTAGCATGTTTGACCCTGCCAACGGCGGGTTCGGCAACGCCCCCAAATTTCCGCATCCGTCAGCCCTCGATCTGGTGATCGACCAGGCAGTACGAAGGTCCGGCAAGCATCCCAGCCCTGACGCCGAGAACGCCGATCTGCACGCCATTTTCGCGCACACGCTTGAGAAGATGGCCCGCGGCGGAGTCTACGACCAACTCGCCGGAGGCTTCCATCGCTATTCGGTCGACGATCGCTGGATCGTCCCACATTTCGAAAAGATGTCTTATGACAACTCCGAGTTGCTGAAGAACTACGTGCACGCCTATCAGGCAACCGAGGATGCTTTCTTTGCCGGGGTGGCACGCGACATTATCCGCTGGGTCGATGAATGGCTCAGCGACCGTGCCCATGGCGGCTTCTACGCCTCACAGGATGCCGACTACTCCATGGACGACGACGGCGATTACTTCACCTGGACTCTCGCCGAAGCAAGAGCCGCGCTGACAACTGATGAGGCGGCGGTGGCAATCGCGTTCTACGGAATCAAAGAAATCGGCGACATGCATCACAACCATGCGAAGAACGTTCTCCGCATTTCAGCCTCGATCGAAGAAATTGCGGAACAGCAAAACGTGTCTGCTGAAAAAACCGGCGAACTGCTTTCTTCCGCGCGGAAGAAAATGTATGCCGCCCGTTTGCAGCGACCTACTCCCTACGTCGACAAGACCGTTTATTCGGCCTGGAATGCGATGTGCGTCTCCGCTTATCTGACGGCGGCCAGAGTGCTCGATTTGTCCGACGCTCGCCACTTCGCATTGCGCTCTCTCGACCGCTTGCTCTCCGAAGGCTGGAACGCCGAGCGCGGCATAAAGCACGTCATCGCCTACTCCGATCCGAAGGCCGAACACCGCGAAGTTCCGGGAGTGCTCGATGATTATGCATTCACGGTGATCGCCTGCCTCGATGCCTACGAGGCCACTGGCGACCTGAGCTACTTCCGTTTTGCCCGATCCATCGCCGACGCCATGATCGCGGGATTCTTCGACCCGGTTGATGGTGGATTCTTTGACACGCGCATCGCAGAAGCCTCGGAAGCGAAGCTCGGCATACTCGGCACTCGACGCAAGCCGTTTCAGGATTCGCCCACCCCGTCCGGCAACGCCGCCGCGGCCATTGCCCTGCTTCTTCTGCATGACTACACGAACCACGCGTCATATCGCGAGAAGGCGGAGCAGACTCTGGAAGTCTATGCCGGAGTCGCCGGGCAGCATGGGATTTTCGCGGCAACATACGGGATAGCAGTCACGCACTTCGCGCAACCGCATACGCAAGTAGTCGTCATCGGCAAAGGGGAAGCGGCAACCAAGCTCTATCGGACCGCGGTCCTCTCGATGAATCTAACCACAGCGGTTCTCCGGTTGGATCCCGACAAAGTGGTTGCGCAAAACCTGCCGCCGGCGCTCGCCGAAACCCTGCCGAACCTTCCGGTGCTCAAGGAACAACAAGCCTTCGCGGTAATTTGCTCGGGCTTTACTTGCCAGCCGCCAATTTACGAGGCTGAGGAACTGGCGCGCTCGCTCGGACGCAATATGCGTCCCGCCGCATGAGCAAGAGCTAGCGGCGCTTCAACGCTTCCAATTCTTCCATGGTCCGCGGCCAATCCGATCCCAGAAGCCGGGACAGGCTTCGATCAGCAAGAACCTTGCCGCCTGTTTGACAGCGCGCGCAGTAATTGGTTTCTTTGTCCGCGTACCGGATTCGCAGAACCTTGTCGCCGCACCGCGGGCAAGGTTCTCCATAACGCCCATGCACCGCCATGTCTGGGCGAAATGCCGTGACTTTCTCGGGGAACTTGGCTTCCGCCTCAGCGCGCAAACGACTCATCCAGAGTTCGAGCGTATCCCGCGTGGCCCGGAACAGTCTCTCCCACTCGCTCTGTCCCAACTTTTGTGTGAACGCGATCGGCGAAAGTTGCGCTGCATGCAGAATCTCGTCGGAATATGCGTTGCCGATGCCGCTCACCAGTCTTGGATCGGTAAGCGCTCGCTTGAGGGTGTGATTTTCAGCCGCGAGCGCGGCCCGAAACGAATCAAGATCGCACGCAACAACGTCGATTCCGCCCGGATCGAGCAAGAGCAGATCTGCCTCGCTCTTGAAAACATGCAACGCCGCGCGCCGCTTGCTTCCCGCCTCCGTGAGCACCAGCGAACCCGCGGGAAAATCGAATGCGGCCAGATTCTGCCGGCCACTCAACTTCGCTCCCACTGAACGCCAATGTAAGCGCCCAGCAATCATAAGGTGCAATACAAGCCAGAAATCGCCATCGAGGCCGAGGACAATCCGCTTCCCGATCCTCCGCAGTTCACGCACCGCGCGGCCCTCAACATCCGCTACCGTGGGTTGCACAGTTCGCAGCAGAAAGGGACTCGCAATCCGTATTCGCTCAATCGGCTGTCCGACAATCCGTGGCTCGAGCGCCGTGATGTAAGCGGCAATATCGGGCAACTCCGGCATGACACTACTTTGCCCGTTCTCGCCGCGCTTTGGCAACGCGGGCAGATGGGCGCACCAACAGGCGTGAAGATTCTCGGCGCTCTGCCGATGAAAGCTAGTGGCAGCGCTTCGCCATGCCTTCCAACCTTCTGGACAACCCGAAGCTGTTCCGGCATTTGGTGGAGCATCTGCCGGTCGGCATCTACATTGTCGATCAGGAACGGCGAATCCGTTTCTGGAACCACGGCGCCGAACGGCTCACCGGCCATTTGTCCCATGACGTAGTGGGACATGTCCTTGAGGACGCTGTGCAGATTTGTGACCGCCGAGGCAATCCTCTGGAAGGCGAATCCTGTCCGGTGAGTAGAACCGTCACCCTCCGGAAATCACAACAATGTACCGCTTCCTATCTGCACAAGAATGGACATCGCACCGTCATGCGAATCCGCACGCAGCCCATTCTGGAATACGGCGAAGCCAGCTCTTTTGTCACAGTCCAATTCGATGAGGCGTTTCCGCAGCGCGAGCAGCCTTCGGGGCCTGCCATGTACGGATGCCTGGATACGACCACCGGTATTCCCTCCCGCCGCCTGACGCGGGCCGTGCTCAATGAATGCATGGCGGGCATGGAAGAGTCGCGCATCGGTTTCGGCCTGCTCCGAATCCGCTTGGTGGGTCTCGAGGAGTTCGCCGCCAAACACGGGCCGCAGTCGATCGTCCCTTTTCTGCGGACGGCCGCGCACACGTTGCGCAACAGCCTCGATCAGGAGAACTTCCTCGGATGCTGGGAAGCGAACGAGTTCCTCGCCATCCTCACCTCGGCTAGTCCAATGATGGTCGCCATGATGGCTGACGTGCTCTCGAATCTGCTGAGCCACTCTGAAATTCTCTGGTGGGGTGACCGCTTCCTTATTGAAACGGAGGTTTCATACAACGTGGGCGCTCCGGGTAAAGATCTGGCTTCGCTTCTCAGCCAAATGACATCGGCCCACGGAAAAGGTGGAGCGAAAGCCGCCGCCGCAGGCGCCGCGCAAACCTCAGACCAACCCGGACACGAGCGAGGATAGTCTTCATGTTTTCGATCATCGGCATCGTCGTGGTTTTCGGATGCATCGTCGCCGGTTATCTCATGGAACACGGCAACATGAAGGTGCTGGTGCAACCCGCCGAACTAATCATCATTGGCGGCGCGGCATTAGGCACCGTGCTTATCTCCAATCCTCTACACACGCTCAAGCAGATGTTCGGCGGAATCATCGGAGTCTTCGGTTCTTCGAAGTTTGGCAGCGTGCGCTATGTCGACACTCTGAAAATGATGTACGAGCTCTTGCAGAAAGCTCGCAAGGAGGGTCTGGTCGCGCTCGAGACCGACATCGAAGAGCCGGACAAAAGTCCGCTGATCTCCAAGTACAAAGACTTCGCGAAAGACCACCACGCCTTGAATTTTGTCTGCGACACGCTGCGTATGGCGGTGAGTGGGGGCGTCGAAGTTTTTGACCTCGACCAGATGCTCGAAGCCGACATGGAGGTCCATCACCACGAAGCCAATGAACCAGTCGCCGGATTAAGCACCATGGCCGATTCCCTGCCCGGCCTCGGCATTGTCGCCGCTGTACTCGGCGTCGTCATCACGATGGGCGCTATCGGCGGCCCTCCCGAAGAAATCGGACACAAAGTCGCGGCGGCTCTGGTCGGCACCTTCCTCGGCATTTTGCTGTGCTACGGCCTTGTCGGACCGCTGGCGGCACGCATGGGCAAGATCGCTGACGGAAGAACACGCGTACCTGCTCGTCCTGCGTGTAACCATGGTTGCCTTCCTCAAGGGGGTCGCGCCCATCATGGCTGTCGAAATCGGCCGGCGAACCGTTCCCGGGCACGTGCGTCCCTCTTTCAAGGCGGTTGAAGAAGCTTGCCGCGGGGCCAAGGCAATCGGCATCCGCCGCGCACGGCTGGATAAGGCTTACTCATGCCGACGCCTCCCATCATCATCATCAAGAAAAAAAGCGGACACGGCGGCCACCACGGCGGCGCCTGGAAAGTCGCCTACGCCGACTTCGTCACTGCCATGATGGCCCTGTTCATCGTGTCTCTGGCTGCTGAGCAGCAGCGTCAAGGTCCAAGAGGCGGTCGGCGGCTACTTCCGCGATCCCAGCGGCAGTTCGCGGAACACCGGCACCGGACTCGCAGGATCGGGCGAGAATCTCCTGATCAACAAACAGGACATGGCCAAGCTCAAAGCCGAACTGCAGAACAGCATCCAGAAAATGAACGACCTCGATAAGCTGAAAAAAAATATCGAGATGACGGTGACGGCGGAAGGTCTCCGCATCGAGTTGCTGGAATCAGAAAAAGGAACGTTCTTCGACAGCGGAAGTTCCGCGCTGAACCAGAGCGGGCAGGAGATGCTGACGTTGCTGGCGGCGGAATTGGGAAAAGTTCCAAACCGTATTTCCGTGGAAGGACACACCGACGCCAAGCCCTTCGTGGACAAGGGTAACTATAGCAACTGGGAATTGTCTTCGGACCGCGCCAACGCGGCGCGCCGTCTGATGCAGCAGGCGGGATTGCGCGGCGATCAGGTTTCGCAAGTGCGGGGCTTCGCCGATCAACGGCTGCGTAATGCAAACGATCCGCTCGATCCCTCGAACCGGCGAGTTTCGATCATCGTGCAGTACATCAACACCGACCCAGGCGATGCAACACCTGCATCCGGAAACACAAAAGACGCTAACCAGGAAAAACCATCAGCGGGCACGAAGGCAGAATCGGAAACAACCGGCGAGAAAGGCGCGAAACAAAAAAATTAGGCTGGCCAACAAAAGGCCAGCCTGAAAGATTGCTTTCTTGTTCTAAATGTTACGTCTCACTAGGTACTAGTTAAGTTACCTCACCGCGACTATGCGTCGCAGTTCGGACGGCTGAGAGGGCACAGCGGCATCGGTCCCGACGGACTTGGATTCTTCGGGACTGCTGCATATGCGAACGTACCTACCAGAGCCTACCAACAGCAGTAACGCTCTGATCGAACGTTTCATAGGGTCACTTTCTCCTTAGGGTCTGCCTTAAAGGTGACAAAAATTGTCACACAGTTAAGCGTGTGCATTATACACAGCTTTGCAACTTTGTGATTCGTTGGGTGTTATACGAGGTGGCCGGCACCATCCGTATCCCACACAGCTCCCTCATAATACGGGGCTGCGGATTGAATCGATGGAAAGAGGGGTTTCCTGCGGTTTCTTAACGTAAAGGTTGAACGGAATCGTGCTACCCGGCACTCTTCAATCGAGCTCCGCGCAGTGCAAGAAAATGCACTTGACAAGGTTTTGAGAAAAGAGCGATTCTGCGCCGAACTAGGCTTGGCTCTTCGATCCACCGGCCGCGGCCGAATTGGCCCGCGGCACAACTGGGCTGCCGAGCGGAAAGTGCTCGTCCCCGTGGTCATGATTCGAATTGCGCGAGAACGCCCGCTCCACCATTCCTTCAAACATCGGGATCAGCGAATCGGCAGCGACGGGATGCTGGATGTCAGCCAATCCTTGTTCCCAGCGTTGCGTTTGCAAGCGGGTCGCGGCGAGATCAGGCACTACTTTTGCGCCAGCGAGTAGGTGAGCCACACAAACACCGCCACAAGATAGCTGACCATGTTGACCAGGTTCAGCACGCCTTGTTTCACGAAGCCACCCGAATTCAACGCCATCATTACCAGTTCTGCGCCGGCAATGAGCCCAAATCCGAGGGAAATGCCAAAACTGAGCTGCTTCCGTGATACTCCCAAAAAGCGGGAGAACAGCAGCATAAACAAAATCAGTCCCAACTGGACGATTCGAACCGAGCGCTGCAGTGTGGTGACCGCGTGCACCAGTGGACTCTGGTCGTAAGAATTGGAAAATGCCACCACCACCGAGACCAGCAACATCACCACGCCCGCCCACTTGAACAGCAGTGTGCCCAAGGTCTTTCAGCGTGTGATAAGGGCGGAACACATTGAGAAAAATCTCGTGAATGACTTTGAACCCGAGGACCGCATTGACGGCCTCGCCAATCCAGAAAAGTCCGAATGAAATACATCCATTGTGATTGCCGGTCGCGCCAGAGCGGGAAAATGATGGCAAAATTTGCGATCTGCGCCAGCAGGAACCAGAAGAACGACGGGAAACTGCTTGTTCAGCTTGCGACGCCACAAAACCAGCGCTACTGCCGATTGCAACACCGGTTGCGCGCACCACAAACAAACATACGCGGTATTGCTATGCCACTTCATGGGGCTGAAATCGGGAGGAAGCGCGCCCAACCCGCGTCGGCTGCGCTCTGCCCTGATTCCATCCTCAGGCAGGTTGCCCGGTGGGTCAACCTACTTAGGTAACCTTAGTAACCATTACCCTCTGGGCCGTGGAAGGGCGTGCGTCGGACGCATTGTGGTTTAGAGCTGACAATTCCTGACAGGAAGCTAGCTCGCCTCAGGCGTGGAATGCAGATAGGCGCGCATCATGCGGACTTCATCATCTTTGGCATCGAGGTCATGCAGCAGGATGTCGCGCAGCGAGACGACGCCAACCAGATCTCTCCCCGAGCACACAGGCAAATGACGGAAACCGTGCCGCTTCATCAGCGTCATGCAGGTTTCCAACGGATCGTCGGGGCCACCGTCAGGGGGTCTTCGGTCATCACCTGGCTGACCGGGGTCCGCGCCGGGTCCTTTCCATTGACCACAACCCGGCTCATCAAGTCGCGCTCGGAAAAGATACCGATCAGTTTCCCATCCTGCAGAACCGGGACCGCTCCGATGTTGTGTTCCACCATCAGGCGGGCAATCTCGAGAACTGTCTGGTGGGGTTCGGCAGATATCGTGGTTTGGTTCTTCAGCAGATCGCAAATCAACACTTCGCACCTCCCTGGACTTCTAGCGGAGAGCAACGGGGCCCGCCAACCGTGTCCACTCATCTGTTACGAAGAGCGGAGAAAAATGCGTACGATGACCAAACCTGCGGCGGAGTATATGTCGAAAACAGGCCCTGAGCAAAGGAAAAATGAGGGGATGAGAAATTATCAGACGGTCAGCGAAATAATGTACGACCGCGCCGCCAGCGCGCGTGGGACTGCCGAAG
The DNA here is from genome assembly GCA_963725295.1 of uncultured Acidobacteriaceae bacterium. Taxonomy (GTDB): domain Bacteria; phylum Acidobacteriota; class Terriglobia; order Terriglobales; family Acidobacteriaceae; genus Acidiflorens. The sequence goes on from CAVRYB010000045.1 coordinate 23,301, forward strand.
CTGCACTGGCCGTCACAATCAGGTTGTAATCGTCGCTCGCCCGCAAACGATTGAACACCGGAGTCGCCTCCTGCGGCGCCACCAGCGCCAGATATCGCAGGAACTCGAAAATGTCCTCCGTGGGCTCCAGTCCGGGCGCCACAAACGAGACTTCCACATCTTCATGATGGAAGTGCCATCCGAGTGACGCGGCTAGTCGCACGGCCTTTTCGTACGCGGGCGGCGCCAGCACGCCGGGTGCCGGATTATCGAACACAATCCGCAGCTTGCGCTCATCCTCGCGGCTGAACTCGCGCACCTTCAGCGCCCCAGTGCGTGCTGTGGCCTTCCAATCCACATGCCGCGCGGAATCGTCCGGCTGGTACTCACGAATGCGATAAAGATCGTATCCGCGCCCGCTGACAAACGCTTCAAACTCGCCTGTGACCATGGGCAACACTTCGAGAAACTGCTCCGTCGACTCCACCACCGGATACACGATCACTTCCCGCGCCAGATTCACCCGCCGCGTCTTCATCAGAAATGAAAACGGAAAGCGCGTTGCCAGTCCAAAGTTCTTTTCGCTGTATCGGCCACGCGCCGGAAAACTGATTTCCAGGTCCGCACGCAATTCCTGTTCAGGAGCCAGGAAAGGAAAGTAAACCGACTCTCGCAGAATCGGCTTTTCCTCTGCCGCGGGCACGCGCCGCAACCGGCGATCCGGCAAACGAAGCCATTGATCTTTTGGATCGCGATTGCGCGGCCAGCCAAACGTGTACGCCTCCCACCGCCAGGTATCTTTCTTTTTTCGCTTCGCCGGAACCACCCGCACTGAAAACGACGGCAACCACGTGCTCGTATTCTGCAGAAGCAGACGCGCCAGCATCGGACGCTCCGCGAACACACGCTCGGGCAGGTGCACATCCAGCGTCAGACTGCGAAGCACTACCGCAGAAGCAATTCCGGAAACCAGCACTGCGGAGAGCAGCGAAGCCACAATCACATACAGCAAGTTGTTGCCCGTATTGATGGCCGCAATCCCGATGACGACGCTGATCAGGATGTAGATCATCCCGGCACGCGTCACGTCATAATCCATGGCCTCGCGCACCCGGCTCGCCACCACACGCCGCGCCAGGTAAGGAACTGTTGTCAGCCCCACGAACGTCGCCAGCAGCAATGCCACCGACGCCATCACGACCGTTCCCCAGACGCTGCCCGCTTCGCGCGACACGGTGGAAAACAGCGCCGCCGCAAAGGCCAGAACTAAGCCCACGATGGCAAAGAGAAACCGCACCCACACCGGCGACAGGCCGAGGCGCGAGAAGGCGCCCTCATCAGCTGAGCGCTGGTTCGTCGATGTGGCTTCCGAAGTCATCTCGTCTCAGGATAAGCCGACCAAGACATCTAGCGAAAGTGACTGAAGATTGAGCCTAGAGTTGTTGTGCTCGAGGTCACAAACCGATAGTCTGTCAATCTTCAGGTTTCTCACCGTTTCATCTATTCCCTTGGAGGGATTCGCGAATGTGGCAAAACTCGCTGACGATACAAAATCCTTACGGGGTGTCCGTCTTCGGTTCCGCAGTCCTGAGGATTTCCCCGGACTCGGCGACGATTCACGCAGCGGTCAGTTGCGCCGAAGAGAAACCGGCGCCCGCGTTTTCAAAAGCGAAGGAAAGCGCTCGCTCAGTGGCAGAGTTCCTGCGAAAGGCGAACCTAAGAGAATTCGGCGCTTCCCGTGTTTCATTGTCGCAGGAGCGGCGATTCGTCGGCGGAGAGATGCGGTTTGTCGGTTATCGAGCCACCGTGGGCTTCACGATTGTGCTCCGATCTCTCGACCAGTTTGAAGAAGTCGTTACGGGAGCGATTGAGGCGGGTGCGAACCAGATCACATCGATCGAGTTCCAAACATCGAGACTCAAGGAACTCCGGACGCAGGCGCGGCAGAAGGCAATGGAGGCGGCGAGAGAAAAGGCCTTCGTCTATGCGCAAGCTGCCGGGGTTCCTCTGGGGAAAGTCATCCACATCGAGGATGTGAACCCGAAGATTCTGGAACGACAACTGCTTTCGCATCTTCACAGTGTCGCTCGCGGGCAGTCAGGTGCTCAACGCGAGGATTTTGACGAGGGACAACCGTCATTGGACCCTGGAGAAATCGAAGTGGGTGCCGGGGTGCTCGTTGCTTTCAGCCTCGAGCGCGACGCCTAGCGGTGGTGTAGTCAAAATTCTCACTGTCCGGCATTCGCCCGCCGCTGTCTCCACCACAAGTAGAGAATAACGGCAATAGCGACGACCGCCACCGCGATGTTGAACTGCCGGACAACGCGGAACAGCGTCCTCCAATGTTGGCCAAAAAAGTATCCCGTGCTGGCAATCACCGTCACCCAAACTGCCGCGCCGAGGAGATTGAAAATTGCGAACCTCCGCCAGTGCATGCGCAACACCCCGGCCAATGGCCCGGCAATCACGCGCATCCCAAACACAAAGCGGGCGAAAAAAATTGTGGCTGACCCATACTTCGCGAACAACGCTTCCCCGCGCTCGACTGTCTGCTGTGGAACGCGAAAGATACCCCGATAACGATCGAGCAGCGGACGCCCACCATGGGCGCCTAACGCATAGCCCAGATTGTCCCCAACCGCCGCCGCGCAAGTCGCGACCACGATAATCCATCCGAACTGAAGCCGGTGTTCGGAATACGCAAGAAAACTGGCAAACAGTAATGTGGTCTCACCCGGAACGGGAAGACCGGCATTCTCGCAGAGTAACGCTACCGCTACTGCCCAGTAGCCGTAGGTAGCAACAAATTCGCGAAGGACATGAGCCATGACTTAGAAAGCGAGACGGAATGGCGGCGCCGGTATCTGAGGCTATCACTGATTCAATTGCGGCATTTTCTCCAACGTCGCTCGCAGTCTGTGCACGACGGTTTCCTGCGGATTCATGCCGACAATCCTGGTTCGAATGATGCCATCACCGTCAATCACCAAGTAGGTCGGAAAACTATGAACGGCGAAGGCATCCAGCAATTGATGATCTGAGTCCCGGTATTGCAGCCAGCCCATCTGCTTCTTCTCAATGAAACTGCGCCACGCATCATCGTCTTTGTCAGCGCTGACACTCATGAGGACGAGCTTGTCGGCCGGATATTTCTTAGTCAAATCCTTGAGTTCTCCAACCGACGCGCGACAAGGCGGGCACCACGTAGCCCAGAAATCCATGACGAGCACCTTCCCGGCAAACTGCTGCAGAGATGCTTGTGCCCCACTCAACGTCCTCACTTTGAAATCTGGAGCGAACGTCTCCCGTCCCCGTCGTGGATCCGCGAGCAATGCCTTCGCGCTCTTGGCCACTTCTGGATTGGGATTGGCGTTCAGGCAAGCTTCCAGTTCGGTTTTCGCGGCCTCATCCTTTGACTGCCGGACGAGCGCCGTCGCAACATTCAGGTGGTAGGCCGCTGCTGTGGGGTCCAGTTGGACGGCCATCCGGTATTCTGCTTCCGCCATTTCAAGGCGATTCGGCTTTTCGGCACTGGCGATCAAAACCTGGCCCTTCAAATTATGGGCATACGCCCGCGCCGAATCACTCTTGGCGGCAGCGATCGCTTTGTCGCAGGATTCGAGCGCAGCTTTCTCCTCCCCCAGTTTCAAATTCGCGACAGCTAGCCCTGTGTAGCAGGCGAAACAGTCCTCCTGAAGTTTGACGGCTTTCTTCAATGCTCCCAATGCATCTTTGTAGTGGCCATCGTTCAGAGCCCGCTTCCCTGCTTCGAATTGCTCAGCAAAAGCCGGATTGGAATTGGGACTAGATTGGGCCGCCACTCCCCGATTCAACGAGAACGCAGCCAGAGCGATTAATGCGAGATGCCTCATTAGGGCCTTTGTCGGTAGAACGGTATTTCAGGTGCGAGCAGGATGAACAGACAGGGCATGCTACCAAATCCCGTTAACTGGGTGCTGTCAGAAATTCAATCAGCGTCCGATTGAACTCTTTCGGAGCCTCTTCATAGGGCAAGTGGCCGACCCCTCTGTACGCCACCAACCGTGCGTTCCGAAAGTTCTGCTTCAGCGGTTCCGCCGACCGAAACTCAACCGCGCGATCGAGCGTCCCCCACACCAGCAACGTCGGATAATCGCGAACCTTCGGCAGCGCGGTTTCGATTTCTGCGAGATCGGACGTCCAATTCTTCACAATCCGCGCGCCATGCTGAAACCCATGATTCTTGATCACCGGCAACCGGTAGCCCTCGAGCGAATCGGGCGGAATTTTCGATCCATCGCCGAACAACCTCCGCAGCCAAAGTATGTCAAAAGGCCGCCAGCGCTCGATCGTATTCTGGAAAATAGTCGACCCCAGCGGAGTGCCAAGAAACGGCGCTAGCTGTTTCCCGTGCCGCGACCAGGGGTTGACCGGCGCCACCAGAATCAGCCTCCGCAGGCGCTGATCCTTTCTCTCGGCACAGATCGCCGCCGCCAGAATTGACACGCCCCCGCCGTGAGACGTTCCGAGCAGATCGAACTCGCGCAAACCCATGGCGTCGGCGAACTGCAGAACGCGCTCGGCGGTGGCCCGGACTCTGCAGTCCGCACCCTCGCGAATGGTCGAGAATCCAGCCCCCAGATTATCGATGGCGTACACCGTGGCGTGGGGAGCCAGCGCAGGCATGCTAAATCTCCAGGAGAATGCATACCCCATCAGGCCATGCACGAGAATGAGCGGACGTCCCGAACCAGTCTTCAGATAGCGCATCCGTCCATCGGGCAGGTCGAGCCAGCACTCTTCGATTGCCGGGTGATCCCCCGCCCCGCCGGCCGTTCCCGGTCTCTCTTCCGCATTTTGTGTCCCGATAGGCAACGATTTCCTCGCAGGCTGCTTCTCACTAATTGATATCGCCTCTATAGCTGTGGGGGAGCCTCCTGGTTCCCCCTTTTTTCGCTCTAATCGGCCGCCGTAGCCGCGGGCGCCGACCTTTTTCCCCGTTTCTTGCCGAGCAGTTTCTTCAACACCCGGATGCCTTTGTCGACGTGCTTTTCTTCCAGCAAGAACGGCGGCAGGAAGCGCAGCACCGTATCCTGCGTGACGTTGAACAGAACACCCTCCGCCAGCCCCTGCTCCACCAGTGGACGCGCCGGAATGTCGAGCACCAGCCCCTGAATGAATCCGCGCCCGCGCGCCTCTCGCGCCGCCGCGCACTTTCCGACCAGCCCTTCGAATTGTTGTTTCAGGTAGCCGCCGACTTTCTCCACGTTGTCGAGCAAATGCTCTTCTTCGACGATGGCCAGATATTCCAGCCCCACGCGGCACGCGAGCGGACCTCCGCCAAACGTCGTGCCATGCTGCCCGGCGTGAATCGCGGAAGCAAATTTTTCTTTCGACAGGAAAGCCCCCAGCGGAACGCCAGCCGCGATCGGCTTGGCGATGGTCACGATGTCGGGTGTCACGCCGAAACTCTGGAAAGCGAAAATTCGGCCCGTACGCCCCAGGCCGCACTGGATCTCATCAAAAATCAGCGCTGCCTGATGCTGATCGGCCACCGCGCGGCAGGCGCGGAGGAATTCTTCCGAACATTCCAATATCCCGCCCTCGCCAAAAATCGGCTCAAGCACGATGGCGCAGGTATTCGCATTCACCGCGGCGTGCAGAGCTGCGACATCATTGCGCTCGATGAACGTCACGCCCTCGAGCATCGGCTCAAAACCCTTACGATATTTGTCCTGCCCGGTCAGCGACATCGCGCCAAAGGTGCGCCCGTGATACGAGCCTTGCAGCGCCACCAGTTGGCATTTCGCATCGCCTCCGGCCTTGTGACCGGCAAGACGCGCCAGTTTGATCGCGCCTTCCATCGCCTCGGTGCCGCTGTTGGAAAAGAAGACGCGGTCCAGCCCAGAAAGCTGGCACAACCGCTCAGCAAGCTGCCCCTGATATTCGTTGTAGTAGAGATTCGAGAGGTGAATCACCCGCGCCGCCTGTTCGCGAATCGCCTTCACGATTCTCGGATGCGCATGCCCCAGAGCATTCACGCCGAGGCCAGCCACGAAATCGAGATATTTCTTGCCTTCGAAATCGTAGAGAAAAACACCTTTGCCACGCTCAAACGCGACGGGGTATCGATTGTAGGTTGGAAGTAGAAAACGCTTTTCGAGATCAGCTATCTGTTCGAGGCGAGACATGCCTAATTGTAGAACGAACCCAATTCGGACTGTACGCCGTTAGGGCTCCAGTCCCATTCTTCTTTCCAGGTTCACAAACCGCGGCTGGGACCGAATCCCGTCGAACAAGGGATCAACTTTGATATAGAGAACCTGTGACTCACGCATATCGGCAGACTTCTCCAGATACGAGATCGCAGATTCCTTCTCGCCAGCGAAAGCGTATCCCAGGGCGAGTTGGTAGGGCGACATGAAAGCTGGGCCTTTGTAAGCGGTGGCGTGTTCGAGGTAGCTGCGCGCCTGCGCAGAGTCGCCGTGGCAGACGCTGACCAGAGAGAGCTCGAAGTCGGTGACGGGTGAAGGATACTTCTGCGACATCCACTGCGCCTGCTTCTCCGTCTCCGCGCAGTCATGCTGGGTGGCGGATACCAGTCCCAATAATGCATGGCCGGCAAACCATTCGGGGCTCGATACCAGAGTCTCTGCGACTTCTTGCCGCGCTTCTGGGTACTTTCGCTGGAAGTAAAGGCCGAAAAACTGGTTGACGCGAGGCGACTTTCCCAGCGGATCCAGCTCGAGCGCGGTCTGCAAGTGCGCCGTTCCCTCGGCAAACCGTCCACGTGTAACCAGCCAACTTCCGTAGCGTTGTTCGGTCGGAGCGCGTGCTCCTTCCGCTAGCGCCAGCTGGAATTCATGCTCGGCACGGGGCCAGTCCCAGTCCTGAACGTAAATGAGAGATGCCAGCATCCCGTGGGCATCGCCGAGATGGGGGTTGATCGCAAGGGCATGCGCCAGCGCATCTTTTTGATGATGAATCGAATCTTCGACCGACTCCGCAGTGATCTGCAGTAATGCCGCTTCGGCCTGAGCGATACCGACGTATGCCATCGCAAACGACGGATCCTTGGCGGTAGCCTGCTGATAAAGGTCGAGACTTTGCCGGATTGACGCGGGCGTCTGCAGAGCGAACTGGTAACTCGCCCTGAGATACAGATCATGCGCCTCTGGGTCAACGGTCGGTATTGAGGCGAGGCGTTCCTTTTCCTCCGGCGAGAGATCGAGCCGGATGTCGTCGGCAATCGCCCGCGAAATCCGGCTCTGGATGTCGAGGATGTCTTTGACGTCGCCGTCGTATGTCTTCGCCCACAGATGAGTGTCCGTCTGCGCGTTGATGAGCTGGGCGGTCACCGCACACGACTTCCGTCGCGCACCACCGAACCTTCGAGAATCAGATTCGCGTGCAGTTCATTAGCGATCTGCGGCAAAGGCTTCTTGCTGCCTTTGTAGGTCATCGTAGAAGTTCGCGATATCACGCGAAGCGAACGAATCTGCGCAATCTCGGTGACCAGTTCCTCAGTGAAGCCGTCGGCAAAGTAATCCTGGCCAGAGTCATTTGACAGGTTCTGCAACGGCAGCACCGCCAGCGACTGGATACCATTGCCTCCCCCGATGGCTCGTGAACGAAACCGGCGCGCAATCGGAAAGGCGACCAAGCCAACGACGATAACAGCTAGAACTAACACCGCCCAACGCCAGAACGGGTGCGCATTGGCTGACGAATCCGTCACAACGACGGGCAAAGGTCCCGGTCCAGCAGAAACCGGGGAATCGCAGCCAACGTCCCGAACCGCAGCAACAAAACGATAGCCTCGTTTGGGAACGGTCTCGATATAGCGATTGCCGTTTTCCCCATCCTGCAGAACCTTACGCAAGAGGTAAATGGCTTGCGTCAGATTGTTTTCTTCAACGGCCGCATCCGGCCAGATGCGGTCCATCAACGCATCTTTTTCCAGCAGACGCCCGTCGCTTTCGGCCAGCGCCAGCAGCGTGTCAAACACGCGGGGCGGAAGATCAAGACGCTCCTCGCCCCGTCGCAACAGGCGTTCGCCGGGGTCAAGCTGGAACGGACCGAACTCGTACAAGTGTTTGACGGCGTTGGCCATAGAGCCGTTCAGATGACATCCCCTGCATCGGCGATGATCGTTGCGCCCATGTCGGCGAAAACCTGCTCATTTGCCCGACCCTGCTCAATACGCCTGTCACGACGCCCATCACTAGGTCCGCCCCGGCCTGTAGCGCGGAGGTCCTGAGCCGTGTCCAGGTGCCGACAA
>CAVRYB010000046.1:0-24053 GCA_963725295.1 uncultured Acidobacteriaceae bacterium
GACATCGCCAAATTTTCTTAATAGTTCAATCTGATGCGTAAAAAAACGATGGTCGGAGCCTGCATTATGTATGAGGACAAAGTTCAAGTTTCCAGTGCCTTGACTTATAAAAATTTCAGTGCCTTCAATATCCATCAAACCCCTCTAATTGACATCATATAGTTGTTTGGAGAGAAAACCAGGAGTTTTTTAATTATGGCTCTTTTTCAAGACAAAAAATAAGATGGCAGATGACCTCTATATTTGCCCAGAAGGGTCAACTTCGATTCGACGATCCTCCTGCTTTCGTACTTTTTCGCATCGGGACAGTCCGGGCACCTCCCGCGAAACGTGAAGACGGCGACAACTGTGTTCATTGATAACGAAGCTGGGGACACTTCGGTTCTCGACAGTGCTCATCTTGTCTTGGCGGCCTCTGATCTCCGATGGAAAGATGATCGCAACAGCGCCGATCTCGTGTTCCATTTTGACCGAAATGTCGAGACTGAAAGCCGCACAGCCACAGGAGACGAAATCCACATCGCAATAAGGAACGCTTACACACTGGAAGTAAAAGATAGAGATGGAACAGTCGTATGGCAGAATTCGGTTGATCTCGATCCTTCTAATGTTCGCACTGAAAACACGGAACGTTCGTGGCTTGAATATCTTCATAGACATCCGGCAGCAAAACTCGTGACGATGTTCCTAAAGAGTCGCTCGGAGTAGCAACTTTTCGTCGCATAGAATCCGGTGTCAATACAAGGCGCGGAGAGTGCTGTTCACCCAGTTGTTGCGAAATCTCATTACACTCACTACCCATTCCCCTTATCCGTTCGTCCGAAAATGTGCCGAGTTGTCCATCTATGGTCGCCAGCTCCCAAGCAGTCCAGAAGAGCGCTATTCGTGGTATAATTTCGAAGCAAAACTATCCAGATAAACATATGTAGATGCACTGACTTAGCTTCATTTTCGGCATCACCAAAATAGCGGGGCTTTGCTCCGCCTGGACGGGCGAGATGTTCGTCCTAAATGAGCAACTGAGAACTGACATTCATGGCTGACGATCCTCAAAATCCCGAACTTCCATTAACTCCTCCTCCCGGCGGCGACGCTCCTACCGGTCCCGGCGCGCTGAACATGCAGCCCGTCAACATTGAAGAGGAGATGAAGCGGTCTATCTCGACTACTCCCTCTCGGTGATCATTGGCCGCGCGCTGCCTGACGTCCGCGACGGATTGAAGCCCGTTCAATGGCGCATTCTCTACACCATGCAGCAGATGGGCCTTCGCCCCGGGCGGCGCCACGCGTAAGTGCGCCCGCATCGTCGGCGAAGTGATGGGCAAGTACCATCCGCACGGCAACCTCGCGGTGTACGACGCGTTGGTGCGCCTGGCGCAGCCGTTTGCCATGCGCGCTCCGCTGGTCGATGGACAAGGGAACTTTGGGTCGGTCGATGGCGATCCTCCTGCAGCCGATCGTTACACCGAAGCTCGTTTGACGCGCGTTTCAACCGCGCTGCTCGAAGATCTCGATAAAGAAGCAGTCGACTTTTATCCGAACTACGACGGCACGGAGACGCAGCCGGCAGTTCTACCGGCGCGATATCCGAATTTGCTGGTAATGGCTCCGACGGAATCGCCGTTGGCATGGCGACGAAGATTCCTCCGCACAATCTAACTGAGATCGTCGATGCCACGATTACGCTGGTGAATAATCCCAACGCGCAGTTGCCTGAAATTCTGAAGTTCGTGCAGGGCCCGGAATTTCCGACCGCCGCCATCATTCACGGGCGCGCTGGAATCTTCGAGGCCTACCGTACGGCCGCGGACGCTTCATGATGCGCGCTCGCGCTGCTATCGAGAACGTCACTAAAGAAAAGCAGGCGACATTGTCACGGAAATTCCGTACCAGGTGAACAAGGCGCGGTTGATCGAGCGCATGCCGATCTGGTGAACGAGAAGACGATTGACGACATTTCCGACATTCGCGACGAAAGCAGCGCGACGGCATGCGCATCGTGATCGAGCTCAAGCGCGGAGCCGAACCGCAGATCGTGCTCAACCAGTCTTCAAGCACACCTCGATGCAGGAAGGCTTCAGCATCATTCTGCTGGCGGTGGTCAACGGCCAGCCGAAAGAAATGGGGCTGATCCGGCGATCAAACACTTCATCGACCATCGCGTCGATGTGGTGCGGCGCCGAACCTCGTACTTGCTCTCCAAGGCGCGCGACCGCGAGCACATTTTGGAAGGCTACCTTACCGCGCTCGATCACCTGGATAACGTAATCGCGATCATTCGCGGCAGCGCCAACCGCGGTGACGCGCGCGAAAACTTGGTCGCCTACTTCGGCGGCAAGAAGATCGACATCAATACGACAGGCCGCGCTCCGAAGCTCGAATGCTGAAAAGCCGTTCACGGCGAAGCAGGCCGACGCCATCCTCGAACTGCAACTGCACCGCCTGACCAAACTCTCGATCGACGAAATTTCTAACGAGTTGAAGCAGGTGCGCGAGGCGATTGCGGAATTCGAATCGATTCTCGCGTCCGAGCGAAGCTGCGCAAAGTCATCATCAAGGAACTGGAAGAGGTCAAGAAGCTTTACGGCGACGAACGCCGTACCGTGATCGAAGACGAAGCTGCCGAAATCATGCTGGAAGACCTGATCGCCGACGAGCAGGTCGCGGTGACGTCAGCCATTCCGGTTACATGAAGCGCACTCCGATTTCGACCTATCGCATGCAGCGCCGCGGCGGCACCGGGCGCACCGGCATGAAGACGCGCGACGAGGATTTCGTCGAGCATCTGTTCATCGCCTCGACGCACGCCTACATTCTGATCTTCACCAACACGGGACGCGTGTACTGGCTGAAGGTGTATGAGATTCCGGATGTGAGCGCGGCGGGCAAAGGCAAGCACGTCGGCAACCTGGTGTCTCTGCAACCGGGGGAAACCGTCCGCACTATGCTCGCGGTGCGCGATCTGGAAGAGGAGAATCGGTACATCTTCTTTGCCACGCACAACGGCACGGTGAAGAAAAGCGCGGTGAAAGACTTCTCGCACGTGATGTCGCGCGGCATCATCGCCATCAATATCGAACAAGGCGATGAACTGGTCGCAGCCTCACTAACTGACGGGAACCAGATTGTCTTCCTCGCATCGCATGACGGACAGGCGATCCGCTTCGACGAAAATGACGTCCGCCCGATGGGACGCAACGCGACGGGCGTACGCGGCATGAACCTCGGCGAGAAGGATTACATCGTCGGCATGGCCACGACACTCAAGCCGGAGGCCAAGGCGGTCGCGAAAGAAGGCGATGTTGCTCCGAAGTCGCCGATCTCGTACCGAGAAGGGCTCGCTGATTCTCTCGGTAACGGAGAACGGCTACGGCAAGCGCACTCCCGCCGACGAGTATCGCCTGACCAATCGCGGCGGCAAGGGCGTGATCAACGTCAAGACCACCGAGCGTAACGGTAAAGTCGTGGGCATCTCGCAGGTGACGGAGAAATCGGAAGTGATGCTGATCAGCCAGTACGGAAAGATCATCCGCATTGAGTCGAAGTTCATCCGCGAATCGGGACGTTCGGCGCAAGGCGTACGATTGCTGAACGTGGAGCCGGGAGACCGGGTCGCTGCGGCAGTCGGTGATTCCGCCGGAAGAGCCGAATGGGAATGGGACGCTGATTCAGTAGACCAGTCGTTGATCGATTGTCGTTAGTCTTTGGCTGTTTTGTGATGGCGCGGGCTTCCAGTCCGCGCCTCTCGTTTTGTGGGTGCTTCTTACCTTGGCGTACAGGACTATGTTTTTCTCTCTTTTCTTACACATTGCTATGTGTAATACTTTACACATGGCGACGAATCTTGCATTGGATGACGGGCTTATCGAGGAAGCGCAGCGTGCCGGGAGGCACAAGTCGAAGAAGGAAGCGGTTACGGCTGCCTTGGAGGAATACGTCCGCAGAAGGCAGCAGATGCGGATCCTGGAAGCCTTTGGAACTTTTACGTCCGACTCGAAATCGATTGACCCTACCTACAACTACAAGACCGAACGGCGGCGAGACGGAGGCCGTCGTACCACTAGGAGCCCGCGGCGCCGCCCATGATCGTACTGGTGGATACTCCTGTGTGGTCGCTCGCACTACGGCGGAAGCCGGAGCACCTCAATCCTCGGGAGCGGCAGCTCGTCGAGGCCCTCGCCGAATTGGTGCGCGAGGGACGCGTGCAATTGCTGGGGCCGGTTCGACAGGAATTGCTTTCTGGCATTCGTGAGGAAGCGCAGTTTCGGAAGCTGCGCGACTACCTGCGAGCCTTCCCGGAGCAACCACTCGAAGCAGCGGATTACGAAGAAGCAGCCCACATGAACAACCGCTGTCGCGCGCGCGGGGTTGCCGGGTCGGCCATCGACTTCCTGATCTGCGCCGCCGCGCATCGTCGCGGGTGGAGCATATTGACCACGGATCACGACTTCCAGAACTACGCTTCCGTGCTACCCCTGCGGCTGTTGCCAACGTAAGCCAAAAGCCCACAGGCTCCAGTAATCTTCCTCGCCTCCCGGAAGTTTGCTGGAATGAGCAAAACTGCGGGCAGACTTTCACCCTGCTTGCCCGGGCTCGGGGGGCATCATGAATCAGACCATCCTGCTGGGGCTGGTGATCGCGATTGTGGCGGTCTACATTCTGATGAAAGTGTTCGTCCGGCTGTTTGTGCGGGGAGTGGTGCGGGGTGCACTCTCTGAGATTGGAAAACGCGCCCTGAACCGCACTCCCGACCAGATCAAGCTGGCGCTCACCGATTCTCCGGCGTGGACGAATGGGCCGGCGGTCGAACAACAAGCCGCGCCGTTGCGCAGCCTGGGGTTCAAGGATCTGGGCGTCTATACCGTCGACAAGATGCCGGGCGTTTTGATTCGCATGATGCACCATCCGGAGACGTTTATAGAGGCACATATCTACGATCATCCGCGAGTGGGCAGCTGGATTGAATTTGCCAGCCGCTTTACCGATGGCAGCAGCCACACGCTTACTACGCTTGCGCCGACGGGACTGGATCGTCCCGAGTGGGTGCGGACGATTCGCGCCGAACAGGGCACGCCGACGGATCAGCTTTATTCGCAATTCAAGACGCAGCGCGAGTGGCACAACATCAAGCCAGTCGCCGCAGATCAGGTAGTCCACGAATTTGAGGATGCGTATCTGCGCTTCATGATCTGGCGGCAGAATAGCGGGATCACTCCGGAAGAAGTTGGGCGCGTGGCGTTGAAGTGGGCGGACAAACGAGCTAAGGCGGCGGGAAGTGCGCTTTCGTAAATCGCCAAGAACGGACTGCGGAGCCGATCTAAGGCGCTAAACAGCGAATACAATTTCAACAGCCATCGGCACAACTGACGTTACGCGCTTCCTATTCTCGGCGCGGCGCAAGTCCTTGAGTGCGTCTGTGTCGTGGTCCCGCATTACCGCAGTCACTTCTAATCAACCCCGCTTTCCGTTACTGTTAACGGTAGTGACACTGCCTCCCCCCGTGCGTGCCCGCGCGGTTGCAGACTTTTTGTGAGCGAGCGATTGTGCACGAGACTGCGAAAACTGAATCCGCGAACCGCGATCTGACGCAGCTGACGATCTGACGCGACAGGAACTTCTGAGTCGGCCGATTCGCGAGCTGGGGCTTAAGCTCGAAGGGTCTCCGGTAGAGCGCTTTGTCGAACAGCTCTATCGAGAGCTGGCCGCCAAAGGCCTGACAAAATTTCGTCCGGCAAGTTTATTTGACCGATGAGTGGGGATGTCCGTCGGGGAGCCGATTATCGGGATTCCGTTTTACCTGGCGAATGCGGCGCTGGCGCAGCTGGAAAAAGAAACGCATGATCTCGAAGACGCGAGAGAAATCATGATGTACCTGCGGCATGAGGCGGGGCACGCGTTTACGTATGCGTACAAGCTGCATACCAAACCGGAGTGGAAACAGATTTTGGGCCGTTCCGGCGTCCTTATCGCGACAACTACCGGCCCGCGCCGTTTTCGCGCGACTATGTGCGGCATTTGCCGGGATGGTATGCGCAGAAGCATCCGGATGAAGATTTTGCCGAGACGTTTGCGGTGTGGCTGACTCCGCGCTCAAACTGGCGCAAGCGCTATCGCGGCTGGGGCGCGATGGAGAAGTTGCAATATCTGAACCGGCTGGCGCGGAAGTTGGGCAAGAGCGATCCTCCGCGGCGTCGCGGGCAGACCGACATCACGGTCGACGAGATGGAAACAACCGTCGCGGAGTTTTATCACAGCAGAATGGCCGGGAGGAAGTTGCGGTCACTGAACTGACGCCGGATACGGACTTGCGCGATATCTTTCCGGTGTCGAAGCGGAAGAAGACGGCGGTCGCGGCGAACGAATTTCTGCACCAGCACCGCAAGGCGGTGATCGACAAGGTGGCGCAGTGGACCGGAGCGCAGCGTCCGCTGATCAAGACGTTGATTGACAGGATTGAAAAGCGTACGGGCGAACTCGACCTGCGCGCTGACAAAACGCGCAGCGCGGAGCATCTTGCGGAAGTTACCGCCTATGCGACCGCGCTGGTGATGACATATGTGACGAAAGGAAAGTTTATACAGCCGTAGAAAGCTGCTGGCTGCTAGCCACTAGCTTCCGAGGGAGAACATCATGATCGGAGCAAAACTGAAAATCGCTTTGCTGTACGACCTGTGGAATGAAGATCCGGTCGCGGCGGCGGCAAAAGAAGAAGCGGAACCCGCACCGAAGCCTCGCAAGAACGCAAAGAAGATCAAGAAGGTCAAGAAAGAGAAGACGGACCGCGAGGAAATCTTCGAGGCGCTGCAGAAGTTGGGACACGAGCCTTCGTACTTCGAACTGGACGGGCGTCCGCAGTCGCTGCATTCGCTGGCGAAGTGCGATGCCGACCTGATTTTCAATCTTACTGAGTCATTCGACGGCGACGACACCAGAGAGATGAACGTAGTCGCATACATCGACCTGCTGGGATTGCGCTACACCGGCGCCGGTCCCCACGCCATTATTCTGGCCCAGGACAAAGCAATCGCCAAAAAGATCTTCGCGTTCCATGGCATCAAGACCCCATTCTTCGCGACTTCGTATCGCGGGCGCATTGAGCATGCCCATGACATTTCTTTCCCGCTCATCGTGAAACCATCGTGGGAGGATGGATCGATCGGCATCGATGCGGGCGCGGTTGTGAAGAATGTGAAAGAGATGATGCAGCGGATCGAATACATCCAGGATGAATTCGATTCCCCGGCGCTGATTGAGGAATACATCGAGGGCCGCGAAATCTACGCAGGAGTTCTGGGCAGCTACGAGCGGGCACAGGTTCTGCCGCTGGTCGAGCTTGATCTGTCGCGCTTGCCGGAGGGCACGCCGAAAATTGCCAGCTACGACGTAAAGTTCGAAAAGAACACCGATGCTTACAAGCTTACAAAATCGGCCATTGCAAAAGATCTCGACGACGCGACCCGCAAGCGTCTTGAAGATACGGCGCTGGCCGCTTATCGTGCGCTTAAGCTTCGCGATTACGGACGTATCGACATGCGGCTGGCTCCGAACGGCGATGTTTATGTGATCGAGGCGAATCCGAATCCGTGGCTGGCCAGCCGGCAGGAGTTTGCCATGGCTGCGAAGGAGCATGGACTGAGCTATACCGAACTGATCGGTTCGATTATCGACCTGGCAATGAGCCGCTATCTGAATGCGAACCTGGTGAATGCGGCGGCAATGCACTAGCAGGAACCTCGGACTGCCACCGCGCCCCTTCCCCAAATGGCGGGTGCGCTGTCCCCTCGACTCTGGCGTCTTTCTGGCGCTCAAGTTTGACAAACATTTTACAATTCACCGACACATGTCTGCCCCAGTTCGTATGAGTATGCTTACCGCGGGCAGAAATTCTCTTCCCAAGAAAATCTCGCCGCATTGGAGGATCCCGTGCGACTCACTCTCCCTGAAAGCCTTTCCCTATTCGCCATCGCTGTTTTGTGCTGCGCCTCTACTCAGGCATCCAGCCAAGCTGGCCAGCTCGATACGACCTTTGCCAACAACGGCATTTTTGCCACGACAACTTCCAAGTCATCGGCGGCTGCAGTCGCCATCCAAAGTGACGGGAAGATCGTCATGGCCGGCACAGGGCTCGCGAATAACGCGTTCGCCGACACGCTGATTCGCCTCAACACCGACGGTTCGCTTGACTCCACCTTTGGTTCCGGAGGCGTGGCCAACGTCACAGCCGCCTTCGGATTTTTCGCACTCGCCATTCAATCTGACGGCAAGATTGTTGCCGCTGGAGCAACTGAGGGCAGCGCGGGCGTTATCGTGCAAGTGGTGCGCGTTGAAACCAACGGTGCTCTGGATACGTCTTTCGGCAGCGGAGGCATCACCACGACCACGGCGATTTCGTTTGGTCCTTCCGGCAGTCTAGCTCTGCAACCGAACGGAGCGATCCTGGTGGCCGCCGGCAATCCAAGCGTCCTGGCCCGCTTTACCTCGAGTGGCCAACTCGACACATCGTTCGGCGGCAGCGGCATCGTCAACCTGGTAAATCCAGGACCGACCCAGATTGCGGTGCAGGCCAACGGAAAGATACTGGTCGCCTCGGGCGAACCTGCGCGGCTTGTATTTCAAGCGCAGCCCTTAGTTCAGGCCGGCACGATCAGCCGGTATAGCTCGAATGGCACCCTCGACAAAACCTTTGGTGCGTCGGGAACGGCGGCGTGTGTCGCTTCGGCCTCGGCTCTGCTACTACAAAGCGATGGCAAGATCGTCGTCGCGGGCGCGCTCTCCAGTAACCTCGCGACCCCGCCCAAGGCAAACGATGTCGGCTTCGGCGTCGTTCGCTACAGCGCCAACGGCATGATCGATAAGACCTTCGGCACCGGAGGAGTTGCGACTGCGGACTTCGGCACGAGTGCCCCGTTTTCCGGTGCCTTCGCCGTCGCCATCCAATCCAACGGCGATGTGGTCGCCGCCGGGGCGGCCGCAGCCACGGCTTCGGGAGAATCATCCACGTCCTCTTTCGGGCTTGCTCGCTTTACCAGTACGGGCAAGTTGGACACTACCTTCGGATCGGGGGGGATTGTGACTACCACCACAGGGACCGCCGAGTATTCGTGGTTGACTGGTCTTGCGATCCAAAGCGACGGCAAGATCGTGGCCGTTGGCACGGCGCAGTTCAATTTCGTCAATGACAACGCCTACGTGGCTCGCTATCTAGCGCAGTAGCTTTGGTTGCGAAACAGGCCAAAGCTCTTGATAACGGTGAAGGGCGCTACTTGGCCGCGCCCTTCGCCGCCGGTTGCAATCTTTCAAACGCCTCTTCCGCGCGGCTCAGAGCATCCTGCACGTTATCGCAGATGTTTTGAGGGCCGACTAGCTCTTCAAATTCTGTCTGCTGAATCAGTTTCAGGGGCTGCTCTCTGGCTCCACAGAGAATCAACTCGCGACCACTCTTTTTCAGAGTTCGCGCGACTTCTTCGAGGGCGAAGAGGCCGGTGGCATCGAGGGCCGTCATATTTCTAAGGCGGAGAATCACCACAGGCGGCAATTCGTGCAAATGTTCAGTGACGACGTCGATCTTGTCGGTTGCGCCGAATAAGAACGGCCCGTGAATACGGAAGATTGTCGCGTAATAGGGAATGTCTTTGTCTTGCAGGATGTGGACGCGTCCATCTTCGACGTAGTCGTCCGTGACCTGGGAAACGGTGGTCGTGGCAGCGACTCGGCTGATGAAGAGCAGAGCGGCCAGGATCATTCCCGCCTGCACCGCGACTGTCAGATCGGCGAAGACCGTCAGGGCGAAGGTGACCAGCCACACGCTGATGTCGGTCTTCGTAAGCTTGAGCAGCGACGGAATTTCCATCCACTCGCCCATGTTGTAGCTTACAACCATGAGAATTCCGGCCAGCACCGCCATGGGCACGAAGCTCACCAGCTTCGAGGCGAATAGAAGAACGGCCAGCAAAGTGAGCGCGTGAATCATTCCGGCGACTGGTGTTTTAGCGCCCAGCGCGAATGTTGGTCGCGGTGCGCGCGATGGCACCTGTGGCTGGCAAGCCGCCAAACATTGGCGAGATCACGTTGGCGACGCCCTGCGCCACCAGTTCGACATTCGGATTGTGGCGGTCGTTGGCGTTCGTGCTGCTGCTCATGCGATCCGACACAACCGCGGACATCAGCGATTCGATCGCGCCCAGCATGGCGACCGTCATCGCCGGGCCGAGAAGTCCATGGATCAAGTCAGTTCGAAATGTGGGAATGTGAAAGTGCGGCAGCCCGCTAGGAATTCCGTTGAAACGCGAGCCAATGGTTGCGACGGGAAGTTTGAAAACCCATACCGCGACCGTACCCAGCACCAGCGCGGCAATCGCGCCCGGCACGCGGGGGGAAAATGCGCGGCAAACCAGGATGACCACGATCGTACCCACGGCCAGCGCGGTCGCTTCGATTGAGATCGTATGGAAGTTAAGCGCCAGGGCTTCCATGCGCAGCCAGAACACTCCGGGGACTTTCTCGAGCTTGAGGCCGAAGAAATCTTTGATCTGCGTGCTGGCGATAAGGACGGCGATGCCGTTGGTGAAGCCGATCACGATCGGCCGCGGAATATATTTCACCGCGGTACCCATGCCAGTGAGGCCCATGATGACCAGAATGAATCCGGCCATCACCGTGCACATGAACAAGCCATCGACGCCATGCAGCGCGACGATGCCGGAGATGACCACGACAAAGGCTCCGGTCGGGCCACCGATTTGAGTCGTCGATCCGCCGAGCGCCGAGATGATGAAGCCGGTGACGATAGCGCAGTAGATCCCAGCCTGGGGAGTCAGTCCGGACGCGATAGAGAAGGCCATCGCCAGCGGCAGCGCGACCAGACCGACGGTGATACCGGCGACCAGGTCGTGCAGAAATTTATTCAGGTTGTATTCGCGCAAGCAGAGAACTGATTTAGGGAGCCAGCGCTGATCAAAAACAGTGAGTTCCATTGGAAACAGCAATTATCGCAAGTCGGGAGGATGGGGCATAGTCCCCGAAAGGGTAAGGCTTGAATGACCCTTCGACGCGAAAATGCCGGACTCCCCCAGGGGCCTCGGCGCCGGCCTTCGCTATTGACCACCGCTCGCCAGGAGAGCATCATTATCGCGTTCCCGGGGGCCTTCTGCCCTCCTCCCCCGGAGTTGACGGAGCCGTAATCGACCCGGGGAGATGAGCGCCCTAGTTTGCCGGAGGCCGTATGAAGTCCCTTTTTCGCTTCTTCTGCTGTTTCGCCGTTTTCGCCCCCTTGCTGGCCGTGCTGGAGGTGACGCAGTCCGATTCTTTGGCTCAAGCCGCTCAAGCGCGCGCTCAGGAGTTCCCTTCGGCAGCACCCTTGCAAACGGCGCTTTATTACGATGCGACCAAGATTCAGGCGAGCAATGAGATTGGCGACGCCGCAAGCCCGTCCCTGATCGCGGCCGCGCTGAATGCTGGAGCCACCGGCCCGAGGCCGCAGTACTATCAACCGCCCTGTCCTTCCACGACTAAAGTGTTCATTAACAGCGGTGACCAATACGTCACCGATCCGCTCAGTCTGGGCGCGACCGCGAATATGAATGAATATTGCCACGACGTCTATCACACGATCTGCAGTGGCCAGATGTTCTTCTACGTCTGGAGCGATGGCGCTTGGAACGAACTCGGAACGGGGACTTACCAACAACTGTGTTTCTGGACGCTTCAAACATCGGCTCTCACCGCTGGGACTCATCGGATCAAGGCGATTTACACGGACGATCAGGACGGCTTCGGTCCGAGTTCCGCGCTTATGTGGGTGGAGATCTCGAAGTGGCCAACGACCACAACTGTCACCTCGGCTCCCAATCCTTCAAATTACAAACAGCAAGTGACCTTCACGGCAACAGCCATACCAAATCCAGACGCACCGACTACGCCGACCGGGAAAGTGAAATTCGTAAGCGGCACAACAACTCTGGGAACTGCGCTCCTGGACTCAAACGGCGTCGCAACTCTCACTACGAAACACCTGCCAGTCGGCACGGACTCGGTTACCGCCGAATATCTAGGAGACGCTGATAACGCTCCAAGTTTGTCGGCGGTACTGAGTCAGGTCGTTGATCCTTAGCCAGCTGTCCGTCTTCAAATAGAAAAGGCTGCCAATAAACTTGGCAGCCTTTTGCGAGTCATGGGGCCGCGCCACAGCTCTCACACCAGACTTTCTAGAACTTATTCCAGAGGTACTGGTTGTAGACGTCGTGGTGATACTGCACTTCCGGCGCTTTTACAAACGTTCCCAGCAGGCGCGGACAGCGGTCGGCTGACGCCTGTTTCAGGTCGCCGTAGCGGCCTTTTACGTCCTCACCCATCAATTCTGACGTCCAGCCAGCTTTGCGGAAGTTTGCCAACGCGTCATAGATGTTGTCGGGCAGGTAACGTTCCGCCTGGCGCAGGTTCTTGATCTTTGAAGTTTCGCCGTCAAGCCCAGTCTTAAAGATCGACAGCATCACCAGATACGGATTCGCATCCGGCGCTACCGAACGTACTTCGACTCGCATGCTGCGCTCGTTGCCGATCGGGATACGGATCATGGATCCGCGATCGACCGCCGACGCCTTGATCTGATTCGGAGCTTCGAAGTGCGGATCGAGGCGGCGATAGGCGTTGACGCTCGGATTCAGCAGCAGGCAAAGATCGTTGCCGTGGGTCAGGATGCGGTCGACGAACTCCCAGCCCATTTTGCTGAGTTTCTCTTCGCCTTTCGGATCCCAGAAAAGATTCTTGCCGCCTCTGCTGATCGAAACGTTGGTGTGCATGCCGCTGCCGTTCACACCTACGACCGGCTTCGGCAGGAACGAAGCAGTGAGTCCAAGGTTACGCGCAACCTGCCTGCAGATCAGCTTATAAAGCTGTATGTGATCCGCCGCCGCCACGACTTCCGCGTAGCTGTAGTTGATTTCAAACTGTGAAGGCGCTACCTCCGGGTGGTCCTTTTCGTTCTGGAACCCCATTGCTCGCTGCACTTCAGCGGTAGTATCGATGAAATTGCGCAGTGGATCTCCGGGCAGCGAATGATAGTAGCCGCCGGTGTTTACGTATTCGAATTTGCCGGTTTCGTGGTACGTACGCTCGGCGTCAGGCCCCTGGAACAGGAATCCTTCAATTTCGTTCGCGGCATTCAGTGTGTAGCCCTGTTTCTTGTGCAAGCCTTCGGCAAAGGTTTTCAGCACGCCGCGCATGTCCGCGGAATATGGCTCGCCGCCTTTGTCGATTACTTCGCCGAAAACCAGAACCTTGCCCGGACCAAATACGTCGGACGGGCCCCAATAAAACGCGGACCAGTCGATGCCCAGGCGGAGGTCGCTCTCGCGCTGCGCCGTAAACCCGCGAATCGACGATCCGTCGAAGGTCAGGTTGTCGTAGCTCTTGAGCAGGAATTTCTTGTCATAGTCGAGCATGTGCAGACGGCCTTCGAGGTCGCTGAACATCACCGTCACGGCCTTGATACGGGACTCGTCGGTCAGGTATTTGAGCCGCTCCTCCTGAATTTTGTGGGGAGCGACGCGGTCGAGACGCTGCTTCTTCGCCTTCAGATTCATCTCTTCGAGTTCGTCGTACGGGATCGCTAGAAAATTCCGAAGTTCAGTTGACATGCCTCTCCTTTTAATTCGGGCGGTGCCCAGCAAGATTAGACCGGGGGATGACTTGATAGGCTAACGCGTCAAGCGCACCGACACAAATAGAAATCGGTTATAGGCGCGATTAGTCGAGTTTATTCAATTTGCATTTTTGCATCAAGAATGGTGCACTTCGACTGCGATCGCCTCTGAGACGATTTGCCGTGAAATAATTGAGACTACTTAGGGAGCAAAGCTTTGAGTTGTGCGATCTGTAACGAACGAAAAGAGAGACGGTTTTGTCCGGCTGTCCATGGGAAGATCTGCCCGCAATGCTGTGGAGAACAGCGCGAGGTGACGCTCGATTGCCCGAGCGACTGCACCTACCTTTTGCAGGCACGACGACAGGCGCGCGAGCATACCACCGCAGGTCCTGAGGCCCGAACGCCGCTCGACCGCGAAGCTCTTTTCCCCTGACGTCGAAATTGCGGAGCAGTTTCTGTACGACCGCGAGGAATTGATACTCGGACTCAGCTTTGCGCTCGCCAAGAGCGCCCGGGTCGAGCGTTCGCTCATGGATCGTGATCTGATCGCGGCGCTGAGTTCGCTGGCGAAGAGCTTCCAGACGCTGGTGAATTCGAACCTCATCTATGAGCAGCCCACGACGAATGTGGCCCACCAGAATGTCGCGCGCGAAATCGAGACCATGGTGCGGGAGTTCCGCGAGGCCGAAATGAAACACATGGGCCAGACCAGGCTGCGGGATTCGGACGTACTCAAGGCCCTGGTGTTCCTCTTGCGAATGGGAATGGCTCGCACCTCCGGCAGGCCGAAATCGCGGGCGTTTTTAGACTTCCTTTTTGAGCAATTTCCGGAGAAGCAGTCCAGCATCGCCGGGCCAGAAGAGCAGGCCAGCAGGATCATCATTCCGTAGAGGTCTGCAATCAGGAGGCTCTACTTCGCCTTCGGTTTCTTCTGTGCAACTCTGCATCCTCTGTGGTTGATAGCTTCGGCTCAAACGAAGAATCAAAGCCGCCGCACGGCTGGCCCGGCCGGCAACTCCGCCAGTAGTTCCCGCACAGTTTTGCCGAGCACGGAATGACGCGCCCCGGGAGCAATCTCCGCCAGAGGCTCGAGCACGAACCTCCGCCCATGCATAGCGGGATGCGGAATCTTTAAGCCTGATTCATTCACTACGCGATCACCAAACAGCAGGATGTCGATATCAATGTTGCGAGCGCCTTTTTCGCGCATGCGGATTCGGCCCATGGTGGCTTCTATCTGCAACGCCAGTTGCAGCAGCTCTTTGGGAGTCTTATCTGTTTCAATCGCCGCTACGCAGTTGAGAAACCACGGCTGGTCGGGGACATCGACAGGCTGTGTCTCGTACAAAGACGAGACCGTGATAAGGCGTCCCGCAACCTCCAATTGAGCGATTGCCGCCCGGAGGTTGGCGGCGCGATCTCCGAGATTCGACCCCAGCGAAAGATAGGCGATTTCAGACACCGAACCAGTTTCGGGGTGAGAAGCAGAAGAATCCAGCGAAAAGAGACTCGCACAGAGTGCCTTCCGCGGTGACAGAAGGTCCTAACCTGGCCCAGTATCTCCATCGGTACCAAGGTCACTTTTCTTAACCCTCCGGCTCCCTTTAGTATCGGAATGCTATGAACCTAGAGGCCCTTCTCATCAGCCGGGATGCCGACATGCTCGGAGTCCTGCGTCCAGCGCTGGAGAAGATCTCGGTGGATGTCCACATCAGCGCAGACTCCCGATCTGGAAATGATCTGCTGGCCAAGCGCAAATTTGATGCGGTCATCTTCGACTGCGATGACCTGGAGAACGGATTTACTCTCCTGAAAGGCCTGCGCCAATCGCAGAGCAACGCCAAGTCTGTGGCTTTTGCGGTGGTCAATGGAAAGACGACCACGCAGGACGCGTTTCATTCGGGTGCAAATTTCGTTCTGCAAAAGCCGGTGACTCCGTTGCATGCCGCGCGCTGCTTCAATGCGGCGCTCAATTTCATGGTGCGCGAACGGCGGCGCTACTTCCGCTATCCCCTGGATATGCCGTTGCGCATCAGCATTCCAAACGCTCAAGAAATGACCGGAGCCGCCACCAACTTGAGTGAAGGTGGCATGGCCATCCGAGTTGTGGGAAAGTTGCCCAAGGATGCGGGCGGCAAGTTTTGCTTCACCCTTCCTGGAACTGGCACTTCGCTCGAACTCAAGGGTCAGATTGCGTGGAGTGACGGGAGCGGCCATGCGGGGATTCGCTTTGTTGAGGTTCCACAAAGCTCGCAATATCAGCTGGAAAAGTGGCTGACCGACCGCCTCCAGGAAGAGATGCCACAAAAGCTTCAGTCTTACGCCGCACTTCCCTAGACTTCCTTAAAGCTTCCTCCCAAGCGCACTTCCGACGAGCACCCAGATTGCAACTTGTGCCCAGACGCGGCTGTGGCAGTGTAGGGAGATGACTCTCCGCGGACCTGTCCCAGCCACGATTTCCCTGGAGGAAAAAATTGCCAGAACGCAGCGCCTATTGCAGCGACTGGAAGAAGACCAGCCTTATATGAACGTGCGTCTCGCTCCACTCGGGGCGGAGTACCGGCAAAGTGCCAATGCTTTCGCGGAACGCGTGCGGGCGGAGGCGGAGGCCGAACTGTCGCGCTTGTTGGCGGAACGCGGGTTGCCGATTGAAACGGCACAGGTCGGGGGACAGAGCAGGGGCGCCTAGAGGCTAAGGCTGGCTGCCGACGCAACAGCGGGCGCGGCGACGCTGTCTTCGAGTGTGGTTTCTTCCCAGTAAGATCGGTCGCGCAGAATGCGCGAAACGAGCGCCGTATGCATGGCATGTCCGGCGCGATCCGCCACGACCGAACCCAGGATTTGCTTCCCGATCAGCGCCAAATCTCCGATAAGGTCGAGGACCTTGTGGCGGACGAACTCGTCTCCGAATCGCAATGGCGGATTCAGTACCTCTTCGCGGTTCAGTACGATGGCGTTTTCGGTCGAGGCTCCGCGGATCAAGCCCTGCTGGCGCATGGCATCGGCTTCATGAAGAAAGCCGAATGTCCGCGCCGGCGCGATCTCTTTGAGATAACTTCCATTGGTGAGCCGGACGCAGAAACTCTGCTTGCCGATGAGCGGGTGCGGGAAATTGATTGAATAAGAGACCGAATAAACGTCCGCCGGATACACGCCGATAAATTTATCGCCTTCGCGCAATTCGATATCGCGCACGATCCGCAGATAAGTTCGGGCTTTGCGCTGCTTGCGAACACCGGCCTTTTGAATCATCTCGACGAACGGACGGGCGCTACCGTCGAGTATTGGCAATTCCAGGTTGTCGAGTTCGACGATCGCGTTGTCGATGCCAACCCCGATAAATGCGGAGAGCAGGTGCTCGGTGGTGGAAATGAGCACGCCTTTCTTCATTAGACTGGTCGCGTAACTGACGCGGGCGACATTGCTTCCGGTGGCCTCGATGGCAAATCCGTCGAGGTCGGTGCGATGGAACACAATCCCGGTGCCGGCTGGTGCGGGGAGAATTCGCAGAGTGACCGGAGCACCGCTGTGCAGGCCCACTCCGGTGCAAGTCACCGCAGCGCGAATTGTTTGTTCGTGCGTCAAAGGGAAAGGCTGTAAGTCTTTTGTTGTCTATCAGCTTAGCCTTTGGGATGGGTTTTCGTATGTGGCAAAATGGCCACACTCCGTGGTCATGCCGCCGAGACGTCAGCTAACTTGTTTGGGGAGTTGCAGATACTTCGGTTACCAAGGTGGAAACTCGTCCGACTTTTGCAGGAATAGCTGCCAGAATCCTACCTGATTTTGCCGCGATTACCGCTTTTTCACCGGAACCTTCGGATCGTACGTCACGGCAGCTTCGAACATTTCATCCGGCAGCTTCTGGTTGTAAACTGCGGTGTTCACAAAGCGCTGCTGCGACGTCTCTCCGTTGAAATAGCGTGTGATCGAGTGCGGAGTCCAGATGGCCTGCTCGAGTTTGTAGTTGTCGTAGACCTCTTCTTCGACATTTTTCTGCTTATCTTTCGGGTCGCGCCACGAATAGCTGATCTTGACCGGATAATGCGTATTCATGTCGACGAAGATGCTCACGGAGTCGTTCTTACTATCGAGCAGCGTGACGCCTTCGCACTCTTTTCCGTCGACCACCGATTGGCCCTCGTAAAACCAAGCTACGTTTGGATCGCGGATCCACTTGCGGAAAATCCATTCGAGCGAGTGCGGGCGTCGGCGAAGGTAGTTCTGCAGATCTTCCTGTTCCTGCGCCGCCGTTCCCTTGAAGGTGACTTCGTATCCCTTGTCGCCGTTGTGAATCAGGGCAACATCAATATGCTTGGACTTGACTCCGCCGATGTCAATTGTCCCCGGCAGCAGATGAATATCTTTCAGAGCGAGGACTTCAAAGCGGTCTTTGTAGGGGTACTCGATGTAGTAGTTGTAAGGGATGCCGGTGCTCCTCGTGCGCCCATGATAAAAGGGATAGTAGCGGCCGGTTTCCTCCTTGTTTGTGTAGGTGAGGTAGGCGTCGCCACCCAGGGATTCGACGGTCTGATCGAGCACCGCCCGAGCTTTGCGGGCGTTGTCGGAATCGTTGAGATTGACGGCAGGAGGTGGCCCAGCGAGCGGGGCGCGCGGTGGAGGGGCCTCTCCAGCCTGGGCAAATCCGAGACCGCTTAAAAGCAATATAAGAGCGAAACGAGTCATCAGTCTCATGAGTTAGAAGCGCGTTGAGCGATTTTAGCTGTACGACCAAGCAAACGAACCCCGGAAGCCGCCCGCCGACGCCACCCCCTTAGGGGCTCCATGACAAGGAGAAATTCACGACGATTTGCGTTTCCATCGCTACCGCCTGACCATTGAGCAAGTACGGCTTGTATTTCCATTGTTTCACCGCCGCGATGGCAGCCGGAGCAAGCATGGGATGGCCCGAAACCAGCTTAATATCCTCGACGTTCCCCTCTTTGTCGATCCTCGCTTGCAGCACCACCTGGCCTTGAACGCGCGCTTGCTTGGCCAATTCGGGATAGTCGGCTGCAACTTTTTTGATCAGCAGGCTCGTCGCAACTCCCTCCGATACGCGCACCCGCGACGGTGCTACATCCCCCGGACCCATCACACACTTTGAATTTGGCGTGTCTTCGCGAAAAGTGATCAGCTGAAGCGCGTTCGCCGACTGTTCCAGTTCCTCAGGTGACCCAGCCATGAGAGTTTCGCCGATGAAATTCCCCCGGAACTTGGTATAGATGTAAGCGACGAACAACGTACCGCCACCGCTTCGCGCTTGTTTGAGGTCGGCGCGGTAGAAGCCCTTTCCACTGTAGTCGACGGGATAGGCTTCTTTCACCATTTGCCGGTGCTCCCGATCGGCGTCAACTTGTGTGTGTACAGATTGGGACACAAATTCTTGCTGAGACGGACCTGAAGCGCTCGCGGCGCGAGCGGTGAGGACGATCTTCCCAGAAGAACCCTCCTTGTTTGGTTCAAGCACCAGCAGGATCAGTACACCCGCAGCGTGTTTGGCCTTTCCATCGGCGCCGACAACTTGAGTATTTAGGTGCCAGCCATCGGGAACGGCTAGCGAGAAACCAAAACATTCATTCGTATAGACGTTGTTAGCAACGCTGCCATTCTCGTATGCCAATGTATCGGACGAGCCAGCATTCGGCTGTTGCGCCCAGGCACTTCCAAAGGCCAGAATGACTACTGCGAGAAGGCAAACCCACCAGATCTTCAAGACTTCCTCCTTAACCCACCAGCACAGCGCCGCCATTCACATTGAATACTTCGCCCGTGACAAAGCCGGCATACGGTGTGCACAAAAACAGAATTGGCCCAGCGATCTCCTCCGGCGTTCCCACGCGCCCCATCGGGATGGTGCTGAAGATCTTTTCGCGGGTCGGCGGATCATTCAAGGCCGGCCTCGACATGTCCGTATCCACCCATCCCGGAGCGACCGCATTGACGTAGATGTGATGCGGCGCCAGTTCGGTCGAAAGACCTTTCACCATGCTGATCAGCGCGCCTTTGGTGGCCGAATAGTCGCAGTGAAACGCCTCGCCGCGCTGCCCGGAGGTCGAACTGATGAGCACGATATGGCCGCCGCCCTGCTTTTTCATCTGCCCAACCGAATGCTTGATGAGCGCGAAAACGCTGTTCAGATTGACGGAAATCGTGCGAAGCCACTGCTCATCGGACATCCGGTCGATGGGCGCATCTTCGGGCGGCCAGATGCCGTGGTTGGCGACCAGGATGTCGAGGCGTCCGTAGATCGAGATGGCCGTAGAAACCAATTTCTCGGCCGCCACAGTTGTGGAAAGATCGCACTGCACAGCGTGGCAATTAGCGGCGCCGCATTCTCGTACCAGATCATCCGCCTGCGATTTCGCCGCCTGATAGTTGAAAATGACCTTCGCGCCCGCCGCGACAAACAACCGCACCGCTGCGGCGCCGATTCCGCGGGAGCCGCCGGTGATGAGGGCGACTTTCGAATCAAGTCTCAGATTCATAGTGGCTAAAAGTATCGCACGCCAAACCCGATAAATTGTCAGCGCTCGCGGCAGGCTTTATCATCAAGCACGACCCAAAGCACGACCCAAACAATCACCCTTGCCAGTCGCCCCCAACCCGAGTGCAACCCCCGAAGCAACCAACGCGCGCCGTTTCCCTTCGTATCTGATCTCCATGGTTCTTGTGGCGCTGGCGATTCGGCTGGTGGTCATGTTCTTCCTGCTGCCGGAGCAGCTCGAGCCGCAGCGCGATCACTGGCATTTCGGATATGAAACAGGACGGATCGCCCGCTCCATCGTCGAGGGCAAAGGCTTCAGCAATCCTCTGTTTGAAGATACGGGTCCGAGCGCGTGGCTGACTCCGGTTTATCCATATCTGGTGGCAGGAGTGTTCAAGGTTTTCGGCGTGTACACGAAGATGTCGGCAATCGTGCTGCTCTCGCTGAACAGCCTGATGTCGGCATTGGTATGCGTGGTCGTATTTCTGATCGCCCGCATCAGCTTCGGCGAGCGCGTTGCCAAATGGTCGGGATGGGGTTGGGCGTTTTGTCCGTACGGCATCTATTTCCCCGCAGAGCGTATTTGGGAAACGTGGCTGGCGACGCTACTGCTCTCCATCCTTTTTCTGATCACGCTGAAGCTCGAATCCGAAGACCGGCTCCGCTATTGGGTGGCTTTTGGCTTGATCTGGGCGGTTGAGGCGCTCACCAGCCCAGCGGTTCTCGCCGTGCTGCCATTCCTCGCTGCCTGGGTCATTTATCGCCGTCATCGCGACGGCCGAAGCTGGTTTTCGCTGAACGTTGTTGCCTCGCTCGTGTTTCTTGCGGTTGTCACACCATGGCTCGTCCGCAATTATGAGACTTTTCACCGCTTCGTTCCTTTTCGCGACGGCATGGGGCTGGTATTGCGACTTGGCACCAAGGGCAGCAGCGACTACTGGGGTCCGTACGAACTAGGGCCGTGGCATAGCGATGCGGAGTGGAATGAATTCAGACAGCTGGGCGAACTCGGCTATATGGATCACAAAAAACAGCAGGCAGTGGAATTCATTCGCGCTAATCCTGGCTGGTATGCGTGGACGACGTTGCGGCGTGCGGTTTTCTTGTGGACGGGATATTGGAGTTTGGATCGCGCCTATTTGAAACAAGAACCGTTCGATCCGCCGAACATTTTCATGTGCACGACATTGACCGTGTTGGCACTCATCGGACTGTGGCGAGCCTGGCGACAGAATTGGGATCGCGCCATGCCTTATGTGCTGGTTCTGTTTTCCTTCCCGCTGATTTATTACATCACCAGCCCGGAAGTTTATTACCGGCGGCCAATTGATCCGTTCTTTGTGATCTTGGCGATGGTAGGGGTGGTCGGTGGCCAGTGGTCGGTGGTCAGAAAAACCTAGGCTCAACCTAGCGGCAAAAACAAAGGGCGTCACTTGGGACACCCTTTCGTTGAATCGATTTGCTGGTCACTGGCCACCGGCCACTGCTTTTACGCCGTTGCGGGACGCTCGCCACCCTTGGCCGGAGCGCGTTCTGGTTTGATCACTTGCTGCACGCCGTCGTCTGGCTTAGCCGGCAGGGGTTTAATCGGCGGCAGATCTTGACCATCGACGAGCAACTTGATCTCCGCTGCGTCGATCACTTCGCGCTCAATCAGGGCACGGGCAATCTTCTCCAGCGTTTCGCGATTCTCGGAGAGGATATTCTTCGCCGTCGCGTAGCCGATGCTCACCATCTTCTTGACTTCTTCGTCAATCTGGATGGCGGTGGCCTCGCTGTAATCGCGATGCTGGGCGATCTCGCGGCCCAGGAATATCTGCTCTTCTTTTTTGCCGAAGGTCAGTGGTCCCAGGTCGCTCATGCCCCACTCGCATACCATCTTGCGTGCCAGTTCGGTGGCCCGCTCAATGTCATTGCCAGCGCCAGTCGACATCTGGTTCAGGAACAACTCTTCTGCAATGCGCCCGCCCATGAGGATGGCGATCTGCGTGTCGAGATAATTCTTGTAGTAGTTGTGGCGATCATCAACCGGCAGTTGCATGGTCAAGCCGAGCGCCATGCCGCGCGGAATAATCGTCACCTTGTGTACCGGATCAGCGTAGGGCAACTTCGCCGCGACCAGGGCGTGCCCGGCTTCGTGATAGGCCGTGTTCTTCTTTTCCTCATCCGTGAGCAGGAGCGACTTGCGCTCCACGCCCATGAGGACTTTGTCCTTGGCCACTTCGAAGTCGTACTGCAATACGGCCTTGCGATTCTGGCGTGCCGCGGCCAGCGCCGCTTCGTTCACCATGTTGGCCAAATCAGCGCCCGAGAAGCCCGGTGTGCCGCGAGCCAAAACCTGAAGATCGACATCGTCGGCAAGAGGAATTTTGCGGGTGTGTACGCGGAGAATCTCTTCGCGTCCACGAACATCGGGACGATTCACCACGACGCGGCGGTCAAAACGTCCGGGGCGAAGTAGGGCCGGATCAAGTACATCCGGACGGTTGGTCGCCGCCATCAGAATGACGCCTTCGTTTGATTCGAAACCATCCATCTCGACCAGCAACTGGTTCAAAGTCTGTTCACGCTCGTCGTGTCCGCCGCCGAGACCTGCGCCACGATGACGTCCAACGGCGTCGATTTCGTCGATGAAGATGATGCAAGGAGCATTCTTTTTGCCCTGCTCAAACAGATCGCGCACGCGGCTTGCACCGACGCCGACGAACATTTCCACGAAGTCCGAGCCGGAAATCGAGAAGAACGGAACATTCGCCTCGCCAGCAACGGCTCGCGCCAAGAGGGTCTTGCCGGTTCCCGGAGGTCCGACGAGCAACACGCCTTTCGGGATGCGTCCGCCAAGTTTCTGGAATTTCTGGGCCTCGCGTAGGAACTCGATGATCTCGCGAAGTTCTTCTTTGGCTTCATCCACGCCAGCCACGTCTTTGAACGTGATCTTCTTCTGCTGCATGGAGAGCAGGCGGGCCCGGCTCTTGCCGAATGAAAGCGCCTTGTTTCCGCCGGTCTGCATCTGGCGGATCATGAAGAACCAGAGCGCTCCGAGGAGTACGAGCGGCAGCAGGTTCAGAATCCAACTGGGCCAGGTACCGTTGCTGATGTCCTTGACGCTGTAGGGCACACCCTTGTCGCGCAGGTTCTTGTACATGTCCGGATAGTTGGCCGGCGCGGTCGTATGAAATGGCGAGTCTGGGCTCTTGAACTTTCCCTTTACTTCCTGGCCGATAAACGTGACGTCATGGATATTGCCCGAGTCTACTTCTGCCAGGAACTCAGAAAAGCCGATTTCCTTGTCTTTCTGGGTGTTGCTGCCCGTTTTGACCACCTGCCACAGCAGGAAGGCCGAGACCACGATGACTGCCCAGAAAAGTACCGTCTTGATCGTTGAATTCACCTAGAACTCCTCTAAATACAGACGTATCCTCTCAAACGAAAGTTCCGTCTTATCAGTACGATTAGATGCCCAAGCCGGAATTTCGATTGGGAAAAGAACGCCTGCCTAATTCTAGACCTTTCCCCGGAAAACGGGAAATTGCCGGAAAGTGACAGAAGTCACGCGCCGAAACGTGGGTTTGGGCCTTGACCGGGAATGGAGCTCGACGCTTCGCTTCCGGCCGAACGCCGCTTCTGCATCTGGCGGATCATGAAAAACCACAGGGCTGCCAGCAGGACAAGGGGCATCAAATTCAGGATCCAGGTTAGCCAGCTCTGCTCGGAAGTTTCCTTAAAACAGACCTCCACGCCGTGTTGCTGAAGGGTATTCAGCATCTCTGCCTTGTTGGAGGGTACACTGACACGAAAACTTCCACCTGTCGTATCCACGCCACGGACTAGATTGCCAGTAATCTTTACGTTGCTGACCTGACCGCTCGTCACCTTGGCGATGAAGGCGGAATAGCTGATTTCAGGGGCGGCCTGGGCAGGACTGCC
>CAVRYB010000047.1:0-10943 GCA_963725295.1 uncultured Acidobacteriaceae bacterium
TGAATAGGCCACGTAAATGGGTCATGAGATTCTCCAAGAGCCAATATGGCAAAATTAGTACACTTTTCATTTCATTCTAGCTTTCATTCTAACTTATTATTATTCATACTGGTAGAGGATTTCCAGGTTTCAGAAAAAGCGAAATGGGAATGCTTCCTAATTTTATGGGGTTTCCACAAAAACAAGTGGTTTTGCATCCCTGTGATGCTGTTGACCAGTTTCATGCATAAACCGCCACTGATTTACAGGTAATCATTCCTTCCGATGAAGTTGAGGCACCGATGGTTCTGAACACGTCGGCGAGCGTAACAGTGCTCGCCACTTTCTGAGCTTGCTGGCCAAGCCGAGGTCCATGACCGGCGCAAGATGCGCACGTTGCTGGGTGTTGGCGCGTCGGAAACGCGATGAATTAACTGAAACTCGGATTAAACCGAAGCCCTGAAGGAAGCAGTATTTTTCCAGCTTGTGGGTGAGATCTCCGGTGAGCGGCGGTATTGAAGTGGTATGAAACCGTTGGCGGCGTCCGTAGGTTTGCATTCAATACCAAGAGTTTTGACATACATGGTGACCCAGCAAGGAAGTAGGAAGCTAGTGCTAGATGATACATGAACCGTGCAAGTTTGCGAAATGCCAGAATAAAGAATTTTGAAATTAATTGTTAAAAATGACACTGCAAAATCAAACACTCATCACAAAGTCCCGTGATAGCGGAGTCCACCAGAATAAAAATAGCCCAGTAGCATACACAGAAATGTAAGTTTAATGGGTCACTTGCTGGTGATGAGGAATGAACAAGATTTCATCAGATGACTGTAATGAAAGTCGTTGGTGCAGCATTAAAGTAATATCAATCTTGACTTCCTGTACCAGCAGTGGGGCGAGCCAGAATTCTCCCACAACAGCCATGGCAGACCAAATGAGGGTTCTTTTCAATCCACCCTCTTCAACGGGTTTTGGAGGTGTGCACAAATCAAATGGAGCACTCAACCAGATCCACCCACTTTGGTGGCACAGTTACAATTCAGTCCCACTGGTCATAGACCCAGTCGGCAACTTGCAGCAATTTATAATTCCATCCCTGGGTATGATGGGGCTTCAATCACATAAATTAATGGTAACACAGTAATAGGTTTTCAGATTTAATGTTTTTTAATCAGATTTGGCAACAATACCAGTGACATTCCATTCTTGAGATGACTTTAATGACTAGGGCAATCCAAATGGAATAAACTAACAAAATATTATGCCCAAACATCCTCCAGTATTTGTCATTTGTAAATGGGTATATTGCTTCAATTGAACCTACAATAATCGAACATCCAGCAGCAACAAAATAAATTGGTATTGTGTTAGCCCACAACTCAATCTGAATATTTGGATGCAATTGATTAACAGAAGGGTTCATGAATGACCAGGAAAGCAATAAGTTGACTTGGTTAGACTAGTTTGGGCAGGGCTACGTCTCGGACTTCCTCCGTTGCTTGAGCAAGCCATCATGTGCCATTGCCGTCCTTGACACCCAAATCCCTTGGCCCAAGTCTCCATCTAACCATCACTTCGGCTCAAATCCACAAGCAATACCAAAATTTAACAAGTGCAGCGGCTGAAACAGACCTTCGAACATAAAGCCTCCCGGAACAGGCGCGCTCCCCTAGGCAAAACGGGGCCACGACCACCTTGTAGTTTACTCCAAGTGATTGGCACTGGTCTGCCTGATTTTGAAAGGCGGGGTACTCCAAGGTGAACTGCACCTGAGAATTACTTCGGTGACCTACCGGGAGGCCGGTCGCGGGGCTATTTTGGCCAAAGGGCGATTCTCGCGTCGTTTGCACCGTTCGTGTCGCTGGAGGGGTAAGTGAAGCGTAGTGTTCTCACCGGGCTTGTGGTGTTACTGGCAGCGGGATCGATGTTCGCGGAGCAGGCTCCGGCCACGAGCGCGTCCGATACGACATTTCTGTGGCTGGCTGCGGGGATCTCGAGCGCACGCATTCAGAGATTGGCGCAAAGGATAGACCAGGGACGGAGCGTTTCTTGCCACGCGACGTTGCAATGTACCCGCGCTCTGCAAAAGAGCGGGGCGGACGCAAGTCTCATCGAGTCTATTTCGCGGCAACCAGGAAGTCACAAGCCAGCGGCGGCCAGCGGCTGTACCTGCTCCAGTGTTGCGGCGCAGGTCGCGTCTTTCGTGCGGGAGAAAAACTTCTCAGCCGCTGAAGATAAATTGCGCGGACAGTTGCAGAGCGATGCCGCGGATGATGCAAACCGCGCCCTCCTTCACTTTGTGCTGGGAACGGTTCTGCGGCGCGAAGACCGGTTCGAGGAAGCGCTCGACGAGTTCATCGAATCTTCGCGTTTGATGCCGAGCTTCCCCGAGGTTCACAGCCAGCTTTCGTATCTGTTCTATCGCACCGACAATCCGGATGATGCACTGGCCGAGGCGCGGACGGCACTCAGCATTGATCCGGCGAATGCGGAAGGATACCGATATCTAGGACTCGCCCTCTACGCCGATGGCCATTACGACGCCGCGCTGCACGCATTTGAGGAGGCACTTTCGCATGAGCCGGCCGGCTCGGTGGCCAATGCAGACGTCTACTTCGACATGGGGATCACGCACCGGGATCAAGGTGACTTGCGGCGAGCGGCGATTGCGTATCGTCATGCACTCAGTTTGCGTCCTGATTTCTGGGAGGCACACAGCAATCTGGGCGTAGTGCTGCACGACCAAGGCAAACTGGATGAGGCGATCGCAGAGTATCGGGCGGCGAAGAAACTTAATCCGGAGGAGGCAAGCGTCCGCAACAATCTCGGAAATACGCTTTGCGACAAGGAAGACTTCGACAGCGCGATTGCAGAATTCAAGGACCTTTACAAGCAGAATGCGGAATGGGAAGGCGGACACAATTGCCTGGCCCGGGCTTACATGTCGAAGCGCGACTACGTTTCAGCAATCCGTGAGTTGCGGGCAGCAATTGCGGCCAATCCAGCAGGGGCCGCGGAACATCGTGTATTAGGACAAGCGCTGTTGCTCGAGGGGAAAGATCAGGAAGCGCTGGAAGTGCTCCGGCAGGCGGTAACGCTCAATCCAGAATCGAGCCTGGGCCATCATTATCTCGGTACGGCGCTGGTGAACACGCAGCAACTGGCGGAGGCGGAGAAGGAATTTCGTGAGGCGCTGCGGTTGGAGCCGAGCGCCGATAATCATTACTCACTCGCGGCCTGCCTGATGGCTCTGAACCAGTACGAGCAGGCGCTCGGAGAGCTGGAGATTGCTTCCCGTATGGATCCGGGCCAGGACCTCTACCGGTCACGAATGCAGGAAGTTGTCCGGCTGATTACGGCCTCGAAGTAGCCGCGCGGTTTACGCCGACGTCAGAGAAATTTCTGCAGCGCTTCCGTAGTTTCTTTCGGGCGCTCTTCCAGCACCCAGTGCCCAACGTCCTTCAACACAACCACGGTCACGTCGATTGCTGCAATTTTGGCTTGCTGGCCCAGCACGTCCCCCATTGACTTCTCACCTGCGATGGTCAGTACCGGCATGGTCAGCCTCGTCCGAGAGAGTTGGGCAAAGTCCTTGGCGGCTTGCTGGAATGAGACGAAATACTCCCAGGCGGCGTGCATGCGTCCGGGACGGGAATAAGCAGCGGTATAGGCTTGACGGTCCGCTTCCGGAATGGAATGCGTCTTATCGGCGGCAAAATCATTCCAGAAGTATTCGAAATATATGCGTTCACGGCCCTCGACCAGAGCTTCGGGCGTGGGCCCGTTGAAGCGGAAATGCCAAATGTTTGGGTTGTTATACACCGCCTCCCATCCTTCGACGCCGGGTAGAAATGCATCCATCAGGACGAGTTTCTTCACTTCCGCGGGATACTGCGCGGCGTAGGCATAGGCGACCATGAGGCCGATGTCGTGCCCCACGACCTCAGCTTCTCTTATACCGAGTGACTTCGCGAGATCATGAATGCGGACTGCAGCGTTCTTCATGTTCAGGCCATCGGCGGGAATATCGGAGTCCCCGATGCCGGGTAGATCGGGCGCGATCACGGTGAAGCGATCCGCGAAAAGCGGGATGATCGGCCTCCACATCCGAGAAGTTTCCGCGTAACCATGGAGCAGAATCAGTGGGGCACCGTGGCCCGCAGTCAAGTAATGAAGCTTAACGCCATCGATCTCTGCCGTACGCGATGCAATGTCGCCGGCTGATGAACTTGCGGAAGCGGTTACACAGATTGGGGTGCAGAGGAAAAGCAATCCGAAAAGAACCAGTGTCGTGCATTTCATTAGACAGCCCCACGAAGTGAATTATCCGGACTATAGAATCGAACGCTGACTGGCGTCAAATCTGCCCTGAATAGCCCTTCTGTGATCGGCTAAAACCGAGTCTGGCGGCGGGTCGGAGGCCAGAAATACACATCAGTTCATTACCTAAGCCATGCACTCACGTGTATCGCCTCCCGTTTAGGATCCTCCTAAAATATCTGAAGGAATGGCGGATGCCGCCACACGCCGGGGGCGAAGAGTCGACATGGAAAGCAGCGCTGCCAAGCAAGCTCGGGAAAAGGTGGTTGATCCGGCAGTTCTGGCTACGCCAGAACGACGGATGCCGCAAACGGCCACAAACGAAACCGGAGAAACGAAAGCGGTTGGTTATGGTCTGCCCTGTTCCCGTTGTCATGCCTACTATCCGGCGGACATGCGTGCCTGCCCAATCTGCAAGTCAACGGAACGGGTTTCGCCGAGTGCGGCGGTGAAGTACTCGACGGCTCCGGTGACCGCCCAGCCCGCCGCCCCGCAAATCGACGATGACCGGGAACGATTTCTGAAGGAACTCAAGTCGCAGGCATTTGCCTCCCATACACAGATCAATGCAGCGGCCACGTTCCGGTGCGTGCTCGAACATCAGCACAGCGGCGCAACTGAGCCGGCAGCAGTTTGCCACAGCTGCTACAGCGAAGTTCGGCAGCAGGCGGATCGCATGGAGGCCGCGCTCCACATCGATGGAAAAGAGGCGGCCAAGATCGTCTATGAAGCGGTTTGGGCCGATTCTTCTGACCCGAATACGACCTATTTGAACGCGGCCAATGCCCTGCTGAACGAGTTGCGCAAACGAGCGGGGATTGGGCTGGTGCTCGGTGGTAATCAGCCGCTGGCAGACTAGTCGAAAGAATCAACCACATCCTATAAAGCTCACCTCAGGCGCTAAAGCGCCACCCATTCTTGATGGCTTACGGCACGGCCGAAGCGGTGCCCTTCCCGTCTCTGTCGAAAACGGATTGTGCAAAACGGGCTGTGCAAAACGGACGATCCGGTGCTACTTTTTCGTCCTTGGCGCATCTCATTTCTGGAGATAAAGTGAGAGACCATTATGACGAGCAAGATGGAAGAGACAACGAGAGCGGAAACGCCAAAGATCCAAAAGACTGACGAGGAATGGAAAAAGCAGCTCACACCGGAACAGTACCAAGTGGCGCGAGCCTGTGGAACGGAACCCGCTTTTACCGGCAAGTACTGGAATAAGCATGAAGACGGCACCTATCACTGTGTGTGCTGTGGAACGCTGTTGTTTGGCTCGGATACGAAGTTTGATTCGGGGACGGGGTGGCCGAGCTTCTTTGCCGCGGCGGACAAGCAGAACATCAAAGAAATCACCGACAACAGTTACGGCATGCGCCGGATCGAGGCGCGATGCGCAAAGTGCGATGCGCATCTGGGCCACGTCTTTCCCGACGGTCCGGGGCCGACTGGCCTGCGTTACTGCATGAATTCGGCTTCGCTGGACTTCAAGCCGAAGCAGTAATTCCGGCCTCGAAGTAAACGAACGAGATAGTGTAAGCCTGTATTCTTCGCGAACAGAAAAACGATGGAGTGCCGGGATCACCCGGCTGACGGGCAGTTTGCCCGTCCTCCATCGTTATTCTTGAATTCCGACTTCGAATTCAGACCTTGTTGGATTAAGCGTTGCCAGCGCTGGCGGCCAGTGCCTTGGGCGGTTCCGGCTTGTTCTGATTCTGTGCCTGATTGTTCTTTTGATCCTTCTTTTCGGGATTCCGTACTTCGACTCCACCCTTGAGGATCGCGCCTTCCTCGACGCTGATGCGGTGGGTGATGACATCGCCCGAGAGCAGGCCTTCGCTGCGGATATCCAGACGATCGGCGCACTCCACGTTGCCCTGCACCTTGCCCATAATTACAACTTCTTTCGCCGTAATGTTCGCGGCCACGTTTCCGTTGCGGCCGATGGTGACGCGGTTGTCAGGAAAGCTGATGGTGCCTTCAACGCGTCCGTCGATGAACAAAGATTCGGAGCCGGTGATTTCACCCTTGATGACGAGCGAACGTCCGATGTTGGCCTGATCCATGGGTGAGGTGGCCGGCTTAACCGGAGTGTAACTATTGGGGGCGGGGACGGCGGCTGGAGAATACTTCGGTTCCGGAGACTGCAACATGAATAACCTCACTTGAGTTCCGCGGCCAACAGTGGGAGTGAGCCCTGTGGTCGCGGTCGATGGGCTTCTAACGACGAAGCCAGAATCGCACGGAAGGACGTGTTACGACAGGTTACCGAAGGGTGTGGCCGTTGGCGCAACGGTCGACACACGACTGTTCACGAAGGAATTTCCCAGCCTTCGTCCTTCATTTTTCGATTGGTCCAGTGCTGCAGTTGCTCGAACAGCGCAGGCTCGATCACGATAAAGCGAAAACCGGCTCGGCCTCCAGCTTCCGCCCATACGAGTCGACCCTTAGCGCGGATTTCGGTTTCCGTGTCGGGCAGAAGAAAATTGGCATCGATGAGCCCGGAAAAGCCGTTGGGATCTGCGACCGCATCGAGTCCCATACCACCGGTGCTCAGGTTGACGGCTTGGACCTGCAACTCTTTCGCATGCGCATTGCGCAGAGTTACCGACAGGTTGACTTTGGCGCGGAAGAACTTCTGCTGGTCCTCGCTGATGACGCCGAGTTTGGCGGAACCATCACCGGCAGGTACATCGATTTCATACTCTCGTAGCTTACGGCTGAGGGTACGGCGCGAGATTCCGAGGCGCTCAGCGGCCTGGGCCCGATGTCCGCCAGTTTGTTCGAGTGCACGAACGATCATCTGCTCTTCCATGTTGTCGAGGTTGCCGAGGGGGACTGCGCCGCTGGTGCGTCTCTCGACGATGGCGTCGCCGCACAGTTCAGTGATCACCTGTGCGCCCGTAATCTGGCGCTCTTCGCTGGCCATGGCAAGTTTTGCGACGAGGTTACGGAGTTCGCGAACGTTCCCGGGCCAGGTGTGGCCAAGGAGCGCGGCCATCGCATCGGTCGCAAACGCTTTGTCAGGGGCTTTCAGCGAAAGGAAGTGCCGCGCCAGAGCGGAGATGTCTTCCGGACGTTCACGCAACGGCGGAACGCGCAACTGGAACTGGCTGAGCCGGTGGTAGAGATCCTTGCGGAAGCTTCCGCGTTTGACCGCCTCATCGAGATCCTGGTTGGTGGCGGCGACGACGCGGACATCAACCGTGATCTTCCGATTGCCGCCGAGGCGATAGTAGGGCTGGCCGTCCAGCACACGCAGCAGTTTCACCTGGACTTGCGGTTGCAACTCGCCGATCTCGTCGAGAAAGATCGTGCTTTTGTCCGCTAGCTCAAACAGACCGGGCTTCGACGAATCGGCGCCGCTGAAGGCGCCTTTCTCGTAACCAAACAATTCGCTCTCGACGAGGTGCTCGGGTAAGGCAGCGCAGTTGATGTCAATCAACGCCTGTTTGTGGCGGTAAGAAGACTCGTGGATGGTGCGGGCAACCAATTCCTTGCCGGTGCCCGTTTCGCCGACGACGAGAACAGTCTCGGTGTGTCCGGCGACGCGATCGACCATGCCCATGAACTTGTGCATGATCGGACTGGCTATTAGAAATTGCGTTCCATCAACTTGTCGCCGTGCGAGCGCAACGGCTGTGGCCGCTTTCGTTACGGCAGGTGAGGGCGCAGCTTCGTCAGAGTTAGCGTCGGTGTTGGCGACGGAAAATCCCAGAATCGCGACGGGAGCAGCATCCTGGTCGCGCAGCAGCGTCAAGCAGAGACGCTCGCTCTCGGAAGGGCCGGAACTGGGGCGACAAAGAACATCGAGTGCGAACCGCCCCGTCTCAAGAACCGAAGCGGTCGCCTGCCGAAGAATCGATGCCTGCGTATCCGTGCCGTAGAGTTCGGCGATGGTTTTACCGATCAGATTTTGTTGCGTGAAACCGTACCGGATAACCGCGCGGTTACAGCTGGTGATTCTTCCCTCAAGGTCTGCGGTAAAGAACACGTCTCGCAGTTGTTCGAGAAGGCTGGCAGCAAACAGGCCAGGCAGAAGAACGGCGTCCTCTTGAGGAGAGACACCGGCCTGATTTGCGCCGCCGGATTTCGTGGTTCGCTCCATGGTTGGAGTCTTTTGTGTGGTTGGCATACTAAGTGCCGCCGACTGCCAGGGGGAGTATCCGGTTGTGGTTGAGCGGTCCACGCGCCGGACCGGAGGCACTCAAGGGAATTCTCCCGCGAGCGCCGTCCTCGCCTATGATCGTGCCACACAACCGGGACTTCGGAGATTGGATCGAATCCAGTGTTCACACCGAAGTAACTCAGTGACTTCTTCCCGGGTCTTTGTGCAAGATGACAATTTCTCTCCCCACTTGCGTTTTTTTCTTCCACTTCTGATTAGTTACCACGGTAAGTATCTGATTCTGTGGGAACCCAACTACCATTCGGAAGAATCGCTTGTACTGACTTTAGAACGCTATCCGGAAGTGTCGGCTTAGCAAAAGTGAATGTTACTGCACTGAACTTGGGCGCGCGGTAAGCGTTTTTGATTTGGCTTATGCCGATTCGGGCAAGAGTGTTCATCGGAGCAACGGCAGCGCTCGGAGCGTGGGCGCTGGCGCACTCCCTTCTGCATTTTCAGAGTACGGATCTGGTGCGTTTCTCCTGCTATCTGCTGGTCGCGGTTCTCGCGTCGAGCCTAAAGATTCAGCTGCCTGGCATCGACGGCACGATGTCGGTCAACTTCCTGTTTATCCTGTTGGGTATCCTCGAACTGAGCCTGCCTGAGACAGTGATGCTGGGTTGCACGGCAACGCTGGCACAATGTCTGGTAGGGAACCAAACAGAAAGTGGTTCCCGTCAAGATCGTCTTCAACGTCTTCAGCATGATGGCGAACGCGATCACACTTTCTTACTTCGCTTATCACTCCTTTCAGCGAGTCCTGGGGGCGGGAACTCTTTTGCTGCTGGTGGTCACGGCACTAATATTTTTTGTTTCGAACACGGTGCCAGTGGCGGTGATCATCGCGCTGACGGAAGGCAAGTCGCCACACAAAGTCTGGGCGGAATGCCATTTCTGGTCGTTTCCTTTCTACATGGTTGGGGCGGCCATCGTGTTTGCTGTGGGCTACCTGAGCAAACAAGTGGGTTGGCAAACATCACTGCTGGTTTTGCCGATTGTCTATTGGGTGTATCGCTCCTACCACCTGTATCTCGCGAAGCTGGCAGCCGAGAAAAGGCAAGTCGAAGTCGAAAAGGGAAATGCCGAAGGAGTGGCAGCGCTCCACCTGCGTACGATCGAGTCGCTGGCGTTGGCCATTGAAGCGAAAGACCACACGTCACACCAGCATCTACAGCGCGTCGGCGTGTTCGCGGTTGAAGTGGCGAAGGAACTCAAACTTCCGGAAGAGGAAATCGAAGCGATACGCGCGGCAGCGCTTCTGCACGATATTGGGAAGCTGGCGATTCCGGAACACATCATCAACAAGCCGGGACGCCTGACTCCCGAAGAATTTGAAAAGATGAAGATCCACACGGTAGTTGGCGCGGAGATTCTAGAGCGCGTCGCGTTTCCATATCCGGTAGCGCCGATCGTGCGATCGCACCACGAGCGCTGGGACGGAACGGGTTATCCAGACGGGTTGAAGGGTGAAAAGATTCCGCGGGGAGCACGCGTGCTGGCAGCAGCGGATTGCCTGGATGCGCTCGCGTCGCATCGGCAGTACCGCGGGGCGCTGTCGCTGGACGCCGCCATGGAGAAGGTCGCTTCCATGTCGGGGACGGCGTTTGAGCCGGCGATCGTCGACGTGCTGAAGCGCCGTTACCGTGAGTTGGAGAAGATGGCTCAGGCGACTTCTGGCACGAGGAAATCGCGCCACTGACGACCGATGCACGCCTGGCAACCGGGACCGAACCGGCAGCCGGGTTCGAACAGTCGGTCCCGGTCTCGAACCAGGCGGCTGACACGGATTTTCTTTCTTCGATCGCATCGGCGCGGCAGGAAGCGCAGACCATGTTCGAACTCAGCCAGGATCTCGGCAACTCGCTAAGCCTGGGCGAAACGCTTTCGGTGCTTTCGATACGGCTGAGAAAGATGGTTCCTTACGATTCGATGGCTGTGTTCCTGCTAAAGCAGAACGGCTGGTACCGGAACTGGTGAGTGGCGACAACTTCCGGCTGCTGTCGTCGTTGAACATCGGCCTCGGAGAAGGGCTCTGCGGCTGGGTTGCGGACAAACGGAAGCCGATCGTCAACGGCAACCCCGACGTCGAAGCGGGGTACGTAAGCGATTCGACAAAATTCACTACCTTGCGTTCGGCTCTGGCTGTGCCTCTGGAAGGGCTCGACGGCGTAGTTGGCGTACTGGCGCTTTATCGCACTGATGCTGACGCCTTCTCTGCTGATCATCTGCGCATTTTGCTTGCAGTCAGTTCGAAGATTGCCCT
Source organism: uncultured Acidobacteriaceae bacterium (assembly GCA_963725295.1). Taxonomy (GTDB): domain Bacteria; phylum Acidobacteriota; class Terriglobia; order Terriglobales; family Acidobacteriaceae; genus Acidiflorens. Next base: position 10,728 of record CAVRYB010000047.1, read on the forward strand.
TTCGGTTGAGAACGCGCTGAAGTATCAGCAAGCAGAGGATTCGGCAACCACCGATTATCTGACTGGGTTGCCCAATGCGCGATCGCTGTTCGTCCATCTTTCGCGAGAGCTGGCACGGTGCCGCCGCACAGGCACATCTCTGGCGGTGATGGTGTGCGATCTCGACAATTTCAAACAGATCAATGACCTCTACGGGCACCTGGAAGGTGACAACCT
>CAVRYB010000048.1:0-16316 GCA_963725295.1 uncultured Acidobacteriaceae bacterium
GAGTTGGAGCTGAAGCTGTTGCTTTCCAGCACTTTCAAAGGTTGAATGTCGCTTTGAACCCGATTGCCACGAAGAATCTTCTCCCCAGCGAGCCGTGGGAGTTCGCCTACGCAGTCGGCGCCAGCCGTCCGTTGCTCTGAAGGCCTCGCCCAACCGATGCAGTTTTTGCCCCGAAAACTTCATTGCTGGAATTGAGATGTACGGCGGGCTGGGTGACGCGCAGGGTGCCGGATTACACGACACATCTCACTACATCGCCCCCGCAGTTGCCTGGAACCTGCCGTCAGACTGGACGTTCCGTCTTTCGAGCGGCTTCGGGTTGAACGACAACAGCCACCGACTGCTGTTGCGCTGGGGAGTCTCGCGTGAGTTCTCAGGTTTTGGCGAAATGATTGAGCGATTCTTTGGACGGCGGCCATGAAACATCGCTTCGTTTCCTCACGCTCAGTGGAAGGCATCGGCTTCGCTATCAGCGTCGTCATCCTCCTCAGAATTTCTCTAGCGCTGGCGCAAGAGAAGAAGATGCTTCCGCCCGCAAGAACAGAACGTCTCCAAGTACGCGGCGATTCCCGAAGCTCCGGAAAAAGCTCAAGCGCGGAGGCGAAGCCCCTTTCCCAACGATCCTCAAGCCGTGGCCGCAGGAGGAAAGCTCTATGAACAACACTGCGCCGAATGCCACGGCAGAAAAGCTGGAGGCACAAAGCGCGGCGTCACGTTTACTAAATTTGCAGAGGTGCAGGAGGCGAAGCCGGCCGGCACACTCTTCTGGATACTGACGAACGGAGTCGTCCACGCAAGGGTATGCCGGTCTCGTCGGAAGTGCCGGAGCAGCAGCGATGGCAGATTGTCCACATTCCTGCGATCCGAACGGACCCGCCGAAAGCGAGCGTAGCTTGAAATACACTGTGGTTGCCTGCTCAGAGCGGCGAAATCTTAGCTTTTGCCGCCCGATCTTCAGTCATCTAACTCTGAACGAATTCCGTTTTCCTGCATAATACGCAGTTACCCAGATTCGTAGATCCATGTTACTGGGTTGGCGACACTTCATCGGCCAGAACAGTCTCCTATTCTCAATGACAACAAGCTGAAGTTGGGCTTCTTCTCTCCGAACTGCTCGGGTGGGGCATGTCGGTCACGAAAGTCGAAGAGCGCTGGGTAAATTCCTGGGACAACAACATTAAGCTGGCGCAGCTTGCCGACGACGCCGGCATTGAATTCATGCTGCCGATCGCGCGCTGGATCGGCTACGGCGGCGAAACGGATTTTCATGGAAGCGTGCTGGAGACACTCACCTGGGCCACCGGGCTACTAGCCAATACGAAACGCATCAACGTATTTGCCACGGTGCACACGGCGTTCATTCATCCCGTGGTGGCCGCGAAGCAACTCGCCACCGCCGATCAGCTTGGTCACGGACGTCTCGGCCTGAATATCGTTGCTGGCTGGAACAAACCGGAGTACGACGCCTTCGGCATTGATCTACCCGAGAAGCACGCCGACCGCTACGCTCTCGCGCAGGAATGGTTCGACGTGGTCAAAGCGATTTGGAACCACAACGGTCCCGCCGACTGGAACGGACGGTTTTATCACTTGAAAGGAGTGTACGGATTCCCTCGGCCTTATGACGGCGTGCCGCCGATCATGAATGCCGCCGGATCGGGTGAGGGCCGCGACTTTGCTTCGCGCAACGCCGACTTCCTGTTCGCGATCTCCGTTGATCTCGACAAATCGAAGGCGGAGGTGGATGCGATCAAAGCAAACGCCGCCAAGCTGGGCCGCGATACGGGCGTATTCACTTTGTGTCACGCGGTGTGCCGTCCCACTAAGAAGGAAGCCGAAGAGTACTACCACTACTACGCGCACGACAACGCAGACTGGGGCGCGGTCGACAACCTGATGCGCCTGCAAGGAATGCACGCACAGTCGTTCCCGGCCGAAGCCTTGCAGATGTTGCGCGATCGCTTCGCGGCCGGCCACGGCACTTATCCTCTAGTCGGCGATCCCGACACCATCGCGAACGAGATGGAGAAGATCACTGCCTCCGGCTTTGCCGGAACAACTCTAAGTTTTGTCGATTACGTAAGAGAGTTCCCGTACTTTCGCGACGAGGTCATTCCGCGTCTGGAGCGCAAAGGTCTGCGGGAGAAGTTCGCGGGCGCGGCCAAGGGATAAAGTGAATTAATCATGACCCAACCATCGGATTTTGCCTCGGGCTCTGCTTCAGATTCTGCCTCGGACTCCGCCCACGAGAAAGCGCTTTCCAAAGCGATCCGGGAACGGCGGGCCACGCCCAGCTTTTTGCCAGACCCGGTGCCGGAGAGCGATCTCAAGAAGATTCTTGCCGCCGGGCTCTCTGCACCCAGTGCCTACAATCTTCAGCCGTGGCGATTCGTGGTGGTGCGCGATGCCGCACAGCGCGTCCGTTTGCGGCAGGCCGCGATGAACCAACCTAAGGTCGAGGAGGCTCCGGTGGTTATGGTCGCTTGCGCTGATCTGGAAGGCTGGCGCAGCGGCAATCTCGACGAGATTATCCGCATTTCGCAGCAGCATGGTTACGGTGATGAAGCGCGCTATGAGAGCATGCGAAAGAACATCGCAAAATTCTTTGGCTCGGTTCCCGGCGCTGCCGGTGGCCTGGCTCCCGATTTCGCCGTGTGGGCAAACCGCCAGACAATGATCGCTTTCACCACCATGATGTGGATGGCCGAGGTCCTCGGTTACGACACTGCGCCGATGGAAGGCTTCCACGAAGATCAAGTCAAAGCAGCGCTCGGCATCCCGGATCACGTGCGGGTCGTGGCATTGCTTGCCATCGGCCACCGCAAAGGGGACGACAAACTCTTCGCGGGACGCCTTCCCATGCAGCACACAGTATTTGCCGATAAGTGGGCGAATCCGCTTCGGTAGGACAGATCCCGCATCTACCCTGCTAAGCTCGATGCAGTTCGATTGACTCCGCGTGAATCACAAATACGACGCCATCATTCTTGGAGCAGGTGCCGCCGGCCTGATGTGTGCCATCGAGGCCGGCAAGCGCGGACGGCGCGTGCTCGTGCTTGAGCGAGCCGATCGCATCGGCAAGAAGATTCTCATCTCCGGCGGCGGGCGCTGCAACTTCACCAACATTCACACGACGGCTGAGAATTTTCTGTCTTCCAATCCGCACTTCGCCAAGTCAGCGTTGGCCCGTTACACTCCTGCCAACTTCATCAGTCTGGTCGAAAAACATGGCATCCCGTATCACGAGAAGAAACTTGGCCAGCTGTTTTGCGATCGTTCAGCGAGCGACATCATCGCGATGCTGGAACAGGAGTGTCGTGGTGGTGGAGTGGAAATCCAGCTCAACATGAAAGTAAAGGAAGTTCGCAGAAACGAAGGGTCAGGCGCTGAGTACACTATGCGAACCGAGAATGGCGATTTTGATGCCTGCCGCGTAGTCGTCGCTGCGGGAGGCTTATCGATCGCGAAAATCGGCGCTACCTCTTTCGGCTACGATCTTGCCCGGCAATTCGGCTTGAAGATCGTGCCTCCGCGACCCGCGCTCGTACCTCTCGTATTCAATGATCGTGACCGCAAGCGTTGGTACGATCTTGCCGGAGTTTCGACCGAAGTGGAGGCTTCTACGCCAGGCACCAAACAGACGTTTCGCGAGAATATGCTGTTCACGCACCGCGGGCTCAGCGGACCTGCGATTCTGCAGATTTCCTCTTATTGGAATGGCCGAGACCCAATTCACCTTGATCTGGCTCCAGCACGCAATCTCGACGAGAATCTGCGCGGCCGGGGCCATCGCGACCAGGCAGCCTGGAAGTCACTGCTGCGAGAAATTCTCCCCCGCCGCTTCGCCGATCGCTGGCTCGAAAATTATCCACTGGCTGGCACCTCTGACCGCGCCTTTGCCGATGCGGAGCGCCAATTACATTGCTGGGAAGTGCAACCGGAAGGAACCGAAGGCTACGGCAAAGCGGAGGTTACCGCTGGTGGCGTCGATACCGGCGAACTCTCGGCCAAGACAATGGAGTCTAAGAAAGTGCCGGGCCTGTTCTTTATCGGAGAAGTCGTTGACGTAACCGGTCAACTCGGGGGCTTCAACTTTCAATGGGCGTGGGCATCGGGATACTGCGCCGGACAAGCCGTATGAGGATGCAGATTAGATCTCTGCACCTTCTTTCATGAACGGCATGCGAGCGACGACTTCCGCGGCTTTCTCCAGTTGCTTCAGGTCTTCATTCGTAAAGTCCGCACCGGAGAGCGAAGCGTCGAGGCCCTTGCGTGAGATCTGCACGACGCCCATGACAGTTCCGTCGTGCACCACCGGAACCGACATGATTTTCTGAATCGGCATCTGCTCCTGGCCGCGATCTTCTTCTTCGGCAGCCGGAGTGCCGATCTTGACCGCCTCGAACAGGCTGACGTGTTTGACGCGCATGAAGGTATTCGACAGAAGAGGAGTGCGAGTGGAAGCAGTCCGAGCCGCCACCGCCGAACCCGTCAGCGGAAGCACTCCTGCAGCTCGTAATTCCGGCGGAAAGATAAAACGCAGGCTGCCTTTTTCCAGCCGGAGCAGCGCTACTTCGCTGCGGCGCACGTGCAGGACCTGGGCGAGCTTCAAGCAAACCCGATCGGAGCTTGGAGACTCCGAAATCATGCTCTCCAAATCACTGATCGCCGCCTTGGCGGTCTTGGCCGCGGTTCCCTGGTTGCCAGTTAATGACATAGTTGTGACCGTATCCTTACTTATCTATCCTGCGTGCCCCGGCGATTTTTCGGCAAGTTACCAGAGTACTTTGCCCGTTGCTCGCCTTCCATATTGTGGACGTATCCTAGAGAGTAGCTTTCTTGATGCGAACAAGCTGTTTTTTCAATGGGGGTTAACACTCTTCCACAGATCTTCACGTTATATTTGTTGTAGACAGTTCAATCGCACACAGTTGAATGGCAGCGACTAGAATGTAGACATGTCGCTCATTCAGTATGTAAGACCACTTTTGGATTTAGGTATCTGTAAGGAGTACAGCATGGCGCGTAAAACCACTGGAAGCACTACCACCCGCAGCAGAAAAAGCAAAGCAGCCGTTCCACCCGTAACCGTTGAAAATGCAGCGGAAGTACGTAATGAAGTACGTAATGAAGTTCGCACCAATGGCAAAGCGGCAAGTCAGGGTGCCACCATGGCAGCCCCGGTTAATATCGAGGAAGAAATTCGCCGCCGCGCCTACGAACTCTATTTACAGCGCAGAGCAACTGCCGGCGCCGGCAATGGTGACGAAAATCAGGATTGGTTCCTCGCCGAGCGCGAAATTCTCTCGCGCCGCGATCCGGAACAACACTCAGCGTAGCTTCGGGCCGCCCCGCCCGAAGTGGCTTTGCGCCGGCCGAGGTACGGCCGGCGGAGCAGCATGGCCTGAAAAGCCGTTCCTTCCGCAAAGGCTGGTCAGCCGCAAACCTGCCCGATCTCGTGACTACTGCTGTACCGCCTGCACCAGAGTTGGCCTTACCTGTTCATGCTGAATTTCTGAGGCGTCCCAGCTACCTCCCAGCGCTTTCACGAGATAAACGGAGGTTGTCATCTGCTGGCCAAGCAACTGCGTGGCCAGGCGTTCGTTCGTCAGCAACGTAGATTGCGCCGTAATGACGTCCAGGTAGGTAGTGACTCCGCCGACGTAGCGGCTGTTGGCGATATCGAGCGCGCGCCGTGAGTCGGCGACCGCGGCCTGCTGCGTCTTCGCCGCCTGGTTCAACAAGGCGAGACCTGACAACCCATCCTCCACTTGCTGAAATGCGACCAGCACCGACTCGCGGTAATTAGCCACGGATTCGTCGTAGGAGGCACGCGCGACGGCTAGAGTGGCGCGATTTTTTCCACCGTTGAAAATCGGCTGGAGCAGATCGCCGCCGAGTGACCACATCGCGCTGGGAGCGCTGACCAGTGTTGCAATATCGCGACTCTCCCATCCGCCGCTTCCGGCCAGCGTAATGTGCGGATAAAACGCAGTCATGGCCAATCCAACCTGGGCGTTTTCAAATGCCATCTGGCGCTCGCTGGTGGCAACGTCCGGACGGCGCTCCAGAATTTCCGATGGCAGCCCGGTCGGAATCGCGGGAGGAATTGCGTCGAATGGCGCTTCAGCCAAACTGAATACCGAAGCCGACTTCCCTAACAGCAACGCAATTGCATGTTCGTATTGCGCCCGCTGCTGCAGCACCAACTGGAGCTGCGTTGCGGTCGAATCCAATAACGCGGCCTGCTGAGCGACTTCCAGCCCGTTTGCCACTCCGCCATCGTGGCGGTTATTCACCAGATCCAATCCCTTTTGCTGGATTTCGACAGACTGCCGCACTACCCCAGCTTCACGATCCAACTCGCGCAGGTTGAAGTAGTCGGCGGCGAGCTCGGCGGTGAGTACCAGTCGAACATTTTCCAGATCAGCCGCACTTGCCTGCAGTGAGGCGTTGGCTGCTTCCAGATTGCGGCGCACGCGTCCGAATAAATCGAGCTCGTAGCTGACGGAAAACGGAACAGTAAAGTTGTTCTGCGTAAACGGCGGTAGTTCGCCTCCCGCGAACGCACGATTGGCAGAGACGGCCTGGCGCAGGCCGCCTGGATCGGCGTTCACTACCGGAAAATACGCGGAGGATGCAATCCGCGCCTGCGAGCGCGCTTCTGAAAGCCGGTCTTGCGCCGCCGCCAGCGACTGGTTGGCCTGCAGCAGTTGCTGCTCCAGCTGATCCAGTTGCGAGTCATGGAATATGCCCCACCATGAACCCTTCGGAATCGCATCCTTCGGAGCCGCAGCCTGCCATGGTCCTTCGCCTTTCCACGTGTCGGGAACCTGCGCGGCAGGACGTTTATATCCGGGTCCGACTGTGCAACCCAAGCTCACGAGTAATGCCACCGTCAACAACGCGCACAACCCACCACGGAGGCACGCAGACACGGCGGGAAGCCTTTTCTTAGGGCCGTTGTCGAGTCGTGAAAGCTCAATAAAATACGAAATCATGAATTCGTTTTTCTCCGTGACTCCGTGTCTCCGTGGTGAGGTTCTAGCTTGCCTTCGGTGGCGCAATGTGGACCTGCTGCCCCTCTTCGAGTGAGTCGGACGGGTTGATGATGATCTGGTCGCTCACGTCGAGCCCGCCCAGAATTTCGAGAGTCGCGCCGAAGTCGCGGCCGATGTTGATGCGACGCAGATGCACCTTATTGTCCTTGTCGACGACTGCCACCTGTGGTCCCTCCGCGCGGAAAAGCATGGCGTTGACTGGAACCGTGATTCTCGGAACGGAGGTTCCGGTGGCAAAATGCACTTGTCCGAAGGAACCAGGTAGAAGCTTGCCGTCTTTATTCGGAACGTCGACTTCGGTATTCAGAGTGCGCGTCGCCGGATCGATGGCGTCGGCAGTGCGAGCCACCGTTCCGATGAACTTCTGCCCAGGGAACTCCTGCAGCGTAACCGCAGCCTTCACGCCCACTTTCATCGACGGCGCGTACGCCTGCGGAACGCTCACATAGACACGCAAGGGATCGACACGGGCGATATCAAACAGCTCTTTGCCCGTCGCTTGCGCCCCGGAATTGATGAGTGCACCGGGATCGACATTGCGGCGCGTTAGCACTCCAGAAAAAGGCGCATAGACGTTCTTGAACGACTCGAGCTGTTCCAGACGACGGACATTGGCATCCGCCGCCGCAAGATTGGCGAGCGCCTGCTGATAACCGCTCGCTTGCTGGTCGGCCTCTTGTTGCGAAACTGAGTCGGATTTACGCAGATTGGCCCAGCGATCGGCTGATATCTTGGCCAGTTCCAGCGCGGACTTGACTTGCTCGCGGGTCGCGCGAGCCTGCGATAGTTCCTGGTCGACTTCCGGAGTATCAATCACCGCCAGCAACTCGCCCTTTTGAACCTTGCTACCCATGTCTTTGGTCCAGCGCAGAAGATAGCCGTTGGTGCGGGCAAAAATCGGAGACTCGATAAATGCCTGCAAATTTCCGGGCAACATAAGCTCGTCTCCTCCCGGTTCGGTTATTGGCCGTACCACTGCAACGGTCGGAATCGCGGCAGCCTCGGTCTCTTTCGCCAACGCATCCGTCTCGCCCTTCCGGTTCAAGAATGTGACGACGCCGGCGGTCAGCAAAACGAGCAGCACGGCGCCAACCAGGATATTTCCCCGCCCCGCCGGAGCAGGACCTGGATCATGGAATGTCTGAGTCTCGTTCGGCTGCGTAGTTACAGGCGGTTGTTGTACTGACATAATGACGATCTCGCTCTCCAACAAATCTCCTACCTTTGCTGCGACTGCAGCCGCGCCTGGCGACGGCCATGAATAATCGTAAACACACTCGGCACAAAAAACAGGGTGGCAACCGTGGCAAACAACAGTCCGCCGATGACGGCTCGGCCCAAAGGCGCGTTCTGTTCTCCGCCTTCTCCGAAACCCAGTGCCATCGGCACCATTCCAATAATCATGGCCAGCGCCGTCATGATCACCGGCCGCATACGCGTGTAGCCAGCCTCGAGCGCTGCTTGCAGCGCAGGCACTCCGGCATCCATACGGTCACGGGAAAACGAAACCAGAAGAATCGAATTCGCGGTCGCCACTCCCATGCACATCACCGCGCCTGTCAACGACGGGACGCTGAGCGTCGTCCGCGTGATCAACAGGAACCAGCAGATGCCCGCCAGCGCACCGGGCAGCGCAGTAATAATGATGAATGGATCCAGCCACGATTGAAAGTTGACCACGATCAACAAGTAGATCAGCACAATCGCGCCGATCAGACCGAAGCCCAGACCAAAGAACGATGACCGCATGGTCTCGACTTGTCCGCGAACCACAATTTGCGTGCCGCGCGGCAAATGATCCTGGAACGGTTTCAGCGCCTTCATGATGTCCGCAGCAACTCCGCCGAGGTCACGCCCTTGCGTGCTGCTGTACACATCAATTACCGGCTGTACGTTGTAATGGTTCACAACCGCCGGACGTGTAACCGGCGTCACTTGCGCCAGATTCCCCAGGATTTGTGACTGCGCGACCCCATTCGTCACCGGCGTGTTCATCAAGTCGAGCAGCGACGTCTCCCGATACTGCGGCGCCTGAATGGCAATAGGGTAGGTCACACCATTTTTTGGATTCAACCAGAAATTGGGAGCAGTCTGGAAGCTTCCGCTTAGTGTGATCAGCACGCTCTGGGCGACATTTTGCGCGGTCAGTCCGACCTGGTTGATCCGCGTGCGCTCCATATCCAAGTGAAGCGTCGGCAGGCTCATCATTTGTTGCACGTGTACATCTGCCGTGCCGGGAATCGTTCGCAATCGGTTTGCGATCCTTTGTCCGATCTGATAATTCCCTTGCATATCCGCGCCAATGATCTGGATATCAACCGGGGCCGGCAATCCGAAGTTAAGGATCTGTGAGACGATATCGGCGGGCTGGAAGAAAAATTCCACCCCCGGGAACTGCGCTGGCAGTGTGCGGCGCAACCGGCGTATGTACTGTGCCGTCGGATGATGATGTTCCGGATTCAGCGAGATGAGAACTTCCGCATCGCTCGTCCCAATCACGCCCGAACTGCTGTACGAGAGATTGATGCTTGAGTATGGAAGGCCGATGTTGTCAAGCATCGTCTGTAGTTCTTCCTTCGGTATCTCGTTCCGCAGTTCCTGCTCCACTTCGTCACACAATTTCGCCGTTTCTTCCACTCGCAGTCCTGGCCGGGCACGGAAGTGCAATCGAATCAGCCCGGCGTCCACTTGCGGGAAGAAGTCTTCCCCGAGAAAGAACACAAGCCCCAGCGACAAAAAGCAGAACGCCGAAAACCCAAGCGCAAATAATTTCCGGTGTGCGAGCGTGGTTTCCAGCAGTTGCTGATAGCTCCCGCGCACCCGTTCAAACCAGCGCTCGAATCCGCGCTGAAATTTTCCGATGAAGCTCTTCGGCACGACGGCCCGGTGCTCGTGCCCGCGCATGATAAACATCACCATCGTGGGAATCAGGGTTCGCGAAAGCAGGTACGACGCCAGCATGGCAAAACTCACCGCCTCTGCCAGCGGAACGAAAAGATATTTCGCGACTCCGCTCAAAAAAAACATCGGCACAAACACAATGCAGATGCACAGTGTCGACACAAATGCCGGCACGGCAACTTGCTGGGCGCCATCCAGGATGGCCTGCTTCATTTCCTTACCCATGGCAAGATTGCGCTCGATGTTCTCGATCTCCACCGTCGCATCGTCCACCAGGATGCCGACGGCAAGTGCCAGACCTCCCAGCGTCATGATGTTGATCGTCTCGCCCAGCGCGCTCAGCAGAATCACCGAAACAAAAATGGACAGCGGAATCGAGACCGCGATGATCAACGTGGGCCGCCAGTCACCTAGAAAGAGCAGGATCATGACGGCAGTGAGACACGCGGCTGTAAGACCTTCGTGCAAAACTCCTTGTATCGACGCGCGAACGAAGAGCGACTGATCGAATAAAGCCTTGATCGTCAACTCGGGCGGCAGCGATTGCGACGCCAGCGGCACCATCGCCTTGATGGCGTTCACCACGGCCAGCGTGGAAGAACCGCCCAACTTGTACATCGACATCAACACGCCCCGTACGCCGTCCTGGCGCACGATGTTGGTTTGCACGGCGAATCCGTCACGCACATGCGCCACATCGCGGAGGTACAGTGTCGACGACCCCGTGGTCTTTACCGGCAGATCGTTAAGTTGCGCAATGGTCTGCGGAGTCCCGTTCATCTCGACGTTGTATTCCGTCGAACCAATCTTGGTCGTACCCGAGGGCAGGATCAGGTTCTGTGCCGCAACAGCGTTGACAATGTCAGCGGGCGCCAGGCCATAGGTTTGCAGCTTGATGGGATCGAGATCCACCTGCACCTGGCGAGGTTTGCCGCCGTATGGGTAAGGAGTGCCCGCACCCTGCACCGTGGTCAGCTGCGTACGGAGAAAATTGTTGCCCAGATCGAAGAGTTGCTGTTCAGGAAGCGTCTTGCTGCTCAATCCCAATTGCACAACCGGTGTGGTGGAGGCCGTATAAGTAATCACCAGCGGCGGAGTCGTGCCCGGAGGCAATCCTCGTAACACCGTCTGGCACATCGCCGTCACTTGCGTCATCGCCATCGAAAGATTGACGTTCGGCCGGAAGAAGATCTTGGTCACTGCCTTCCCCGGCACGGCCAGCGATTCCTGATGTTCGATGTCATTGACCGTAACCGTGAATCCGCGCTCGGAGTTGCTGACAATCCGATCCGCCATTTCGCTCGGCGACATCCCGTCATAACTCCACACCACACTGATCACGGGAATATTGATGTCCGGGAAAATGTCGACTGGAGTCCGCAGAATAGTGATCGGCGTAAGAATGATGATGAGCAGGGCCATCACCACGAACGTATAAGGACGGCGAAGCGCTAATGCGACTATCCACATAAGACAGGCTGCAACCTGTAACTTTGACTCGCAATCCTGCCGGAGGCTGAAAGACGCCGGCGGCGGGTTCCCCAGACTTAAACTTTAGATTCCGAAACAATACGTTTCGGATCTAAATTATATTAGACTTTGCCTATGGCTCAAAATCGTGGCCAAGAAGCCGTCAACGAGGGTAATGGTAACAACGGGAAACGCCCGCCCGGACGGCCTCGCAGCGAGGAATCCCGCCAGTCGATCCTGCGGAGCACGATAAAACTGCTAAAACAGGACGGGTTTCCCGAATTGAGCATTGAAGCGATTGCCGCCGACGCCAACGTAGGCAAGACAACTGTCTACCGTTGGTGGCCGACGAAGGCTGCCCTGGTTGCCGACGCCTTCTCCGCCAGCGCTGACGAGGAACTGCGCTTCCCGAACACCGGCTCCGTATACAACGATATTCGCCAGCAGATGGGTGGATTGATTCGAATCTTCCGGTCGCAACGTGGCAAGATCGTAGCCGCGCTGCTCGCGGGCGGGCAGTCGGACCCGGAGCTGCTCGAAGCCTATCGCGACAGATTTCTGTGGCCCCGGCGCAAGCAGGCCTACGAGACGCTGCAACGCGGCGTAGACCGCGGCGAGTTACCGCAAGGTTGCGACTTCGACCTTATCCTCGACTCGCTGTACGGACCCATTTTGATGCGCTTTTTGATCCGCCACATCAAACTCGAAGAGAAGTTCGCCGATGAGGTTTGCGGCTTAGTGCTGCAGAACTGCAAAGCTGCGAAACGCACATAACGTCAGGATAGGCCCGCCCGGCGATCCGCTCGTCAGCCATCGAGGCCGCGAAACAAGACAAATCCAAACCATAAGACGAGCATCTTTCGGAACCTTCCCGGCCCACCCGCGCCGCTGTAAATACAGAGGCAGAGGTGCGTATGGGAAGGCACTTGGCGGCAGCGCTGGTCAGAACACAAAGTGCAGCTTTATTACTCGCGGTGCTGTCCTGCTCCGCAGCGATGGCCAAAGATCTACGCGCCAAAGATCTTCCGTGGAAAGACGCGAGGGTTATCGACATCAGCTCCGAGAAGGGCGGCGCCGCGGTCGTTCCCATCGCAGCGCTGGTTGGCGGGCCCGTCTCAAAGACCTTCTATTGGATTCAAACCGACGACACTCTCTACGTTGTTGGCCCCGTCCTCACCCGGAGCCAGTTGTTGAACGTGACCCTGCACGGACCGACGAAACTAGCCATCGACGGCAAGAACGCGCATATTCTGGACGATTACGGAAAAGACGAGAAGGTGCGGATAGTCGAGAAAATCGCGCATCCGAAATCGGAAGGTGCGCAGTAGCCTGCGATCCAACCCCTAACCCATTTACCCGCCGACACTTACCGTTCGACCCCAAAATCACCCCAATCCCTGCTCCCCCTTGCGCCCCGTAACCACTTTGGTTAGAATCAAATTGCGACCTAAACAGTCGGCATTTTATCCGACTATATCGGTCGGCATTCGGAACATGCTGAAACTGACAAAAAAGGCGGATTACGGCCTGATGGCCATGAAGCATCTGGCCGAGCATGCTGACCAGGGTGCATGCAGCGCCAAGGATGTTGCCGAGGCCTACGGCATTCCGCAGGAAGCGCTGGCCAAGATTCTGCAAAGGCTGGCCAAGGTCGGATTGATTCGCTCGCAGCATGGCATCAACGGCGGCTACACGCTGACGCGCGATCCGAAAGCGATTTCCGCGTTCGAAGTGATCAAAGCCATCGACGGCCCGCTCTTCATTACTTCGTGCGTCACCGTTCGCGGCGAATGCGGACAGAGCGATCGCTGCACTATCCGCGAACCGCTGCGCAAGGTGAATGAAAGCATCGAGCAGGTGCTCAAGAACATCATGATTTCGCAGATGAACGAAGAGCCGGAAGTTCTCCAGTCAGCAAACAGGAGAGCAAGAAACCGACGGAATTGGTAACGATTTCGTAGCATTAAGAGATTTAAGGAGACAGGCAATCATGAGCACGGAATGTAAAAGCGGCGACCCGCCAATCACATACACACCACGCACTCCCAACGGAATCAAGCTGCCGATCTACATGGATAACCACGCGACCACGCCCATGGATCCGCGCGTTCTCGAGGAGATGCTGCCTTATTTCATGGAGAAGTTCGGCAACGCCGCCAGCCGCAACCATCCATTTGGATGGGCGGCGGAAGAGGCCGTCGAACTGTCGCGCAGCGCATCGCCAGCCTGATCGGCGCGACTGCGAAAGAGATCATCTTCACCTCGGGCGCGACCGAAAGCGACAACCTCGCCATCAAGGGTGTCGCCGAGATGTATCGCGAAAAGGGCAACCACATCATCACGGCGGTCACCGAGCACAAAGCTGTCCTCGACACCTGCAAGCACCTGGAGAAGTTTGGCTTCCGTGTGACATATCTGCCGGTGCAGAAGGACGGCTCTGGTCGACCTCGACGACCTCAAGCGCGCCATGGACGACAAGACGATCTTGGTCACGCTCATGGCTGCAAACAACGAAATCGGCGTGCTGCAACCGATCGCGGAAATCGGCAAGATGTGTCGCGATCGTGGCGTCATCTTCCACTCCGATGCCGTGCAGGCCATCGGCAAGATTCCGATCGACGTGAACAAGATGAATCTCGACCTCGTGTCGATCACCGGACACAAGCTCTACGGGCCGAAAGGTGCGGGTGCGCTTTATGTGCGCCGTAAGAATCCGCGCGTGCAGCTTGTTCCGCTCATTGACGGTGGCGGCCACGAACGCGGTATGCGTTCCGGAACGCTGAACGTCCCCGGCATCGCCGGACTCGGCAAAGCTTGCGCCATCGCGCAGGAAGAGATGCCGCAGGAATCCTGCAAGATGGCGGGTCTGCGCAACCGCCTGAAAGACAGCATCATGAGCCGTCTCGACGAGATTTACATCAACGGCTCCGTGGAGCATCGCCTGCCCGGCAACCTGAATATCAGTTTTGCCTACGTGGAAGGCGAGTCGCTGCTGATGGGCATCAACGATATCGCAGTTTCGAGCGGATCGGCCTGCACCTCGGCGACGCTTGAGCCATCTTATGTATTAAAGGCTCTCGGTACCGGAGACGATCTGGCGCATAGCTCCATCCGCTTCGGCATCGGACGCTTCAACACCGAGGCTGAAGTCGATTACGTTGCCAACCGCGTCGTCGAAACCGTGCAGCGTCTGCGCGAACTCTCGCCGCTCTACGAAATGGCGAAAGAAGGCGTCGATTTGAAGAGTGTGAAGTGGGCCGCGGAAGCGCATTAGAGGCAAGGTTTCAGGGTTCCAAAGTTGCAAGGTTTCAAGGTGCCTTGATCAAACTTAGAACTCTGGCGAGCTGTGGGTCGTGCATTGAAACCTTGAAACGTTGAAACTTGAACTTGAAGGGGTGAAAGATGTCGTACAGCGATAAAGTAATCGACCACTACAACAATCCACGCAACGTTGGCTCCATGGACAAGAAGGACTCCGACGTTGGCACCGGACTGGTCGGCGCGCCCGAGTGCGGCGACGTGATGAAGCTGCAGATCAAGGTCAATCCGCAGACCAACGTCATCGAAGACGCCAAGTTCAAGACCTTCGGCTGCGGCTCGGCGATTGCCTCGTCTTCGCTTGCGACCGAGTGGGTCAAGGGCAAGACGATCGAGAGGCCCTCGAGATCAAGAACACCGAGATCGTGAAGGAACTGGCTCTGCCGCCGGTGAAGATTCACTGCTCCGTGCTGGCCGAAGACGCGATCCGCGCCGCCATCGGCGACTGGAAGAAAAAGCAGGAAGCCGCGAAGCCGGCAGAAGTGCAGGTAGCGCGGTAAATCGCTGCTAGCTACTGGCTACTAGCGAGCCAGCAGCTTAGAAACTGCTCGGTTTGGTTGCTACAAGCTAGCGGCTAGAAGCGCACTTATGGAAGACACACTCAAAACCGTAGCGCCACCTGCCCCGCCCTCGGCTCCGGCCAAGGGCATCCAGGTCACCGAAAACGCGCTCAAGAAGATCCGGTCCGCCATGGTGAAAGAAAACGTTTCGCCGGAGCAGGGCGGACTTCGTTTGGGTGTGCAGGGCGGCGGATGTTCCGGGCCTGAGCTACAACATACGCTTCGACACGCAGCCGCGCGAACGTGATCGCGTGTTTCAGTTCGACGACGTCCGTGTTTTCGTCGACCCGAAGTCTTTCATCTATCTGCACGGGATGACTCTCGATTACCAGGAAACCCTGATGCAGCAGGGCTTCGTGTTCGTGAATCCGAACTCGACCAAGTCCTGCGGCTGCGGCAGTTCGTTCTCGTAGATCGATATCGTAGTATCAAGTGGCAAGACGGTCGAACGACCTCAGGGGCGGGCCGCGCGCTCGCCCTGAATTTTGTGATGGCAAATACAGAATCCAAATCGTCGTTGATTATTCCCGGCGACGAGCCCGCGGGATGCAACGCCCAGTTGCTGGTCGTGCGGCACCATGCGCGCAGTACATTTCTGCAGTTCGTGCGGCAAAGTGCAGCCGCCAGTTCCGGTGGACTATTTCACTTTCTTTGGATTTCCGCGCAAGCTCAACCTCGACACAGCCGCACTTGAAAAAGAGTTCTATGCGCTGAGCCGCAAGCTTCATCCGGACTTGTTCGGACAGGCCGACAACGAGGAGCGCGCCTGGAGCCTCGAACAAAGCTCCATGCTCAACGACGCGTATCGGGCGCTGAAAGATCCCATCAAGCGCACGGAATATCTGCTGCGTGTCGAGGGTATCGAACTGGAAGAGCAATCAAAACAGGCGACCGAGAAGGCCCGCACGACGGGCAACTGAAGAAGCAGGTCGTGCCTCCGGATCTTCTGGAAGAAGTCTTCGAGCTCAACATGCATCTCGAAGAGTTGAGCGCCCAGAAGAAGCTG
>CAVRYB010000049.1:0-22006 GCA_963725295.1 uncultured Acidobacteriaceae bacterium
TCATGACAATCCCTACGCTCCGATTTGCCGGCGTTGCCGTGAGTTGATTGCCAAGAAAGGAGACGCGACGCCGATCGCCTGGCTGACTCCTGAGCACCGCTATGTGGAGAAATTGGCGACACCTGATGTGACGATTGCCGATCTGATCGGCGACATCGTACCTATCAAAGCGGCGCGGGGAGGGCACGAACTCTCCAGCGAATTCACCGTGCATTATGGGTTGCTGCCGAGAGCGAATCGCGGAATTTTCGCGATTAACGAGTTGCCCGATCTGGCGGGGAAAATTCAAGTGGGGTTGTTCAACATCATGCAGGAAGGCGACGTGCAGATTAAGGGGTATCCGATCCGGCTGCCGCTGGATGTGGCAATCGTTTTCAGCGCGAACCCTGAAGACTATACAGCGCGCGGCAAGATCATTACGCCGCTGAAAGACCGCATCGGGTCGGAGATTCGCACCGATTATCCGGCGACAGTCGAGGAAGGCATTGCGATTACCGCACAGGAAGCGTGGCTCGACCGGGTGACCGAGCGCGGCGGCACGCGCCTGCATATTCCAAAGTATGTGCAGGAAGTGATCGAGCGTATCGCCTTCGCGGCACGCGACGATAAGAAGATCGACAAGCGGTCGGGCGTGAGCCAGCGTCTGCCGATTTCCGCGATCGAGAATGTGGTGTCGAACGCGGAACGGCGCGCGCTGACGCATCAGGAAACGTTGATCGTGCCGAGGATCAGCGACATTTATGCGGCTCTGCCGGCAATCACCGGAAAGCTCGAACTGGAGTACGAAGGCGAGATGAAAGGCGCGGATCACGTGAGCAGGGAGTTGATCCGCACGGCGGTGGCTAAGGCGTTCGATACGCATCTCCACGGTGTGAATCTGAATCAGGTCGTGCAGTGGTTTGATCTCGGCGGCGAAATTCAACTCGGCGACAATGGCGGGGCGGAAGAAGTGCTGGCAGGGCTCCGACAGATTCAGGGCTTAATGGACAAGCTGACCAAGCTAAATGTCGGCCCTAAAGACTCTCCGGAAGTGCAAGTTTCGGCCGCTGAATTCGTTCTAGAGGGACTGCACGCACACAAGAAGATTGGACGCAACGAAGAGCGCGTTTTCTCGGCGGGCGAAAAGCAGCCGAAAAAGCAGGAGCGCGTGTACGAACCGGAGGAGCCGGGGTTTGGAAGGAAGAGGAGCTTTAATTAGTCGCTGGTCGTTCTTCGTTAGTCGTTCGCGGAGCACGACGATTGGGAAAGATGGTATGGCCGAGAGCAAGCTGAAAGGTAGCGAACGATGGCGGCCTGTCCTAGAGGCTGAGCTTAAAAGGTGGAGCATGAAGTCGTGCGATCAGCTCGCCATCGAATTGAGGGATGAGCAGGTTTATGAGATCGAACTCAACGGTGAGATTTACCAAGTTGAAGTGCAGCTTCTAGAAAACACCGACAAGTACCTTCACGTTGGGCTAGCCGTGGACAACGGCAGTGTCCCCGCATCGTTTCGACCTTTGAGCTCGAGTTTCATTCGTGAGAAACCTCGCGAGAGCGACAGGCGAATGGCGAACGAGGGACGACCAACGACGAACGACCAGCGACCGCTGCCATGAAAAGGATTCGCTACTCCAAATACATCCCGGACCCTGCTGGCGACATGAGCATGGAGGACCTGCTCAGCGCGCTCTCGGACTATTTTCTACAGAGCGGGTTCAATGACAATTTCTGGTACGAACTGCCCGAGGGCGAGCAGACGCTCGACGAGCTACGGCGCGCGCTGGAGCAGGCGCTGCTGAATGGTGAGATGTTTGACGAAGAAATGCGTGACCGTCTGCAGCAAATGCAGATGGAGGGCGAACTTGAGGAGTTGATCGAGAAGCTGATTGAGCGCATGCAGCAGGAAGACTACATCTCGATCGATCAGCCGCATGACCCAGCAAAGAATTCGAGCATCGGTGGACAGGTGGGCGAAGCGCAGCAGGCCAAGTTTGAGATCACCGACAAGAGCCTCGACTTTCTAGGTTTCAAAGCGCTGCGTGATCTGCTGGGCTCGCTCGGCAAATCAAGCTTTGGACGGCATGACACGCACGACATGGCGACTGGTATCGAGGCTAGCGGCGCGTCCAAGCACTATGAGTTTGGCGACACTTTGAACCTCGACATCACGGCGACGCTCTCGTCCGCGATTCACCGTGAAGGACTCGGCCTTCCTCTCAATCTGGAATACAACGATCTGCAGGTGCATCAGTGCGAGTATCAATCGTCGTGTGCGACGGTGCTGATGCTCGACTGTTCGCATTCGATGATTTTGTATGGAGAGGATCGCTTCACGCCGGCCAAGAAAGTTGCGATGGCCCTGTCGCAGCTGATTCGGACGCAGTATCCGGGAGATTCGCTGTCGCTGGTGCTGTTTCACGATTCGGCGGAGGAAGTTCCTCTGTCGCAGTTGGCGCGGGTGAAAGTTGGACCGTACTACACGAATACACGCGAGGGGCTGCGCATGGCGCAGCGCATCCTGCAACGGCAGCGGAAGGACATGAAGCAGATTGTCATGATCACCGACGGCAAGCCTTCGGCGCTGACGCTCGAAGACGGGCGCATTTACAAGAATGCCTTCGGGCTCGATCCGCTGGTCGTCAGCCAGACGCTGGAAGAAGTCTCGAAGTGCAAGCGGGCCGGAGTGCTGATCAATACGTTCATGCTGGCGTCGGACTATGGGCTGGTGCAGTTTGTCCAAAAGGTGACGCAGATGTGCCGCGGCAAGGCCTATTTCACGACTCCCTATACGCTGGGGCAGTACCTGCTGATGGATTACATGTCGCGGAAAACGAAGACGATTCACTAGCTTCTTCAAGCGACTGGGAGCCGGATTACAGAAGTAATGCCTGGCCTGTTTGTTCGACGTGCGACTCGCGGTAAGATGTCTGCAAGGCCGTAGGTCTGGAGACGCTATGAGACGAATTGCTGCGCTATTGCTGCTGGTTGTTTTAGGGATTGCGGGATCGATGCCGGTTCAGGCTCAACGTATCAGCAATCAAGAAAATGCGCGGCGGAATAGCAAGGCGGCCAAGAAGCAACAGAAGATGTTGAAGAAGGCCAACAAGAAGCAGCGCAAGGCCATGAAGAAAGCCCTGAAGGCGCAACGGAAGCAGACGAAGAAGGCCAACCGCGGTCTCCATCGGCAGTAGTTTCCGAACTTGCCGATTCATCACAAATCCACAGTGACGGCCCGCACATCGGGCTAGACCCTTCCGCAGTACTCTGAATCCACTCCCAAGGCCTGCTCCCGGGCCGGTTCCCTCCAGAAAGAGATTCGCTATGCGTGTGTTCCGACGCGTATTGGTGTTTGGGTCGGTTGGTTTGCTGAGCTTCTTCCTGCGTCCGATTGTCTTGGCTCAATCCTCTGCTTTGGCTCAATCACCGGACCAAGCTATCGCCCAACGCATTCTGGGTCCGCAATGGCAGCAGATTTCCCGGCGGGCGGGGATGATCTTCGTCGGCACGGTTTTGAGCGATGCCGTGCCTGCCGAACACGTAGCAGCCGGAGCGGCGCCATTTTCGGTGCAATCGCGATTTCGCGTCGACCGCGCGATTGCCGGTGTGGAGCAGGGGCAGATCCTGACCATTCACGAGTGGGCAGGCGCGTTATTCCTTCATCGCCCGATGCTAGCGGGTCAGCATCTGCTCCTCTTCTTATATCCGATCAGTCGTTTGGGCTTTACCAGTCCGGTCGGCGGTTCGGTCGGCCAGGTTCTGCTCGATTCGAGGGGGGAGTACGTGTCGCAGGACGAACTGTTGCGCAGGAACGCAATCACGTCGCTCCAAACCGTACCGGTCGGCGTTGCCGAACTACGAACGACCGTAAGCGTTGAGCAATTGGAGCGGGCGATCCGCAGCGCCCGAAAGGAGTAGCCATGCGCACAGCCTCGCGCAGAACGTCGTGCAGAACATTGATCAGCATTGCATTTCTACTTTGCACTGCGGTTTTAAGCCACGCTGGAGGGCCGGCGTTTGTCGCGGGCTCCGGCTATAACGCAGGAGTCGAGGGACAACCTCTGCTGTGGGCCAACGGTGCTGTGCAGTACTTTACTGACCAGGGCGACCTCAGTCCGATACTGCCCGGGGCGCAGGCCGATGCATTTGTCGCTACCGCGTTTGCCGCTTGGACCGGCATTCCGGGCGTGGCGCTCAGTGCGTCGTTGGCCGGACATCTCGCCGAAGACGTCAACGGCAGCAATATCGCGACCGATGGACACGGCAACGTCACGGCTCCGGCTGACATTACGTCCTCGGCGACGGGCACTCCGGTCGGAATCGTTTATGACTATGACGGCACGGTGACCGACGCGATTCTCGGCGAAGGCGCTGGCGACCTGGAGGATTGCTTTACCAACTCCGTCTACGGAGGGCCTGACAATTTTTCGACCGCGGGAAACATTGCGCATGCCCTCGTGGTCATCAACGGTGTGTGCGCGGCGCAGACAACGCAGCTGCCGGACGTTCAATATCGGCTGGTGCGAGTGCTTGGCCGCACGCTTGGCCTGGGATGGTCGCAGGCGAACGTCAACGTGCTGACACGCAATCCGGTTCCTACGAGCGACGATTACGCGGGCTTCCCGGTAATGCACTTTGCCGATCCGATCAGCTGTGTGCCGATCAGCGTGTGCTATCCGAACGCGTCGGTGCCGAAACTAGACGACACGACGGCGTTGGCGCGGATGTATCCGGCGAGCACTAACCCGCAGGCGACGGGCAGAGTCTACGGCAGCGTCTATTTCACGGACTCTTCGGGAAACGCGCTGCAAGAGATGCAAGGTGTCAACGTGGTTGCGCGCCTGCTGGTGTCGGGGACGCCGTCGCGGCAGTACGTGGTCACTTCCGTTTGCGGGTTCCTGTTTCACGGCAATGCCGGGAACATCATCGACGGCTACGTGGACGAAAACGGCTTGCGCTTTGATCGCTGGGGATCGAACGATACGACAGTGGAAGGGTTTTATGATCTTGGCCAGTTGATGATCCCAAACGGGCAGAATGTCGCGGAGTATCAGTTGAGTGTGGAAGCGCTGGATGCGGAGTGGTCGCTGGGAGTGGAGCCGTATGCTCCGTGGCAGGTCGAGCCTTCGGGTACGTTTGCTCCGGTGGTTGTGACCGTGTCAAGCGGATCGGACGCCGAGCGCGACATTCTCATGCTGCAGGACGCAATTGTGGAGACGCATCCGGGCAGCGGCTCAACTTATGCGACTCCGGCAGCGCTTCCAGCGGGAGGCTCGTGGGGGTCATGGATTTCCGGCTATGGCAGCGCCGATTTTTTCCAGTTTACGGCGCAGGCCAATCGCACGGCTTCGGTGTCGGTGACGGCGCTCGACGAAACCGGGCAGCCGACGGAAAGCAAATTGTTGCCCGTGATCGGAATCTGGCAGTTGAGCGATCAGAGCGGCGATCCGGCCCCGGCGTCTACTCCCTCGGCGTTCAATTCGACAACCTGGGCCATGACACGCCTCGACGCGGATTTCGCGACCACCGATACGTATCGAGTTGGAATCGCGGACTATCGCGGCGACGGGCGGCCTGACTATTCGTACCAGGCAAGCCTGCTCTATGCCGATCACTTAACGCCGCCTCGAATCAGCCTTGCCGGTGGAATTACGACTCTTAATGGGATCGGATTCAAGCCAGGAATGCAGGTGGCGATCGGCAGTAACAATAGCAGCGTGCTCTCGGCGTCGGCGACTCAGATGCAAGTGACGGTGCCCTCCACGACGCTCGATGGGCTGGCCGACATTCAGGTCACAGATCCAGTAACGGGCGGCTTTTCGCAGATGACCGGAGCACTTTCATACGGCGCGATGGCGACCGACAAACTGCTTTCGCTGCAAGGCTCCGAGCCAGCCACGGCGGTGGGAGCACAAGCGGCGAGTGCGCTTCGGGTGCGGGCCGTGGCAGCGGATGGAGTGACTCCGGTGAGCGGCGCGACCATTGCCTGGAGCGCGACGAACGGCCTGCAATTTTCGGCGTGTAATGCAGCGACTTCCTGTTCGGTGCTCAGCGACGAGGCAGGAGAGTCTTCGAGTTGGGTCACGCCGACGGCAACGGGAGCGAGCATGGTTACGGTCGCGCTTGCGCCACTCTCGTACTCCCCGCCGCAGACTCAGCAAGCGACGGTGGTGGCGACTTCAACGGCGCTCGACCTGGCGGCGCTGACGCCGACGCGCTGGGTGGGGCAAGGAGCGTCCGTCACTGTACCACTGACGGTCGAGGTGCTCGACCTCGGCGTGCCGCAGCCGAGTGTATCGATCAACTACCTCTTGACGAAGGGCACGGCCACGCTCTCATCGGCAACGGCGACTACGAATGGACTCGGATTCGCGACGGTCAACGCCAGCATCACGAATCAGAATGGCGATGTGCAGGTGAGCGCGTGCGTGGCTCCGGGGAACGCGCCTTGCCAGACGTTCACGCTGTTTTCCACGCCGCCGTCAATGTGGACGCTCGAGACTGTGAGTGGATCGGTGCAAGTAGTGAACACTGGCCAGACATTTCAGCCGCTGGTGATGCGCGTGACCGATGGCACGGTGGCGGCGAATCCGCTGCTGGGCGTCACGGTTACGTTCAAGACGACGCTGGCGAGAATCAGTCCTGGCCACGGAGGTGGGCCGCCGGGCGGGGGTTCAGTAGCTCGCGGCGCGGATCCGTCACTCAGCGGACAATCGGTGCTGCTCGGTTCGTCGCAGATGCAGGCCATGACGACGCAGGATGGGCTCGCGTCGATTGTGCCGTCCGCGGGGAACGTGGGGCCTTGCGACGTGTTTGTCGCCGTGAGCGCGGGGAATTCGTCAGAGCAGTTTCAGCTGGGGAACTTGGCGGCGATCGTGCCGACGCTTCCGGAAGACATTTCGCCGAAGTCCACGCACACGCCGCCTGGGTTGCGAACGGATGAATAATCGTCGAGGTCTAACTGTATGGAGGCATTGGCCCTCAGGGGCTAAAGCCCTTGTCTTTACTGCATGGGGCGGCACGGCTAAAGCCGTGCCCTTCCACAAAATACTCACGCGACCGGGTCTAGCTATTAGCAACTAGCACTAGCTACTGTTTCTTTGTCCCCTGGTCTTTTGTCCCTTGGTCTTTCGTCCATTGATCGACCCAGTCGTTGACCGTCTTGTACCAAAGCTGCGAATTCTGCGGCTTCAGCACCCAGTGGCCTTCGTCGGGAAAGTAGAGCATCTTCGACGGGACGCCCATCGTCTGCAGCGTGGTGAAAAGCTGGAAGCCTTCGCTCACGTCTAGGCGGTAGTCGAGTTGTCCGTGGACGACTAGCGTCGGCGTCTTGAAATTCTTGGCGTACTGGTGTGGGGACCACTTCTGATAACTAGCGCGGTTCTCGATTGGCGTGCCTTTGAACTCCCAATTGTTAAACCAGAGTTCTTCGGTCGTGCCCCAGGCGGATTCTGCATTGAACATGCCGTCGTGCGACACCAGGCACTTGAAGCGGTCGGTGTGGCCCATGAGCCAGTTGATAGCGTATCCGCCATAGCTCGCGCCCAGGGCGCACTCCCGGTCTTTGTCGATGAACGGATAAGTCTTCTCGGCGTAGTCGAGCCCCTTCATCAGGTCTTCAAAAGGAGCGCCGCCCCAGTCGCCATTGATGGCGTCAATGAACTTCTGTCCGTATCCAGTCGAGCCGTGGAAGTTGATCATGATGACGACATATCCGTTGGCGGCAAAGAGTTCGGGATTCCAGCGGAACGACCAGTCGTCTCCCCAAGCGCCTTCGGGCCCGCCGTGGATTAGGAACTTCACGGGATACTTCTTGGTGGGATCGAAGTTGGGCGGCTTGACGAGGAAGCCTTCGACCTTGTCGCCATGCGCGCCAGTGAACCAAAAGGATTCGAGCGGCGACATAGCAACTTGGGAAAGGACGGCGTCGTTGAGATGGGTTAGTTGCTCAGGCTTGGCATATTCACAATCGCCGGGTTGGGGGTCGCCTTTATCGCGGTTGTTGCATGGTGTTTTGGTGGTTAGAGCCTGTGAATAGATTTCAATCGGCGCGGCAATTGACATACGAGTGAAGAGCGACAACTTGCCGTCGGGCGTGATCGCGAGGTCGTCGCTGTAACCTTCTGCTCCGACCGACGAGAAAAACACACCCCCAACTCCAGGCGTGAATGCTACTTGATGAATCGTGGATCGCCCTTCGTGTTCCGCCGCGAAACTGATGTCGTAGTGTGAGCCGTTTTCCCAAGTGAAGGTACCGACCCATAGATCGAAACTTCTTGGAGATGAGCCGCCCACAAGCTCCTCGGATTTCCCCGTTTTGCGGTCGTACAGCATCAACCGGAAGCGGTCGCTCTCGTATCCCGGACGCTGCTGGGCGCGGTAGGCGATGTACTTGCCATCGGGCGAATAGAGCGGAGTCGAGTCGCTGGCGGGATTGTCGGCGGTGATGTTCTTGGTTTTCGCCAGCACGTCGGAGGGCGTGACCTCGAAACCCCAACTAACCGGTACCGTCCACAGGTCGTTGTTCGTTGACGTAGCCTCGATCTTGTCGTGATTCGACGTGTAGCAAAGCTCCTGCCCGTCAGGAGAGAAGGCATAGTTGTCCTGCCCTCCGAGTGAGAACACGGGGGCGTCGAAGTCGCCGGGCGTGAGGTCGTGAGCACTGGGATCAAGCCTCCCATTCAGCGGCTCGTCCGGCCCCATGTAGCTGACGACGAAGACGTGCGTGCGCCTACCCGCCTTATAAGCGTTCCAATGTCGATAGAGCAAGCGGTCAAAAACCAGCGCCTTGACCTTTGACTCCTCTGCATATTTCAACTTCTTGGCGTTGCACCTCTCCTCTGCAGCGGGCGAGCCGTCGCATTCGGGATAAACGTCGGATACGAACAGAATGTGGTGTCCATCCGGCGACCAGAGCTCTCCCCCGGCCTCGGTTGCGATCGAAGTCAGCTTCGAAGTGCGAGTCACCGTTCCCGCCGCCCCATCAAACTCCGCAATCCAAACTTGCGATCCCCCCTCCTTATTCGACAGGAACGCAAACCGCTTGCCATCCGGCGCCCAGCGCGGACGATCGCCGTCCTGATCGGCGATGAGCATGCGCTCTTTCTCGGTTGCCCCGCCTCCCGCCAGCGGCACGATCCAGATGTGCGACGTTTTCTTGTTCGCTGCCAGATCCACGTCGACGGCGCTGAAGAGCACCCACTTGCCATCTGGAGAAGGCTGCGGATCGCCGATGCGCTTCAGCTTCATCATGTCTTCGAAGGTGAAGGGATGCTTGGATTGAGCAAAAGCGGGAAGGGAAAAGAGAAGAATCAGGAGAAAAGTAAGGCGGCGCATGCGGTGCCTCCGTGGAACAGAAGAGTTTAGCAGGATTGCAGATTGTAGATTTCAGATTGCAGAAGTAAAACCCTGGGGTTCAAATCTGCAATCTGAAATCTACAATCTGCAATCGCTCACTTCAGCTCTTCCAGCATCGCCGTCATCTCCGACTGCGCGTGCTTGTTGCCGGTGCGGACGGCTGAGGAGATGCCGTCGACCAGCCAGCGTTTCGCCTCGTCGGTGCGGCTGGCGTTGGCTAGGGTTTGCGCTGCCATGAAGTACGCAGGCGTGTAATCCGGATTCTTCTCGATCAGCGTCTTGTATTCGGCGAGTGCCTGCTCGGTTTGTCCGGCCTTGGAGAATTCCATGGCGAGGCCGTAGCGGGCGAAGGAATCTTCCGGGTTTGCGGTGAGGATTTCGGTCAGCGCGGCGATACGATCCATAAACGAAGCTCTCAGCTGTCGGCTCCCAGCTCTCAGTAACAGCCAAAGGCTAAGAGCCTTAACTGATAGCTGACGGCTGAGAACTGTTCTTTCATTCATATCACGTCACACTGATCTCCAGTGGAGTTACAATGGCTTTTCTAACGAGTGACTCATTTTGGCCTGCCCTTTTTTCGTGCCGCTTGAAATTGTGAACGACGGTTCGTGGCCGCATC
The DNA here is from genome assembly GCA_963725295.1 of uncultured Acidobacteriaceae bacterium. GTDB lineage: Bacteria > Acidobacteriota > Terriglobia > Terriglobales > Acidobacteriaceae > Acidiflorens. Next base: position 9,953 of record CAVRYB010000049.1, read on the forward strand.
CTTCGCGACTGCCGTTGGGAGCGGGATGGGCCGGCAATTGTTGCGCTTCGGGACAGGAGTTGCCGGCATCTCGCGAGCAGACTCAAGAATTCTGCAACCTCGGCTACGCTACGAGTTGCCCCCGTCTGCCGCGGGATCGTGACTGGGATGCGATTCGCTTTTCGTTAGCGCATCTGAGTCGAGACCAGGTCACGATCTGCTTTGTTTGTGAGCTGAATCATGCTCCGGTTGAGCATGGGAAATTGATCTTCGACCTGGTGAGTGAAAACTGGATCAATGCGCACGCGGATGCTCGCGTGAGAACTCTCGCTGCCTGCTATATGCAAACGTGTCTCGCCCGGCAGAAGGCCGCGGCGTGAAAGGTGCTCGGACTGAGTTTCTATGAATGAGAATCACGACGCCCACGGCAAACTGACACCTCGTCCGGTGCGGGAATCGATTTCGGAAATGACCGAGATCGTGTTGCCGAACGATGCCAATCCGCTGAATGCCCTGCTTGGCGGTCGCTTAATGCACTGGATCGATCTGGCCGGTGCAATGGCTGCGCACCGTCACTCGCGCACCTATGTTGTGACGGCGTCGATCGATCACATGGATTTTCTTGTGCCTGTGCGAGTCGGAGATTTCGTGGTGCTGCGTTCGTCGGTGAATCGTGTGTTTCGCACGTCGATGGAGGTTGGCGTTAAGGCGTGGGTAGAGAATTATCGGTCGGAGCAGAATCATCACGTCAGCTCGGCTTACTTGACGTTTGTTGCCATCGACGCGTACGGCAACCGCGTGCCGGTTCCTCCGGTGGTGCCCGAGACCGAAGACGAAAAGCGCCGCTATGAAGGTGCCGCGCGCCGCCGCGAGATACGAAGAGCGGAAACGCTGCTCAGGGCGGAGGGGAAACCTTAGCGTTCATGCCCGGCGAGGAAACTGCAATTCGATCGAAACGGTTTTGACATTTGTGGCACAGGGATTCAGAGACTGAGAGTCTTTTATGGATAGTGCGCTTCTCGTTCACCGACTTCACTTCGCTTTCACCGCTACCTTCCACTATCTCTTCCCGCAACTCACGATGGGGCTGGCGCTGCTGATCGTCGTACTGAAGACGTTCGCACTCAGGCGCAATGATCCCGTGTATCACCAGGCGGCGCGCTTCTGGGGAAGGATTTTCGGAATCAATTTCGTTCTAGGAGTAGTGACCGGTATTCCGATGGAGTTTCAGTTCGGCACGAACTGGTCGGTGTTCTCTCGCTTCGCCGGCGGAGTGATTGGACACACGCTCGCCATGGAAGGGATGTTCGCGTTCTTTCTGGAGTCAGCCTTCCTCGGACTGTTTTTGTTTGGTGAAAAGCGGTTGAGTCCTAAAGCGCATTGGTGGTCGGCGTTTGCGGTCTTTATCGGATCGTGGTTGTCGGGCTATTTCATTATTGCGACGGATGCGTTTATGCAGCACCCCGTCGGCTATGTCAAAGCCGCGGACGGGACGTTGCAATTGGCCAGCTTCTGGGGTTTTGTGCTGAATCCGTGGGCCGCATGGCAGTACGCGCACAACATGAGCGGAGCGGCCATCACCGGCGCGTTCATCATGACTGCGGTGGGAGCGTTTTATCTGCTCCTGGGTAAATGGACGGAGCATGCTAGGGTTTTTGTGAAGGTCGGCGTGATTGCCGGCTGTGTGTTCAGTATTCTGCAGATTTTCCCAACCGGCGACCGGCAGGGAAAGATGGTGACCGATCTGCAGCCGGTGACGCTGGCGGCGATGGAGGGATTGTTTCAGGGGCAGGCTGCAGCGCCGCTTGTGATCGTGGGACAGCCTAATGAGCAGGAAGGCAAGATCGATAATCCAATCGAAGTTCCGGGAATGTTGAGCATGTTGACGTACAAGCGATGGAACGCCAACGTTCGCGGACTCGACACATTTCCGAAGGAAGATTGGCCAGGAAACATTCCACTGCTCTATTACAGCTACCACATCATGGTTGGTCTCGGGACATTCTTCGTCGCGGTGATGGCGGTGGCGCTATTGCTGCTATGGCGCGGCAAACTTTACAACTCGCGCTGGATGCTGTGGATTCTGATGCTATCGGCGCCGTTTCCCTACATTGCCAATACGGCGGGATGGATGACCGCCGAATTGGGGCGACAGCCGTGGCTGATTTACGGCGTGATGCGCACGGAGGAAGGTTTCTCTAGAGTTGTTTCAGCGGGGAACGCGATGTTCACGCTGTTGGGCTTCATGGGCATCTACATGGTTCTCGGCATTCTGGGACTGTTCCTGATCAGGCGTGAAATTGAACACGGCCCACTGGCCGGAGATGAAACGGTATCGAATCTCGCTCCTGTTGTGGAGGCAAGATGACCATCGCGGGCCTGTGGTTCTGGATCGTCGCGGTAATGATTGCTGCCTATGTGGTGCTCGATGGATTTGATCTGGGCGCGGGCACTATTTATCTGATTGCAGCGAAGACGAATGAAGAACGCCGCCGCGTGCTGAGGGCCATCGGTCCAGTTTGGGATGGCAATGAAGTGTGGTTGCTGGCCGCCGGTGGGACGCTCTACTTCGCCTTTCCTCGTCTCTACGCGTCGAGTTTCAGTGGTTTTTATTTGCCGCTAATGATTGTTTTGTGGCTGCTGATTCTACGCGGGGTCGGTATTGAGTTTCGCGCGCACATCGGAAACTCGGTCTGGCAGGAATTCTTTGATGTGGTCTTCAGCCTTTCGAGCATTTTGCTAACCGTGTTTTTCGGCGCGGCGCTGGGCAATGTGATCCGCGGCGTTCCTCTCGATGCAGCCGGCAATTTCTTCGAACCACTCTGGACTACGTTCAAGCTTGGACCAGAGACGGGAATTCTCGACTGGTACACGGTACTCACCGGCGTAGTCGCCCTGGTGACGCTGGCCGCGCATGGCAGCTACTACGTTGCGCTCAAGACCGACTCCGACCTCGGCCGCCGCGCCCAGGGATTTGCGTTGATCTGCTGGCCAGCACAGTTTTTTCTGACTTTCAGCACGCTGGTGGCAACATATTTCATCCGGCCAGAGATCATGGCCAACTATCGCGAGCACAGCATTGGATATCTGGTTCCGGTGGTAGTGGTGGCCAGTCTGGCCGTGATGCTCTGGGCCAATCCGAAGGGCAAGGAAAAATTGGCGTTCCTTGCCTCGAGCACATACATCATCGGGATGCTGGTCGGCGCGGCGTTTGCGCTTTATCCGGTGGTGCTACCCGCGCGTGACCACGGGAACGATCTCACCATCTACAACTCCGCTGCAGCCCACCACGGCCTGAGCGTCGGCCTCGCGTGGTGGACTCTTGGCGCGGTGCTGGCTTTAGGCTACTTCGTATTCGTTTATCGGATGTTCCGCGGGAAAGTGCAGGCGGGAGAAGGGCACTACTGAGAGGCAGCAATTAGCATTTAGCACTTAGCGTTTAGCAAGAGCCCAATGGGGCGATTCGAGTTCGCTAAATGCTAAGTGCTAAATGCTAATTGCTGAGTGCTCGCTTTCCCTCCCGTATAATCAAGAGATGAGTGCTCATTCTCATCATCCTGGACAACAACCACCCGCCCCACAACCATTGCCTGGCGTCGGCGCCATTATTGCCGTTGGTTCGGGCAAGGGCGGAGTCGGCAAGACCACGCTCTCTGTAAACCTCGCGATTGCGCTCAGCAAAATGGGCCACAAGGTGGGCTTGCTCGACGCCGACGTCTACGGACCCAACGTTCCGCTCATGCTCGGGAGCAACGAGCAGCCGAAGGTGACGGGCGACGGCCAGATCGCGCCGCTCAACATATTTGGTCTGAAAGTGATCTCGGTGGGCTTCCTGAATCCGGGAGACAAGCCGCTCATCTGGCGCGGTCCGATGCTGCATTCGATCATGCGGCAGTTTCTCGGGTCGGTGCAGTGGGGCGAACTGGACTATCTCGTCATCGACCTGCCTCCTGGGACGGGCGACGTGGCGTTGTCGCTGATTCAAACCGTCCCGTTGACTGGCGCGATCGTGGTTTCAACGCCGTCCGACGTTTCGCTGCAGGATGCGCGCAAGGCAATCGAGATGTTCCGGCAGATGAAGGTGGATATTGTCGGGATGGTCGAGAACATGAGCTACTTCGTTTGCCCGCACTGCCAGCATGAAGTCGATATCTTCTCCCGCGGCGGCGCGGAGAAGACGGCGAAGCAGTTCGACATCGCGTATCTGGGAAATGTCGAGCTTGATCCTGAGATTCGCAAGTCGGGCAATGGCGGTTCTCCGGCGGTGCTTAAGGGCGAAGATTCGCCACACGCGAAGTCTCTTTTTGCATTCGCGCGCAAGGTGGCGGCACGAGTGGAAGAGCTTAAGGCCGGCAGTTCGGATAGCGTAATTCAGATTCAGTAGAGGATCGCGCCCAAACCTTTCGGCGTTGGCAATGCATAGGTCCTTCGCTTCGCTCAGGATGACACTGTTTATTTGGGTTGAAATCTCGCCAGTTGGTACAACGGTTGGGCAGGCTCATCTTTGAGTATGAGCTTCGCCACCATCTCTCCGAGCGCCGGCCCGTGTTTGAATCCATGGCCGGAACCCCCGCCGACAATCCAGACATTTTCGTTGTTCGGGTGCCGATCGACGATGAAGTTGTGGTCGGCTGTATTTTCATATTGGCAGACGCGCGTTTCGACCAGCGGAGCGTCTTTCATTCCCGGAAAGCGATAGACGAGATAACGCCGCGCGTCGGCGAGACGGTCTTCACTGACCAAGCGCTGGCCTGAAGTCGGATCGAACTCCGATCCGCGCGTGTCGTCGGCCATTTTGAAGCCGCGCCCCTGATTGCCGGGAATTCCGTACATGAAGTGGGCGCCATGATCAGCCCACACCGGCACGTTGCCCTCGTTGTACCGTGGATCGCCGGAAGGCGTGCCGAAGAAAAATACGTCCTGCTTGGTGGAGATGAAATGCGGACCGACCGTATTCGGAAATAGCTTTCCCAGCCACGGCCCACAGGCAAAGACGTAACGATCAGCGGTGATGGTTGAGCCGTCCGAGAGCTGTAGAGCCTTCCATTTTCCGTCGAGTTCTTTTGCATCAACTGAAGCCTGCCGATACTCGCCTCCTTCGGCGATGAAGCGATCGGCGACGGCCTGTGTGGAAGCGCGAGCCAGCAGGTATCCGCTGTGCGGCTCGTAAATGCCCCATGCGACATTCTCAAAGCCAATTTGCGTCCAGCGGCGAGCGAGTTCTTTCGCGTCGAGTTGCTCGAAGGGGATTCCGGCATCTTTGAGGAAGGGAAGTGATCCGCGCTCGAAAACGCCATCGCCTTCGACCATCCAAAGGACTCCGATGGGGAAGAAGAATTTCTGCTTCCACTGGGCTTGATGTTCCTTCCAGAGTTCAAGCGCGCGAGCCGCGAGCTTGGTGTATGGTTGATCGGGACCGTAGGCTCCACGAATGACACGGGTTTCGCCCCCGGATGAAGCCCGCGAATTCCCCGGGCCCCACGCATCGAGCAGCGTGACTTTCGCTCCACTGCGAAGAAGATAAAGAGCGGTCCAGCCACCGAACGCGCCCCCTCCGATTACGACGATGTGAGGATTGTTGTTCATGAGATTGGAAGTTCCTGAAGAGCCGGAGCCGCACGTCAAAGGCATCGCCGATCGCCCTGCCGCGACGACGGCTGCCGCGATTCCCAATTTACAGGCACGGCGTCGAGAAAGCTTCGGAGCCGCGATCTTTTCAGAGTCAGCAGAATCGTTCAGAGGTTACTCCTGCTTGTACACGCGGCCTTCCTTCATTACAAAGGAGACTTTCTCAAGCACGGTGATGTCTTTCAGCGGATCACCCTGCACGGCGACGATATCGGCGTATTTACCCGGTTTGATCGAACCGATTTTGGACGATACGCCGATCAAGTCAGCAGCGTTCACGGTCGCCGCCTGAATCGCGCTCATTGGGGACATGCCATATTGCACCATCAATCCGAATTCGCGAGCGTTGGTGCCGAATGGGCAGACGCTGATGTCAGTGCCGAAGGCGATCTTCACTCCGGCGGCGACAGCTTTGCGAAAATTGTCGCGCTGCGCCTGCGCGACAACCTTCGCGTGCTCGACGAAATCTGGAGGCTCATGCGCTGGATCTGACATGCACTCACCAACCTCGAGGGTTGGGACTAAATAGGTGCCGTGCTGTTTCATCAGTTGGCGGGCCTCATCGTCGGCCAGGCTGCCGTGCTCGATCGAAGCAGCGCCTGCACGGACGGCGTTCTTAATTCCTTCGGCGCTATGAGCGTGCGCGGCGACTCGCAGACCGAAATGCTGCGCCTCGTCGACGGCGGCGCTCAGTTCTTCGGGTGTGAACTCCGTGGATTTCACGTTGCTGTTGTGAGTCAGAACGGCTCCGGTAGCGAGGACCTTGATCAGATCTACGCCTTGATTCGCCAACGCACGGATCTTTTGGCGAACCTCCCAGGGGCTATTGGCTTCGCCGAAATGCAGGTCCCACGGGAGCGTGAGGTCAGGAGAAAAACCGGTTACCGCTCCAGCGCCTCCGGTGATCGTGACATAGGCGCCGGCAACATACATGCGGGGGCCGACAACGTCGCCGCGTTTGATGGCGTCGCGCAGAGATACATCCACCAGGGCGCGATAGGTCCCAACATCCCGCACGGTAGTGAAACCCGCGAGCAGAACAGCTTTTGCGTTTGGAATCGAGAGAAAAGCTTCCGTAGCTGGCGTCTTACGCAATTCGGAAAGCGGATCGGCATCGGTGTAGCTGTCGGTCAAGTGAGTGTGGCAATCGATCAGTCCGGGCAGAACGGTCATACCCGTGAGATCGATGACTTTCGCATCGGAGGGGATCTTAAGGTTCTCGCCGACCGCGTCGATTTTGCCGTTGTTGATCAGAATGATCTGATTGCTGAGAACCGAGCCGGCTTCGGTATCGATGAGTTTTCCGGCTTTGATGGCCGTGACCTGCGCGGAAAGGCTGGCGCAGAGCGCAAGCAGCAATGTGGAGATTCCGATAGCAACGCGACCAACCCTCATCGATGAACTCCTCCGCTATTTTCCGACACCCGGCTGTTGCAGTGTGAAGTTTTCCTTCTGCTTTGCTTCTTTCACCATGCGGCGCACGTCAGCGAGAAGCTTGGGAGCGTCGTACACGATGCCATCCTTGATGGTGTAGCGGACTCCGCCGACACGCGTGATTTCGTTCTTCTCGTTCAACTTGATGGCGCCAGTTCCGTAGAGCGCGGCAATGTTCTCGAGAGGATTTACGGGGACGACGACCAGGTCGGCCAATTTTCCTACCTCAATGCTCCCCAAGTCCTTCGAGATTCCAAGCAGTTCGGCTCCATTCAACGTAGCCGCTCGGAAAACTTCGAGCGGATGAAATCCGGCTTCGCGCAGCAATTCCAATTCGCGGATGAAGCCGAACCCGTAGAGGCTGTAGATGAATGCGGCATCTTCCCCGGTAGTGACGCGTCCGCCATGATTCTTGAAATCGTTGATGAACTCCATCCAACGCTGGTAATTGTGCTTCCAGGCAACTTCATCCTCGGTCGTCCAGTAGAACCAGTACGAGCCATGATCGGTGCGACTTGGAGCGTAATGCCGCCAGACGTCGGGGAGGGTGTATTCATCATGAAACTCGGCTCGCCGCGCGCGCATCAGGTCGCGGTTTGCTTCATAGATGGTGAAGGTCGGGTCGATGGTGAAATCGAGTTTCACCAATTCGTCGCGAACTGCATTCCACTTGGGGCTGTTCGGCGCCGCTGCTTGCAGCCACAGACGGCCGGCGTATCCGAAACGGTTCTGCTCGTTGGAGTAGTCGTAATCGAGAGGGAAATCCTGAACCGTGCGCGAGTCAAACAGCGCTTCGGGCAAGCCGTACCAGTGCTCCATGGAATTGAGGCCCCAGCGGGCGGTATCGAGTGCGTTCGCTCTTGCTACGAAGGTTTGCGAAAGATGAGCGGCCGTCCCCAGGTGACGTTTCTTGGCTTCGTCGAGCGCAGCCTGGAAAATGTCAGGAGGCGCGCCGATGAACTTAATGCCATCCGCGCCACGGTCCGCCAGGTCGTCGACCCACTTTCGCGCGGCCTCGGGCGTGACGGGGTCGGTAATTTCATCGTCGTCGGCATGCATGCCAAACGCGATGTAAGCCTTGATGCGGGGCGCGGTGATCTCATTGCGTTCGCTCTTGTCGCGTTCGTCGAGCGTCCAAGCGATGCCATTTTCTCCCCAGACTTCGCGGACCGTGGTGATGCCGTGTCCCAGCCAGAGCTTGAAAATGTACTCTGCGCCGGTACTGTGAACGGGACCGAAGTGAACGTGCGCGTTGATGAATCCGGGCAGGACGTACATGCCGGTGACGTCGAGTTGCTTATCGCCGGGTCCGGCTTTCGGCCGGAGCGACTTGGAGGCGGGGATCTTGTCGGTGAGAGGAACACCGGGAAATCCGACATTCACGATCTTCGTGATGCGATTCTTCTCGATCACGATATCGACCGGGCCCACGGGAGGTGCGCCGGTACCGTCGATCAAAGTAGCACCTCGCAGAATCAGGTGGGAGAAAGGACCTTCTCCTTCGGCGCGCGGTGGCGCTTTGCGCATCACGTCGGAGTTGGTTTCAGCTGTCTTTGTCTGTGCCTGTAGGCTCGCCGGCAGCGTTGCCGCGGCTGCTAACAGAGCCGCCCATCGCAGAGATCGTAAGATCGTCGATTGCACGCTATCTCCTCTGTTCGCAGTGCCATACATGAGAGGAGGAATCTTAAGCGTTGGCGTGTCCGCTATGCAAAGCATTTCTCGTAGGTCCTGAGCGGGGCCGAAATCAGAATTTACGGCGCAGAAATTCGAAGAGCAGGTATCCAATCAGAGCGGCAACCAGCGCAATTTCAAAATTAACGGTGGTGAAGATATCCCGGACCGCCCATGCAAGGGTTTTCGGTTGCCCCAGGCTGGAGTGCTCAAACTCTCCCATCAGAAGATTGGCGTAGAAGAGAAAGACGATAAAGCTCATCTCGATAGCAGCGCGCCAGAAATGCTTCATCTAGGTTAAAGACCTCAAGTTCCGCAACAGTATAGCGCCCTTTGACGAAGTGCCTTACGCGGCAGCGAGTCGTCTTCTGCCGAATCATCCTTCCTTGACACCCTCCGCCGCGCTTTCTAAAATTTCCTCAGTAGTGGCTCGAATCTCTTATCTAAGCCGCTGCATCTAAAGAATTTAGTGGGGCGTTCGGCCCGCGCTTGGTAGACTAACGACATGCCTCCTGGACCAGCGGGCGGACGGGAACGCGAAATCCTGACCGCCATCGTCGAGACGTTCATCGCCAGTGGAGAGCCGGTAGGGTCGCGCACGCTTGCGCGAACCAGCCGTGAGGGGCTAAGTGCGGCGACGATCCGCAACGTGATGGCGGATCTGGCCGACGCAGGGTTCCTCGAGCAACCGCATGCTTCGGCGGGGCGGGTTCCGACGCCGGAAGCGTATCGCTATTACGTCGAGCAGTTGAGTGGTGAGACGCATCTGTCGCATGAGAATCAAAGCATCATCCAAGACACTCTAACGGGTGTGACTGATGTGCAGGAGTTCATGGAGCGCACCTCGCACGTGCTCTCGCTGATTTCGCATAGTGTAGGCGTTACGGTGGCAACCACGGGACCGCGCAACGCGCTGGAACACGTTTATTTTTCGCGGCTCAGCGATCAGAAGGTGTTGGCCGTGGTGGTGACGCGATCGGGAGTGGTCCGCGACCGTGTGCTGCGGCTGGATATTCCGCAGGCGGATCTTGACTTGGCCGCGCGCTATATCAATGAGAATTTTCGTGGCTGGACGATGGGCGACATGCGTGCCGAACTCGCTCGACGTCTGGAAAAAGAACGTAGCGAGTACGACCGGCTGATGAAGTCGATTGAACAGTTGTATCAGCAGGGCGCACTGGCGTCGGCCGACGATACCCAGGCAGTGTTTGTGGAAGGCGCGGCGAATCTGGTCACTGGCGAGGAAGATCGCCAGCGTCTGCAGGATATGCTGCGTACGCTCGAGGAAAAAGAGAAAGTTGTGAAGCTGCTTGGAGCCTATCTCGATACCCGGCAAGAGGCGGTGCGTGTTGTTATCGGGCTCGACCAGGCACTGCCAGCTTCGAATTTGCAGAATTTTGTGCTCATCGGTGCTCCGGCGCGTGTCGGCGGCGAAGTGATGGGATCGTTGGCCGTAATTGGACCGACGCGGCTGGATTATCAACACACGATGTCGGCCGTATCGTATATCGCGCGGCTGTTTGACAGACTTTTGAATGAATCGGAGTAGGAAGGCAGTATGGGTAAGGGAAACGGAAAAACCGAAGTGAATCTCGATCTGGAACGCGAGCTGCCAGCAGGGCAGGGCGAGGATGATACTGCGCCGGCTACAACTGGTCCCGCCGGGACCAATGCCATAACCGAAGTGGAAAAGCTAAAGGCCGAGCGCGATGCGCTCCTCGACCGTCTGGCGCGGCTGCAAGCCGAGTTCGACAATGCGCGGAAACGCGCGGTGCGCGAGCAACAGGAATTTCGCGAGTTTGCCGTGGCTGACGTGATCAAGAATATTTTGCCGATTCTGGACAGCTTTGAGCGGGCGCTAAAGGCGGGCGGCGACGCCGGTGATTTCCGCAGCGGCGTCGAGTTGATCTATCGTCAATTTCAGGATGCGCTGCAGAAAATCGGTGTGCAGCCGATCGCGGCGGTGGGCCAGCCATTCGATCCACGATTTCATGAGGCGATTGAGATGGTGGATACGACCGAGGTTCCTGATCACCAGGTGTTCGAGGAGCTACAGCGCGGCTACAAGTACAAAGAAAGGCTGCTGCGTCCTGCCATGGTGCGGGTTGCGCGCAATGCCCGCGGATAGCACGAATTCAATCTGATCAGCTGAGATTTTCTGAACAAGACTTGCCGTAGTGGGGGAATTTCTGGCCGCAAATACAAAACGCGATTATTACGAGGTGCTCGGTGTCACCCGCGCGTCTACAGATGTCGAGATCAAGAGCGCATATCGCAAACTTGCGATGACCTATCATCCGGACCGCAATCCGAACAATCCGGACGCGGAAGACAAGTTCAAAGAGATCACCGAGGCGTACGCGATTCTCGCCGACAGCGAGAAGAGGTCGTTGTATGACCGGTTTGGGCACGCCGGGTTGGGCGGCGGCGCTGGTGGTGGGGTGGGATTTGATCCTACGGTCTTCCAGGATTTCGGCGACATTTTCGGGGACATCTTCGGTTTCGGGGACATGTTTGGCCAGGGAGGCCGTCGCCGCAGCCGAGCTCAACGTGGCGCGGATCTGCGTGAGGATCTGCATCTCGAATTCGCAGAAGCCGTGTTCGGCGCCGAGAAGCAGGTCACGGTGCGCCGTCATGAAACGTGCGAGACATGTCACGGCAATGGGGCAGCTCCAGGAAGAAGCTCCTGTAGCGTGCAAGTCATGCCAGGGACGAGGTCAGGTTCCGCTATCAGCAGGGGTTCTTCAGCATCGCGCGGACTTGCCCGACGTGCCAGGGTGCCGGCAGCGTGATTACCGATCCGTGTCCGAAATGCAGAGGCGAGGGCCGATTGCTGCGCGAAAAAATGGTGGAAGCCAAGGTGCCGGCAGGAGTCGAAGACGGCACGAGGATTCGCTTCACGGGTCTTGGCGAAGCGGGAGCGTTCGGCGGTCCGGCGGGCGATTTGTATGTGGTGCTGCATGTGAAAGAGCATCCATTCTTCGAGCGTGAAGGCAACGACATTCACTGCGTGGTGCCGATCTCATTTCCGCAGGCAGCGCTCGGTACGGAGATGACCGTTCCGACGCTCGACGGAGATCACAAGCTGAAGGTTCCGAAGGCACGCAGTCAGGCACGTCATTTCGCGTCCGAAATAAAAGCGTGCCGGGGCTCAACGGCCACGGCAAGGGCGATCTCTATGTCGAGGTGCGAATTCAGACGCCGGGCAAGCTGAATAAGCGCCAGCGCGAACTGCTGGCCGAACTCGGAGAATTGGCTCCAGTAGAGAACAAGCCGCAGAGCCGAAGCCTGTTAGGCGGTGAAGGATATGTTTGTGTAGGGCAGCTGTCAGCTATCAGCCGT
>CAVRYB010000050.1:0-8099 GCA_963725295.1 uncultured Acidobacteriaceae bacterium
GGGGTGAACCTGAACTGAAAGTTTTTCTTCCGGGAATAGAAACTTCAACAGCAGGGGAAAGCGCTGCGGGTCGCGGGCCGCAGTGCCTACCAGTTCAGCGCCAAATTCCTTGCTCAGGTCGGCGAGCGAACGCTTAGCCAGCGGGCCGTTTGCGACTACGCAGTTGTCACCGGTGAGCCAAGCTTCTCCGATGCGTTCGTTGAACTTGTGATTCGGATAGATCGCGGAGAGATCGAGCGTCCCCCAAGGGCGGGGGTCGAAGGCGGGCTGCATTAGGAGTGGGTAAAGTGCGGTCATGCGAGCTAGTTGGTCATCGGCGAATTGCCCCCATAGTGAAGAATACGTCCGTCAGCCTTTGCGAGACGTACCCAATGTCCGCCGAAGCAAACGGGCGAGGGCTTCGGCAGGTTCTCCTGGCAATGCATCGTGCCTGTGACAGTCCAAATCCCATGATCTAGTTTGGCCTTGAACGGTCGATCCCATAATACGTCGGCCTCTCCATAAATTGGGATGAGTACAGCCTCGGCAATTCGTGTCGCGGTCCTTGCGTCGGGCACAAAGCCCTTTTGAGGGGGTGCGCTGCTTTGGCCTTGGCCAAAACCGAGACAAACCAACATCGCAACTGAAAAGACAAGTCCGAACGTTTTCACACAGATCAACCCGCTCTCTAGAGAGTTCGACTTTCCCAGCACTGAAACGCCGGGCTAAGTTGGTAAGCCCCTCCAGGGATGGATTCACTAGTCAGCTGCCTCGGCTTCCAGAAAACGAGTTCTCATGCAAGCTACAGCCCGCCAAAGAACTTCCGCATTCTCTCTAACCCACGGTCGAGTTCGGCCTGGGACGTGGCGTAAGAAATGCGGATGTGTTCTTTCGTCCCGAAGCCTTCTCCGGGCACGGTGGCGACGTGGGCTTCACGCAGGAGTTTGCCAGCGATATCGGAGGCAGAGTTCATCCCGCTGCGTCCGAAAAACTCTGAGACGTTGGGATAGGCATAGAACGCACCTTCCGGCAGCGTGCAGTTCACTCCAGGGATCGCGCGCAGTCCTTTCACTACGTGGTCGCGCAGTTTGATGTAATCCAGGCGCATGTCTTCCACACACTGCTGCGAGCCTTTGAGCGCCGCTACCGCCGCTTTCTGCACGATAGAAGTTGGGTTCGACGTGGACTGGCTCTGCAGCTTCTGAACCGCCGAGATGATGGCGGACGGGCCCAGCGTGAATCCGAGACGCCAGCCGGTCATGGCGTAGGTCTTCGACAGCGACCCTACGACCATAAAGCGGTCGCGGTAGTCGCGCAGCGAGCCGACTGAAAAGCGCTTGCCGGTGTAATTCAGGTAAACGTAGCACTCGTCAGAAATCACCCAGATACCGCGCTCGTGGGCCAGTTTCACGACGGCAGTCATATCTTCCGGGCTCATCACGGCGCCGGAAGGATTCGACGGCGAATTCAGGATGATGAGCTTGGTCTTCGGCGTCACCAGTTTCGCGACCATGTCGGCGGTAATCCGGAAGCCCTGCGACTCATCGCTCTGAAGCAATACGCAGGTGCCGCCGGCATAGCGCACCATGTCTTTGAACGAAACCCAGTAGGGGACGGGAAGAACGACCTCGTCGCCATGATCCACGAGCACGGAGATGACGTTGAACAGCGCATGCTTACCGCCCACCGAGGCAGCGACTTCTTCCCGGCGGTAGTCCGAATCGAAATCGACGGCATGGCGATGCACGATCGCGTCCTTCAGCTCGGCAGTGCCGCCGACAGCAGTGTACTTCGAAAAATTAGCCTGGATGGCGGCGATGGCGGCGTCCTTGATGTGCTGCGGCGTCGAGAAGTGCGGCTCGCCGGCGCCGAAATCGACGACGTCAATTCCCTGCTGCGCGCAGCTTGTCGGCTTCGGCCACGACCGCCATGGTGGCGGAGGGCTCGATGCGGTTGATGCGTTCGGTCAGGCGGACGGGATGAGTGACGAGATGCGTAACGGTGCTCATGATTTCTTTGTCCTGGTCTTGGTTTTAGTTTTGGTCTTGGCTTTGCCTCGGCATCGACGTCGCGGTCCCTCCGCCGTTTTCGAACTTGTTCGCTACGTCTATTTTCTCACGAAGTTTCTGTCCACGAGTTCGGGCACCAGACAGTTGATCGATCCGCCAAGTTGCGCCACTTCTCGCACCAGGCGCGAACTCAGATACGAATATTTTTCGGCGGGCATCATGAAAACCGTCTCCAGGCCGGGCTGGAGTTTGCGGTTCATCAGTGCCATCTGGAGTTCGTATTCGTAGTCGCTGATGGCGCGGATGCCGCGCAAAATGGCTTGGGCATCGACCCGAAGAGCGTAGTCCACGGTCAGGCCGTCGAAGGTATCGATAGAGACGTTATCGAAACCCTCCGTCATCGCCTCCAGCATCTTGCGGCGGTCGGCAACGCTGAACAGCGGATCTTTCTCGGGATTCCGGAGAATGGCAACCACCAGTTCGTCGAAAATCTTGCTGCCACGTTCGATCAGGTCGAGATGGCCGTTCGTGGGAGGATCGAATGATCCGGGAAAATAGCTTTAATGCGCTTCACAGGAGCCTCTTTTGACGACGGGGTCAGAAGGAGGATTGTATGCGGGGGCTGGAGGGTAAAGCAATTGGAGGTGGGTAGGCCGTTAGCGAGCGGCGCTCATTCTGGCGTCCGCGCTCTGAGGAGCTGCTCTACATTACGTTTGCCATGCAGGACGGCAACGATCTCCACCTGTTCCGCGGGCCGATACACGATCATGTACTGGTATACGCTGAAGAACAACACCGCCCGGCCGGTAAGATCGGAACGCTTGTGGCCTTTGCCAGGAACCTCGGCCAAGCTGTCGAAGGCGTCCGCTAATTCGGCTTGAATCCGATCAGCGATGAGCAGCCCAGCTTCTCTGAGCAGGTAACACCAGATTTCCCGAAGATCATCTTCGGCTTCCGGCGCTACGATGTAAGGCTTCACGAACCGGAGCGATCCCGGAGCCTCGCCGCTCTATCGGCCGCCAGACGGGTGCGAAGCTGATCTCCCGGTATGCCTTCGCCGCGATCCAGTTGGGCCAAGCCGCGACCGATTTTGGCGTTAATGCCTTCCTTGTTCTCCTGAAGCCAAGCCTCGCGTTCGCCTTGCATTTCCAGAGCATCAAAGAGGACGTCTTCCACGCTTTCGAACGCACCGCTATGCAGGCGCTGCCGAATGAGTGCCTCAATCTCGGGACGGTTGATCTCAATGGTCATGGCTTGGCCCCTTGCAAAGACTATCTGTTCCAACTTAATGCCGGAATTCGCCTCGGTCAACCGGAACTATTTTCGCGCCGCAGCGACCTTCCCTAGGTCGGTCGTCGGCATGGTCGCGACCTTACCCTGCGTTCCGGTCGCCTGCGCCGGAACCGCTGCCGGAGCCGGCGCGGCTGCTGATGGCACCAGTCCCAGCGTCTTGCGCACTTCGGCGTCAATCCTCGCCAAGGTGTCTCTGTTTTCTTTCAGGAAGTTGCGGGCGTTCTCGCGTCCCTGGCCGATGCGCTCGCCTTTGTAGCTGAACCATGAGCCGGACTTTTCCACGATATTGCTGGTGACGGCGAGATCGAGCAGGTCGCCTTCGCGCGAGATGCCTTCTCCGTAGAGGATGTCGAACTCGGCCTCGCGGAAGGGCGCGGCTACCTTGTTCTTCACGACCTTGACGCGGGTGCGCGAGCCGGTGACCACGTCTCCTTCTTTGATGGCAGCAATGCGGCGGATATCGATACGCACCGACGAATAGAACTTCAGCGCGCGTCCACCGGTCGTAGTTTCTGGGTTACCGAACATCACGCCGATCTTTTCGCGGATCTGGTTGATGAAGATCAGACAGGTACGCGACTTGGAAACCGTTCCGGTCAGTTTGCGCAGAGCCTGTGACATCAAGCGGGCTTGCAGGCCCATGTGGCTGTCGCCCATTTCGCCGTCGAGTTCAGCCTTGGGGACGAGCGCCGCTACCGAGTCGACTACCAGCACGTCAATCGAGTTCGAGCGCACCAGCGCTTCGGTGATTTCGAGCGCCTGCTCGCCGTAGTCGGGCTGCGAGACGAGAAGATTGTCGACGTCCACGCCAAGTTTCTTGGCATAACCCGGATCGAGCGCGTGCTCGGCATCGACGAAGGCGGCCATGCCTCCCAGCTTTTGCGCTTCGGCGATGACCTGCAGGGCGATGGTCGTTTTGCCGGAGGATTCAGGTCCGAAGATCTCGACCACGCGACCGCGGGGCACTCCGCCTACGCCGAGCGCGGCATCGAACGAGATCGCGCCGGTGGAAATCACGGAGATCGGAACGATGGCCTCCTTCGACCCCAGCCGCATGATGGAACCTTTACCAAACTGCTTCTCAATCTGCTGAAATGCGAGGTCGATTGCCTTATTGCGCTCGCTGTTACGGTCGTCTGCTCTGCTGTCGGCCATGATGGCTGCTCCTGAATTGATGATCTGGAATCGTAGCCTACACCCGCGGGCTGGGACGAGAAGTGTTGGCTGTCACATTAGTTTCGGTCAGTTTAGCACGAAGCGAATGAAAGGCGAAGTAGGAATATTATTGCCGGGGATGGTTCTGGGGAGGTCAGAGGTTTGAGGTCAGAGGTTTGAGGTCAGAGGTCAGAGGTCAGAGGTCAGAGGCTAGAGGCTAGACGCATTCGCTGATTGGAGGTTTTAACCTCTGCAATCTGACCTCTCACCTCTGACCTCTCTTTCTTGCTAGACTTGCGGCATGCACGCGGAAGTTGAACCTGCTGAGGGCCGAAAGATCGGCGAATCGGGGCCGTCGCTGTATCTCGTGGCCACGCCGATTGGCAACCTTGAAGACATTACGCTGCGCGCGCTACGCGTGCTAAAGGAAGTCGACCTGATCGCCTGCGAGGACACTCGGCAGACGCTCAAACTGCTCAGCCATTACGGCATTCAGACGCGGCTGGTCAGCTATCACGAGCACAATGAGATGACGAAGGCCGCCGAGCTAGTCGTCGATCTCGAAGGCGGATCGAAGATCGCACTGGTCACCGACGCTGGCATGCCGGGCATCTCCGATCCGGGATTTCGCCTGATTGCGTTGGCTATCCGGCATCATGTTCCAGTCATTCCGATTCCCGGGGCGTCGGCGTTTCTGGCAGCATTGGTCGCCAGCGGCTTGCCGACGGACTCGTTTCGTTTCAGCGGTTTCTTGCCGTCAAAATCTGGACAGCGCCGCAAGCTGCTGGAAAGCGTGAAGGACTCTCCTCGGACGCAGGTGTTCTACGAAGCTCCGCACCGACTGCTGGAGGCACTGGCCGACGTGGTTGAAGTTCTAGGGAGCGACCGGCATGTCGTGGTCGCGCGCGAGGTGACGAAGTTGCATGAAGAGTTCCTGCGCGGTCGAGCAGCGGACATCCTCGGTCAGTTAAAAGGCGCGCGGCGACGTAAAAGGCGAGATCACCCTGCTAATCGCCAAAGCTGAGAGCCAAGAGCTGAGAGCTGAGAGCTCGGTGGTAAGCGTCGCCCAGCGCGTCCGCGAAATCATGGCCGCCGAGAAGGCGGACGAAAAGACTGCGCTGAAGAAAGTTGCTAAAGAACGCGGAATCGGGAAGAGCGAAGCTTACCGGGAGTGGCAGTTGAGCAAGTGATCGGCATTGATTGACGAGTGGTCAATCATCTCGGCCAAAGATCGAGATCCTGAAAGTGACTGGGTTCGGGGCCAGAGCGCACAAGCTTCGGGGGAAGCCAATACTTACCGACGTACCCCCACAGAAAGGTCGAGATCGCTGTAAACAGTATCCAAAACAACATCACCAGCCAAAATGTGTTCCGCCCGAGAATGTAGGCAATGAGCAGCGCGATAGCCCAACTCGTTATCCGCAGTGTCTTTTGATATACCGGAGAAACCCGAATCTCTTTTTCACAGGCCGGACACGAAAAAGTTGGTGCAAATTTCACATCCTCCAACCTGACTTTTGCTCTGCATTCTGGGCACTTTGTGCGATCTGAATAAGAATTGAATAACATAAAAAGTCTTCGGGATTGGAGGATGGCCGAAGCTTCTTTCCGGTGCGCCTCAGTATAGCGCCACCTTGATTGTCGCAATACACCAACCACCTCGCCTGATGCGGGCGATCGCCCGTTAGGTCACACTCCTGGCATTTTCCCGAAGAAAATCAGCACCATGTCGATCGTGTCGCAGACTCCGTGGGCGATGATCGGCACGGAAAGATTTCGGCCGGTGCGAAGGTACATCACGCCCAGCGCCAGTCCAGCGAGCCCTTCTTCGATCCAGCCCGTCAGGCCCTGATAGCCATGAGCGAGACCGAAGGCGACACTGACAACTGCGAGACTGCCGATCCAGGCGGCTGGCGTGCGGCCGAAAACGTCCGCTACGCGGTTCATCAGATAGGCGCGCCAGACTAATTCCTCACCCAACGCCGCCAGCGTCCAGGAGAGCGCGATGAAAAGCAGAGTCACCTTGATGTTTCCGGTCACTGCGCGAAACAACTCAAGGTCCGGTTGCCGGCCTACGAGTCTTGCGAGGATCGGCTGCGTAACTGTTAGTTGAAACGTTTCGAGCAGTGTCCCTAGGACGACTCCCATGACAATCGTTACTTTCCAGGAGCGATATCGACTGACCCCAACATCCCGCCAGCGCAGTCCGCGCAGGCGCAGCGAGATCCATCCCAGCAAGACCAGTTCTGGAGTCTTCGAGACAGGAATCCAGTGCCGGTGGTCAGCGTAGAAGATCAGACCGACCAGCAGGAATTCCACGATCGCGAGCCATTTGCTGTCGCGCCAAGTCTTGTGTGGCCCAACCCCTTCGCCCGAATGAGATTCCGCATTTGTCGATTCTGTCATTGCGCGGCGACTCCGAACTTATGGATCACTCGCGCTTGCTGGAATCGTCGAATGCACCAGAGACCGAAATATGTCGTCAGGAGAATCGTTCCGCCGCCCAGCGAGATTCCGATCGGGATCAGCTTCCAGCCGAGCAGTTCGTGCCCATGCGGCCACTTATCGGTCATTCCCAGCACCAGCGAATAGTTATCTGGGCCGATGAGCCAGAGGCCGGTCTTTGGATTGAGCGGTTTTGCCAGGGCCGCGATGAAGAAGGATCCTCCGAAGACATAGCCGACGACGCAGACCAGGAACACGAGCGCTCCTTTCAGACTGAGCGTGGCCCAGTGAAAGATGCCGCGGAGAATCGTCCAGGGCATGCGGCTTTGCTGCGCTCGGTCCAACAGGTTGTCGGTGACGTAGCCCGCTGCCAAATCTGACGATGGACCAAGACGGTCCAGCGCGGCCCGGACACCCGCATCAGTCATCTCGCCTGACGCGGCTGCAGTATCGCGAATGTGGCTGCGAATTTCCTCTACGATGTCGACTACCTGTTCTCTAGGAAGGGAACGCAAGTGGTTGCGGAGTTCGGCGACGTATTGATCGATCATGTTTTGCGCAGAACTGTTCTGCGAAGTTGCTGCATTCGGCATCAGCGTTCCTCCTTGCGGACTGGACGAAGCAGGTTGTCGACACTGGCGGAAAGACTCTCCCAGAAGCGAGCCATTTCGTTGACCCGGCGGCGTCCGGCGGCGGTCAAGCGGTAATACTTGCGAGGATGGCCGGCATCGGCCTCCACCCACTCCGAACTGAGCAGCCCTTCCGACTTGAGACGGTTGAGCAACGGATAGACCGTACCCTCGGGAACGTTCAGTCCTGAACCGTCGGAGAGGCGGCGCATGATCTCAAGCCCGTAGAGGCGATCCGACCAAAGCGCGGCCAGGATGGCCAGTTCCAGAGATCCTTTGCGAAGCTGGACCTCCCACTTATCAGCAGGCTCGAGCGGAGGGACGGTGCGAATAGCCATCGCATCACACGATACCTTGTATTACATAGTATGTCAAATCGAAATTGTGTAGCCCGGTAGGTAACCGGGTGTGGCTGGCGAGGTCGGCTCGGATCCTAAAATCTCCATCCAAACCCGGTTGTGAACTGCATACCACTGTCACGGAAACCAGGATCTACAAAGCTGCCATAGAAGGGAGGGCCCGGCGGCGCAAAGAATCTCGCAGATCCGTAGAAGACTGCCGTATGACCGAGTTCAAATCGCAGCATCGT
>CAVRYB010000051.1:0-53943 GCA_963725295.1 uncultured Acidobacteriaceae bacterium
CCCGCAAATTCGACAGACACGCCAGGCTCCGATGACATTGAAGTCGAGGAATTGTCCCTGTGACGCCGGGCAAGGTGTATGTCGCCTCAGCCGTAGCGTGGAAGGGGAATTCCGCACTTGCAATCACCGACCTCGCGCCGCTGCTTCACCTGACGCCAGGCCAACCGGTCGACGCGGTACGGCTAGAAAGCGACTTGGAGAAGATAACCAAGCTCTACCGCAGCCGCGGCTACATGACTGCCAAGATCAAGTCTGAAAACCAGTTCGACGACGAGAAGAGCTCCGTAGCCTACCAACTGGATGTTACCGAGGGCGATCTTTACAAGATGGGCGAGTTGGAAATCAATGGGCTCGACACCCAGGCAAAAGCGCGCATGCTGGCTGCCTGGACCATCCGCGAAGGAGAACCCTACAACGCCGACTACCCCAAGAAATTCTTTGAGGATACCCGGCAGCTTCTGCCGCGGGGTGTGTCCTGGGGCGTGAACATCCATGAGACGCTGGACGCCAAAGACAAAACAGTAGACGTAGAAATTCACTTCAAACAGCAGTAGGGCCAGCCTGCTAGTCTGGCACTGGACGAAATATTTTTGTAACCTTAGCTGTGCATGCGAATCTCTGTACAGATCTCAGCCTATGTATTTCTATCCGCATTACAGGAGAAAAAGCAGAATGAAAGCGAATCGAATTGCAGCCGCTATTTTAGGAATGCAGATGTTGGCTGGTCTGCGTGTTCCCTGCCATGGCCGCCGGAAAGAGCCAGACTCTAACGGGCGAAGTCAGCGACGCCATGTGCGGGGCCAAGTACGAAATGCCGGGTAGCGCCGCCGCCTGCACCCGCGGCTGCGTCAAGCACGGCTCTAAGTACGCCCTCGTGGTCGGGGACACCGTCTACACCCTGGAAACCTCTGACAAAGCCACCCTCGACAAGCTGGACTCATTAGCCGGAGCCAAGGCGAAAGTGACCGGGGACGTTGATGGTACAACGCTCACTGTGAAGTCGGTGGCAGCCGGATCTTAGTGATCGTCAACTTTCTCAGACACAAAAATAAAAGACCGGCGGATCGTCTCCGCCGGTCTCTTTTGTTTAGCTCTCTTGCTGTTCTAGTTCTGGTTCGGGTTATCGTCCCGGCGCTTCAGCGTCGGACGATCGTCATCGCTCTTATCCGACGTGCCCGTGCCTGACTTGTCAGCAGTCGAGGTCCGCCGCAGGCTGGGCTTGCTGCCATCTTTCTCGTCCACAACCTTATGCCGGTTTTCAATCGTCGCGAGGCGTGATTTCACATCGTCAAACTCGGAAGTTGAAACGATGTATTGCGCCTTGGCCGGCAGAATCGTCGCAATCTCCTTCTGCGAGGCTTCAATGCGGTCTGGAGTCTGCGGGTGCGAAGCGAATGCCTTCGCCAGTGTCCCGGGCTTCTTCTTTTCCTTGGCCTGGATCTTTTCGAAAAACGCAATAAAAGCCTGCGGATCGTACCCGGTCTTGTACATGTATTGCAGGCCGAGATAATCGGCCTCCGCTTCGAAGTTGCGCTGGAATTTCATGAAAGTCATCGGCAAGCCCAGGCCAGCCGCTTCGTAGATTCCGTAGCCGATCCCACCCCCGACGAAAATCAGAGGAATGGTGGCGATCTGCGCGATATTGTAGCGTGTCATCTGCCGCATCCCGTGGCGCGCGGCCACGTGCGCGATCTCGTGCGACATCACGCCGGCCAGTTCCGCCTCTTCGTCAGCGGCCAGAATCAGGCCGGAGTTCACATAGAAAAAACCGCCAGGGAGCGCAAACGCATTCACTTCATCAGAATCGATGACCTTAATCGTGAACGGCACTTGCGCGTCCGAATTACGCACCAGATTCTGCCCGATGCGGTTAACGTACTCGTTGACCACGGGATCCTGGACCAGCTTTACGCTCTGCTCGACCTGCATCGCGTACTGCTTGCCCAACTTGATCTCAGTTTCAAGCGAGTACCAATCTCCCATTCCGCGCCCACCAATTTTTCGGTTGCCGATCGCGTCTACGTCGGCCTTGCTGCCGTCATGCTTGACCTTGCTATCATCCGGCTCCTGGATCGGCGGCGCGCTCGTGGTTTGCGAGTCTCCAGAGGCAGTGGATGAGGCGGTCGATGGCGTATCCGCGGGCGGCGCCGGAGTCTCCGGTGCAGGAGCCTGCGTCGGCGCAGGCGTCGACGTCTGCGGAGCCTGCGTGGCTGTAGCCGGCGGCTGAGCAGTCGAATCCTTGGCAGTTTGATCTTGTGCCAGCGCCGGTAAGGCCATCAGCGCGAGTAAACTCAGGGAGATCAGCGATTTACGGAACAGCATACAAACACCCCGCGGGAACCCGATCGGTTGCCATCATTATACCCCCGGCGGCAAGCCGGTAGAGGCGGACGTCCCCAGCTAGTTGGACGCGCTCTGACACCGCGGAGTTACTACGATTTTCAGAGAATTATGACGACCAAGGTTCGTTTCTCCCGCACCCAGTGTACATTTACAGTTTCCGCTAAATGTAGCGAGGAGCCTGCATGTTGAACCGCCGCCGTTTCCTGTCTTCCACACTCACTTCAACGCTGGCTGTGGGTTCGAGCCTGGCTTGGCGGGGAAACCTGTGGGCCCAGCTCGAATCGCTCCCTAAGACGCTCCCCGACCGCACCCGGTTCGTCCACAACGAGGAGGGCTACTGGCAGGAATTGCGCAAGCAGTTCCTCATCCCAGCAGACGAAGTCTACCTCAACAACGGTACCGTGGGGTCGAGTCCCGCTCCCGTGCTGCGGGCAGTATTTGAAGGGTATGAAGCCTGCGAAAAGCTGAACGAGGCCGATCCCGAAGACTATCCCATCTGGGGATACGCCTCCTGGAACCAGTTCCGCGACCCCCTAGCCCAGTTTGTCGGCTGCCACCGTGACGAGATCGCGCTCCTCCGCAACGCCACCGAAGCCAACAGCTACGTCGCCAATGGCCTCGACCTCAAGCCCGGCGACGAAGTCCTTATGACCGACCAGGAGCATCCCGGCGGCGAGAGTCCATGGAATTTGCGTGCCAAGCGCTACGGAATCGTAGTCAAGAAGGTCACGCTGCCCCGGCCGGTGGAAAGCCCAGCCCAGGTCCTGAATCTATTCAGCGAGGCGATCACTCCGCGCACCCGCATACTCTTCTTCAGCCATATCAGCACTTTTTCTGGAGTCGTTCTGCCCGCCAAAGAGCTCTGCGCGCTCGCCCGTACTAAAGGCATTTTGTCGGCCGTCGACGGCGCGCATGTCCCAGGAATGATGCGGCTCAATCTTCACGAACTCGGCTGCGACATGTATCCCTCCAGCCCGCACAAGTGGCTGCAGGCGCCCAAAGGCTCCGGTTTTCTCTATGTACGCGACGAAGTGATCGACCGCCTCTGGAACACCATCGCCACCGAAGGTTGGGACGACGTCAAAATCCGCGCCGAACGCTTCCAGCGCATCGGTAGTTCCAACGTTCCCGCTCTCTGGGGCTTGCGCGCCTCAATCCAGCTGGCCAACGACATCGGCATGGACCACATCGAGCACCGCCATCGCCAGCAGTGTGATTACCTACTCGAGCAGATGATCGAACGCGGCGCCGTGTCCTGGACCTCGCCCGATCCCACGATGCGCTGCGCGATTGCTACGGTCAACGTGCCGCCGCTGGTCCGTGCGGATCTCGGGCACTGGATGTGGACAGAAAAGAAAATCCGGATTCGAGGAGCCGACCCTAACAAATTGCGCCTTTCGACGCCCTATTACTTGTCGAAGCAAGATATTGACCGCTTCCTGGACGCCTTCGACCAGTACAAGAAGGCAAAGGCTTAGCATGCAGCGCAAAGTTTGAGTTCGCATCCTAACCGGATCATCTGATCATGGAGACTTCCGCTCTGCCGCAAGCTACGCCGGACCGCTATCCCCAAGTGGCTAGCAAACTCCACACCATTTTGATGCTCGTCGCATTCATTGCTTGGACCATCTCCGCAAAGCTTCTCGCCGATCACCTGCGGTCAGCGACGAACCCCAATCGCATGCGCTTGTATCTCATCACCGTTTTTGTGGAGTGGCTCTTCTTCGCCCTGGTCTTGGCGGGGGTCCGGAGCCATGGCGCGTCTGTCCTCCTCGTTCTCGGAGATCGTTGGCAATCTGCTCGTCAAGTCCTGCGCGATATCGGCATTGCCGCCGGGTTCTGGATTGTCGCTTTGCTGCTACTCGGAATATTCAGCCACCTCCTGCACATCGATGCTCAGGGCCGCGATATGCAGTTCCTCTTCCCTCGCGGGGTCGGTGAAATCATCCTGTGGATAGCCCTTTCCGTGAGCGCCGGTATTTGCGAGGAGACGATCTTTCGGGGATACCTGCAGCGGCAATTCATGGCTCTGACCCGGAGCACTCCCGCCGGTATTCTGTTGTCAGCGGCCGAGTTCGGCGCCGCACACGCTTACCAAGGCTTCCGAAGAGCGATTCTGATAGGCCTCTTCGGAGCGATGTTCGGCATTCTGGCCTATTGGCGCAAGAGTGTTCGCCCCGGAATGATCGCCCACGCGTGGCAGGATTCCCTGGGCGGAATAGCGGGTAGTTTCATGAAGCATTAGAGGGCGAATACTCCTGCACCTGTTTTTCCTGAGAGCTGAGAGCCGACAGCTGAGAGCTACGCTACGTCCACCGAAACCATCGCAAAGCCAGAATGAACGACACACCTCCCCAGACCGCCAGCACCAGCAGTCGCCCCGATTGAGAACCGAGCGTTGCGCCTTCAGTGATTGTCGCTCTGAGCGCATCGTTCAGCGCGGTGAGTGGAAGCGCTTTGATGAACGGTAGAGCTATCGCGGGGAATTTCTGGTACGAGAAAAACACACCTGAGAAGATCCACATCGGCATCATGACCAGGTTGATCAGGCCGGAAACGCTTTCGATCTTCTGCGCGCGACAAGCAGTCGACAGTCCGACGCCGCCGAAGGAGATGGCCCCAAGCGATCCGAGTGCGATGACCGCCACACCGATCCTTGCACCCGCATGTGAAACACCAGAACGCCGAAGCCGAGCAGCAGTCCCACCTCAATCACCATCAGGACGAGACGGCTGCTGATGAGCGCCAGAAGAAAATCACTCCGCCGCATCGGAGTCGCTACGAACCGTTTGAGCAGCTTGCGCTGGCGCATCTCGACGATCGCAAAGCCGATTCCCCACATTCCCGAATTCATGAGGTTCATGCCGAGCAGACCCGGAATGAGGAAGTCGATGTAGCGGGATCCCGGTTCGCTGGAACCGTGATTCACAACCGTGAGCTTGTCGGCTCGCCCCGCAGACGCCTCAAGCGTATCGTCAACCGTGACGCGAGCTGACGCGCTCTCCGGACGCGCGGGATCGTAATAATAATCAAAGCTGCCTTCGGAATCAGATTCGACCACGACATCGAATTTTCCGACGTGCAACCCTCTAAGCGCAGCTTCCTTTTCCAAGATGACTGGATCCAGCGCTGAGCGTTTGTCCGAGCCACCTAACATCGCGAATACTTTCTCCGCATTCGGCCCAGCGACAACCGCGACAGCCGATCTCTCCGCCGGCTTGTTTCGGAAGGCGATGCCCAGGCCCGCTGCGAGCAACAGCGGGAAGACGAACACCCAGAACACGACTTCCGGTTCCCGCTTGAGTTCGAGGATGCGCACCAGAAGCAGGTGCCAATACCCAGCCCATCGGCTGTTGTGCCGCGCGGGAGAAACGGATGGCTTAGGTGTCGCGTCTGCCATTAATCTTTCCTCCGTCAATCTTCCTCCGTCAATCTTCCCTCAAATGTCGACCCGTCAGTCGCACGAAGACGTCTTCCAGGCTGGCTTGGCGCGTACTCAGATGCTCAAGTTCCCGGCCTTGCTGGTTCAGTGCAACCAGCAGCGCAGGGATCGTCAGATGGGGCTCACGCACGTTAAGGCAAACCATCTCATCATCGTTGCGCACCGACTCAACGCTCGGCAGAGTGCGCCATGTTTCGGCAGCATCGCCGTTCGAGCGCCCGCTCAGTGAGAACTCAACGACATGATGTCCGCCGAGACGATCGATCAAGTCCGCCGGAGTGCCTTCGGCGATGATCTGGCCGTGATCGACGATGGCGAGGCGATCGCAGAGGCGCTCGGCTTCGTCCATGTAGTGCGTGGTGAGCAGAACTGTACCGCCCTTTTTCTGGAAGGCGCGGACGATCTCCCAGAGCTGTCGCCGACTCTGGGGATCGAGTCCAGTTGTCGGTTCATCAAGAAACAAGATGCGCGGATTGCCGACCAGCGCCGTCGCTACCGCAAGCCGCTGCTTTTGGCCGCCGGAAAGCTTGCCGACCCACGCATCGGCTTTTTCGGTGAGTTCCAGTTCGCCGAGGACCTCTTCGGCAGGTCGCGGTTCACGATAAAAGCTGGCAAACAGTTCGACCGTTTCGCGAACTGTAAGCTTTTCCGAGAGCCGGGTTTCCTGCAGCGAGATTCCGATCCACTCCCGCAGTTGCAGAGGGTTGTCGTTCCAGGTATGCCCGAAGATTCGGACTTCTCCCGCGGTAGGAGCGAGCAGGCCTTCGAGGATCTCGATGGTCGTGGTCTTCCCTGCTCCATTCGGACCGAGCAGACCGAAGCATTCGCCAGCTTCAATGCGAAGGGTCAGCCCGCGAACGGCTTCGACTTTGCCGTCGTAGGTCTTGCGCAGATCGGTGCACTCGATGGTTGTTCCGGTTGGTGACCCCACGACCGCATTCTAGCTCAGCTCTATGGTTCGGAATGTGAATGGCCAGAAACCGGCATCGGCTGACTGCCCTTTGCATCCTGCCAAAGGATCGCATTCAGCTTCTTAGCGTCCGCCGCATCAGGACGGGAGAAGTTCATCTGCGACGACTCCTTCGCGCCCACGGCCTTCTTCTCGTTCACTTTGTAGAGCAACCCGCTCTGCAGGTTCTTGTCGTCGGCCTGATATGGAGGCTGAGTTCCTGGGCCGGAGAACGACAATGCCATCAGCGGTGCGCGCCCATCGAATATGTTCATCGCATGCAGGCCAAGCAGATCCTCCATGGTGTGGATCATGCTGACGGTCGTGTAGAAGTTGTGGTCGACAAATGGCTCTGGCGCGCGCGGCGAATACTTGCTGATGACGAAGGCGATTGAGCGATGGGCATCGACGTGGTCTGCGCCGTCTTGAGCGTCGTCCTCAATCACGAAGATGGCCGTGTCGTCCCAGTACGCACTGTGCGAGACGGCATCGACGACTCGGCCGACCGCCAGGTCGTTGTCGGCAACCGAGGCCTGCGGTGTTGGCTTGCCAGGCCGCGTTCCTCCGGTGTGGTCGTCCGGCAGATAGAGAAGGGTAAACTGCGGAAGCTCTTTGGCAGTCCCCCTCGCCTTCACAAAATCGCTGAACTCGCGTAAGAATTCGTCGGCCCGGAGCTGGTCGGGATAATCGGTCTCGAAATCAGGGAATAGCGGGTCATAGTGGTCGCGGAGCGCTTCCTTCGTCGGCCGCATACGCTTGAGCTGCGGGATCGCCCACGGCCACGGACTCGGCCCTCCGCGGGGATTGCCGACGTTTTCTGGCAGAGGTTCGCCTTTCTTAATCTCCGGAATCGGACATGTCGCGGCACTGGGCGAAGGTGTCCCCTGCTTTGGCGAGTCGGCCTTTTCCTTCTTGCACCACACGGCTGCGATGAATTCTCCGTAGATGCGGTAAGTGAGGCCACTTTTGGCGAGATTGTCCCAGAGGAAGCCCGTCCCGGGATCGTCCACGTCGGGAATGCCCTGCTCCAACGGAAATTCCTCGGCTACTGCGCCTCCGGAATCGTAAGTACGTTCCTTGCTGCGATAGCCGATCGGCCAGGTTTTCTCGTTGTAGTCGGAGGTAATCGACGCGGTCGACCAGAGATGGCCGTCGCCGGAAACTTCTCCACTGTCGTAGAAGTTGTCAAACACTCCAAACTGCAGAGCCAGCTTGTGCTCATTCGGCGTGATGTCAGCGCCGTACATGGTGAGAGATTTATCGCCGTCGCCCACCGGCAGGTCGCCCAGGATCTGATCGTACGTGCGGTTTTCCTTCAGGATGTAGATCACGTGGCGTATCGGATTCGCGCCTCCCGCGAAATCGATCTTGGCGTGGTCGGGGCCCGCGAAATTGTCCTTCGTATATTGCTGTGTGTAGTCACGGAGATTCTTGTCGATATCGGCAAAGGCCAGACGCTGGAGTGAGCCGCCGATCAGTGTCGGGATGTAGGGGTGCTCCTTTCTTCTGCGTTCGCCCTTCAGTTTGCCCAGCATGTTATTGGGGCCGCTGCCTTCTCCCTTGGCGGTCGCGATGAGCAAGTCGTCGCCCACGATGGCGAGCGCGCTGGGATACCACTCGGTGGGAATGAAACCTTTGGGAATCAGGGACTGAAGTTTGCGGTCGTCGGCCTTCAAGTCGAATACGGCCACGGCATCGAGTCCCCCGCCCGCTACAAACAGACGGCTATCGTCCTTCGAGACAGCTACGGCTTGAGGAGTGGCTCCCATCCCCGTGGTGTTGTAGGAGCGAACGACTCTACCGCCGGCCAAATCGACCGCGACGACGTAGGGCGTGTTGCTCAAGGCGACATACAGCACGCTCTCATCAGAGTTGAGCGCCATCGTCGTGGGGTGCGAACCGGGCGTCATTGGCCGAGCAGGTAGCATGACGTTTATCCAACGTGTAACGGCACCCGTCTCGAGATTCAGTTCCGCGACAGCCGACCCATTCCAGAGACTGGCCCAAGCCTTGGTTCCAGCCTTGTTCGCGACCACCGTGTATGGATATTCGGCTGGGATATAGCGACTACGGCTCAGGTCGAATGACTTTTCGATCGTGCCGGAGGCAACATCCAGCAGCACAACGTTGTCCGAAAGATCATTCGCAATCAGCAGGCGGTCGCCCTTGGGGCCGGGAAGAATAGCGAAGCCTGAAGGATATGGAAGCGCGGTTCCGGCGGGAGTCGTGCGCAGCCCGAATGCCACCTCTTTTCCTTCCGCCAGTTTTTGTGGCGGGATCTTTACGAAACGCTCGGGCGTGACGCCGCTATCGGCAAACTTATAAACCGCGATGCCATTGCCCGTGCTCTTTGGTTTCTCTCCATTGGGATCAGTAATCGAACCCATCGAGGCATAGATGTGCTTGCCATCGCTCGAAAATCCAAGGCCAATGAAGTAGCTCTGCCGGGTCGAATAATCGTCGCTCAGCCGGTCGTCCGGGAAATCGCGCAGCTGATTGTTGCTGAGATTTAGAATCGTGATCGACTGCCGTGCGCCCGCCTCCTGCGTCCCATATCCCTGGTTGAGTAGAGCAGCGTAGCGTCCGTCTGGGCTGACCGCAATCGTCGCGGGAAAGCTGTTGGTACCGCCGATATAGCCGGGGACAGGAAGCGTCAATCGCCTGCTGGTGGGAAGGTTAATCTGGCGCGCCTTATCAGCAGCACGTGCGGCGATGAAGACCACAATCAGAGAGGAAAGGGAAAGAAGGAAGACAAAAGCTGCTTTTTTCACGGACCGACCCTCGCGAGGTTTTTATCATCGCGAGGGGGCTTCGGGCAAACGGCCCGGACGCTCTACCCTTTTCGCTCTTCTGTCGTGAAGAAGCATCGGGCGAGGCTAGCGAGTTTCGAGCAGAACCGCGATGTACTGACGCACTTTGCTTACGATTGCTGGATCCGCCTTGGAGTGAAATCTCGTCTTGCGCCCAGCCCAATCCACGCTCTTCAATTGATCCACGAGGACAGCTCCCTCCACCTGGTCAACGGTAATCGGCAATGCGAATGGGTAGGGCTTGCGTTTGCTCGTAAGCGGACAAACAACGGCGAGGCCACTGGCGCGGTTGTATCGCTGATCGGTGAGTACTAATGCCGGACGCCGCTTAGCCTGTTCGCGGCCAACCTGTGGGTCGAAGTCCAGCATCACGATGTCGCCGGCCTCGGGAACGTAGGGGGTTACCATGTCACCACTCAACAACTTCCTTCCCCAGTTCCGATCCGACCGAAATTTCGGTGTAACGGTTCTCTGGAGTGATCTGGGAAACGAGTTTCGCGAGCGTGGGAACCTTGGTGGGACGACGAAGTTCGACGCGACCTTCAGCGGCCGCCTCGATCTCCAGCGCATCGCCCTCCTTCAGCCTGGCTTCAACTACCACGGGCTTGGGAATGCGTATGGCAAAACTATTGCCCCACTTTACCATCTGCGTGCGCATGAAGAGGACCTCCCGATCAATCTACAGTGTAGCATCATGTATCTACATTGTCGATACGGAAAGACCGTAGCCCGGCGTTCCTAGTTTGTCGCCACCAGATGGACTTCCGAGACGGGCTCGCCGGCGCGCGACTTCTTCACGCCGATCAGTTCGATGGCTTTGGC
Organism: uncultured Acidobacteriaceae bacterium; assembly: GCA_963725295.1. Classification (GTDB taxonomy): domain Bacteria; phylum Acidobacteriota; class Terriglobia; order Terriglobales; family Acidobacteriaceae; genus Acidiflorens. Next base: position 10,367 of record CAVRYB010000051.1, read on the forward strand.
GGCGATGTGTTCGGCTGAAACCTCGAACTCTTTGATCAACTCCCATGGAGCGCCCGAATCGCCAAAACGATCCTTCACGCCGATCGCTCCTGTGATCACCGGGATGCCGTACAACTCCGGCGATTGCGTGATCGCGCTGGCAACTGGCCAGGCCAATGCGCCGATCTGGTGCTCTTCGGCAGTCAGGACGATGCTGGTATCTCGAGCAGCGCGCACGATGGCTTCAGTGTCCAGCGGCTTCAGTGTGTGCAGGTTCAGAATGCGGGTTTCATAACCGAAATCCTGTTTCAAGATCCAAGCAGCGCGCATGGCCTCCGGCACCATCGGTCCGCAGGCAGCGATGGTCAGATCTTCGCATTCGTCTCGATACTCGGATTCAAGTTTCGTATCGAAGGCATCAATGAAGTTCGTCGCTTCCTTGCGCAGGCGAATCACGTTGGCTTTGCCGAAAACAAACGGTGTCTTCTCGTCGGTGACGATCGGCGTGGCCTCGCGGGCAAAGCGGATGTACTTCGGGCCGACATGCTTCAGCAGTAGATAGTCGGTGGCCTTGCGGGTCTCGACGATGTCGCAGGGGACGACGACATTCATGTTCGGCAGCCCGCACATGGCGAAACAGTCCTCGAGTGCCTGGTGCGTGGCGCCGTCCGGGCCGACGCTGACCCCACCGTGAGCTCCGGCGATCAGGACGTTGAAGTTGCCGTAGCAGATCGAGGTGCGGATCTGGTCGAGATTACGCGCGGCCGCGAAGGTCGCGTAGGTTCCGAAGACGGGCAGCTTCCCTTCCTTAGCTAAACCTGCAGCGGCCGACGTAGCCGACTGCTCGGCGATGCCCATGCTGATCCAGCGCGACTTGCGCTCGGGCTTGTTGGCATAGAACTCGCTGATGGTGATGGAACCCGAGATATCCAGACCAAAGCAGACGACACGCGGGTCGTCACCGTTCGCGGCTAGCGACTGGCCAAATCCGAGACGCGTCGGCTTCATCTGGACCTTCATGTTCTCGGCGGCGTTCCACCAGTAGTTGCGATGGAACTTCGGCATCTTGACGTCGAGCTTGCGCTCGACTTCCGCTTGATACTTCTTGGCATGCGCGAAAAGTTGTTCAACCGGGACCTGGCCCTCGAGACCGAGTTCTTTCAAGCCTTTGTTCAACTCTTCCACGTTGGGGGTCTTGCCGTGCCATCCGGCAATGTCCTCCATGAAACTGACGCCCTTGCCCTTGACGGTGTTGGCGATGATGACGGTGGGCTTCACGGACCCGAGCTTCGTCTTGGCGCTCTCGAGGGCCTCAACCACCTGTTTCATATCGTGGCCGTCGATGGTTACGACGTCCCACCCGAAACTTCGATACTTATCTTCGAGTGGCTCGACGTTCATAACGTCTTTCACCCACCCGTCGATCTGCAGGCGGTTGCGATCGATGATGCCGACGAGGTTATCTAGCTTGAAGTGGCCGGCTTCCATCGCGGCTTCCCAGATCTGGCCTTCCTGCTGCTCGCCATCGCCCATGATGCAAAAGACGTTGTTCTTCCTTTGCTCAAGCTTCGCCGCCAGTGCCAAACCAACCGCGATGCTTAGCCCCTGGCCGAGCGATCCGGTGGAAACCTCTACCCCCGGCAGTTTGAGCCAGTGCGGATGTCCCTGATACGGCGAGTAAAGCTTGCGCAGCAGTGCAACGTCCTCTTGGGGGCAGAATCCGGCAAAAGCCAAACCCAAATAAAGAGCGGGCGCCTTGTGACCCGTCGACCAGATGATGCGGTCGCGATCGGGCCAGTTCGGATTCTTGGGATCGTGATTGGCGACGCGAAGGTAGAGGGCGGCAGTGATGTCCATGATGGAGAGCGTGCCACCGGCATGCCCGGAGGTGGCGGCACACAACGCGGCCAGGTTATAGCCGCGCATCAGGTTGGCCTGCTGCTTCAGTTCGTCAATGCTGTATGAGCACAGAACTTCGCCAGTAGATGAATTCTGAATAGACATGGGGTTGCTCCTTGGCGTACGCCGGGTATTCGGCAAGGCGGGAAACGGCGCATAGGCTTGCGGATTCAGCGTAGCCGGGACTATCGCCCGGAGCAGTGAGCAAACTCACATCGGCGTGTGACGCGGGGTTAGTCAACACGGCGGGATAGGCCCAGCCGTTTCCCGCAGACACGCATGACGAACTCGCACTACCGCGCTGACTTGAAGATCGAGAAAACCGCGCCCTGCGGGTCCGCGATGACCGACATACGGCCGACGCCTTCCATCGTCATCGGCGGCATATACAGATTGGCGCCCAGTTCTTTGGCCTTCGATGCAGTGGCATCGACATCATCGACCATGAAGTACGCCATCCAGTGCGGAGGCGTTCCGGGCCGGCGATACTTTGAGGGCGGAACACCTCCGATGAAATGTTCGCCGTTCTTGATGTGCAGATAGCCGGAGGTATCCTTCGGGTCTGCGCAGACGCTCCATCCGAAAAGGCTGGAATAGAAATCAGAGGCGCGTTTTGTGTCGGGCGTGCTTAGATCGGCCCAGCATAATGTGCCGTTGACGCCGGCGATTCCGATTCCGGTATTTCTCTTCGCCTGCCACGGACAGAAAACTGCGCCCGTCGGATCCTGGACAACCGCCATGCGGCCGGCGTCCATGACGTCGAAAGCCGGGGCCAGAATCGTGCCGCCGAGTTGCTGTGCTTTCGCGGCAGCGGCATCGGCGTTGTCAACTGAGATATAGATCAGCCAGTGCGGCGGAACTCCGTTGGCAGTCTCTTCGGGACGGAGCGTGCACCCGGCAGCAGCATCACGGCCCTGCAGCCTCCAGATCGTGTAGAAGTCGTTCGGTCCCATCGGCATGTCGTTGGCCTCCCAACCGAAGAGCGAACTGTAAAAACTCTTGGCAGCGTTCTGGTTGGAGGTGTGGAGTTCAATCCAGCAAAAGGAACCGGCGGGGTGCTTGTCGAGGTTTGCCATGGCGGCGGAATTTTACACTAATTCTGGGATGTGGGTTGTCAACGAGAGATGAAACGGTTTGTGGAGCGACGGGCGTCTCGCCCGTCCAGCAGTGAGATGGCCGGGCGGGGACGCCCGGCGCTCCAGTTTCTCACCGCAGGTTCTTTCCGACCCAATCCTCAATACGCGCCAAGGCTTTGTTCAGGTTCTCCAGCGAATTGGCCACGCTGAAGCGCAAGTATCCTTCGCCAAAAGCTCCGAACGCCGTGCCGGAGAGGCAGGCTACGCCCGCTTGATCAAGCAGCGCGTCCGCCAGCTTTTTTGACGGCCAGCCGGTCTTTGTAATGTTCGGAAACGCATAGAACGCGCCCTTGGGCAGGCGGCAAGAGAAGCCCTTGATCTTATTCAGTCCGGCGACAAATACGTCGCGACAATGCTTGAACTCGGCATTCATCTTGTCCACCGAAGACTGGTCGCCGCGCAAAGCTTCGATACCGGCAACCTGCGTAAAGCTCGCGGTGCAGGAGTTCGAATTGGTCATCAGGCGCGCAACATGGGTCGCCAGATCCGCACGCATGACGCCGTATCCCATGCGCCATCCGGTCATGGCGTAGGTTTTGGAGAATCCATCGAGAATGATGGTGCGGTCCTTGAAGCCGGGAACGCTGGCAATCGAGAAGTCCTCGCCTTCGAAGATCAGGCGGCTGTAGATTTCGTCCGACAGGATCATGATGTTGCGGTCGCCAATCGCGTTGGCCACGGCGAGCACGTCCTTCTTCGTTAGAACGCCGCCCGTCGGATTATGCGGCGAGTTCAGGATGATCAATCGCGTGCGATTGGTGATCAGAGAAGCAAGCTCTTTCACGTCGACGGAGAAATCGCGCTCCTCGCGCAGCGGAATCGGGATGGCGCGTCCACCGGTGTAGTTGATCATGGACTCGTAAATCGGGAAGCCGGGATTCGGGTAGATAACCTCATCTCCCTCTTCAACCAACGCCAGCATCGTAAAGAAAATAATTGGCTTGCCACCAGGCACAACTACGACTTCATCGCTCGTGACCGGAATGTTGCGGGTGCGGCTGACATACTCAGCAATCGTCTGCCTCAGATCGGGCAGACCAGCCGCGGGACCGTAGTGCGTCCAGCCTTTGTGCAGGGCGTCGACCCCGGCCTGAATGACATTGGCGGGCGTATCGAAGTCGGGTTCACCGATTTCCAGGTGGACGATGTCTTTGCCCTGTTTCTCCAGCGAGCGGGCGCGGTTCAGGACTTCAAAGGCGGTTTCCGTGCCAAGCCGCGACATCCGGTTGGCGAGGCGTAATTCGAATTGTGTGCTGGTTGGCATAGTGGCGGATGGCATTATAGCGCCTCAGAGGCTGACTTGGCCCTGATTGGATTGTCCCGCTAGTGGCTGGGATGGGTCAACCGCCGGGGTCACGAGGTTGTGTGAGGTCAGAGGTCAGATTTCAGAGGTAAGAATCAAAGGCGGCCATCTGGAGGCTTTCACCTCTGCAATCTGACCTCTTACCTCTGACCTTACTCCGAAATCGTGCTCTCTTCGCTCTGTGCTCTCAGAATACGATCCACGGAATACGGAGCTCGTTGCGCAGGTTCGTGGTAGTGGCGCACTTGCATCTCTCCCAGCAGGCCGACGGCCAGCATGTTCAAACCGGCAAGCAGCAGGACCATCGAAAACACCATCAGCGGACCGTGCTGGCTCATCACATCGGTGTGGTACAGGAGCTTGTCGAAAATCAGCCAGCCCGAAATGGAGCAACCGCCCATGATGCTCAACATTCCGAGCGTGCCGAAAAAGTGCAATGGCCGCGAAAGATACTTCAGGAGAAACCGTATCGTGATCAGATCGAAGAACACGCGGAACGTGCGCGAAATCCCATAGTGCGACGCGCCGCGTTCACGATTCACGTTCTTGATGGGAACTTCAATAATCGATGCGCCATACCAGGACGCAAGCGCGGGTATAAAACGGTGAAGCTCACCATAAAGCGGTACCTGCCCCAGAATCTCGCGGCGGTAGGCCTTAAATGTCGTTCCGAAATCGTGAATATCGACGCCGCTCAATTTGGCCATGAGCCAGTTGGCGCAGCGTGACGGAATGCGGCGCAGCCAGAAATTGTCAATGCGATTCTTACGCCACCCGCTGACAATGTCGTAGCCCTCGGCGATTTTTTCGAGGAACAGAGGGATATCAGCCGGATCGTGCTGCAAATCGCCGTCCATGGCGATGATGTATTCCCCGCGGGCGTGATCGAATCCGGCAGCCAGGCCAGCGGTCTGGCCGAAATTACGCCGCAGTTTGACGACGGTGACTCGGCTATCGACGGCCGCGATCTCACGCAGCAGTGCGAACGTGCCATCGACCGAGCCGTCATCGACGAGAACCATTTCGAACGGCTCGCCGCTTGCCTCCATGACAGACTTGAGGCGTGCGTACAGGTCGGTGACGTTCTCCTGCTCGTTGTGGAGAGGAACTACGATTGAATATTTGAGCACAGTGCACCAATTATACGGCACTGTTGTCGTGGTTTGGAGTGACTTCGTTGAGGTGGAGCTGAGTTGGTAATTTTGTAATCGGGCAATTTGGTACTTTTAAACCGAACCTCCACTACTGTCGGTCTCTGCTCGATTGATTTTCAAGTTACACAATTACAAATTACCCGATTATCAAATCCCTGGTAGCCCCGGCAGGAATCGAACCTGCATAGTCAGTTTAGGAAACTGAAGTCCTATCCGTTGAACGACGGGGCCACTCGAATTCAGGCTACTCGAGATCAGGTTAGCAGTTGCGAAACGGGTTGCCAAATTCGGAGTTCACGCCCACAGGTCCAGAGCCTCCACCGACAAAATGGACAATCTCCAACCGGTCTCCATCATGTAAAGCGGTATCCGACCATTGATCGCGGGACACGATCGTGCGGTTCAATTCGATCGCCACGCGGTCCGGCTTCATCCCGAGTTGCTCCACCAAAGCGCTCAGCGTCTGGGCAGAGAAGCTTTGAGTCTCGCCATTAATCGTCAGATTCATTGATCTTCAGGTTCATTGAGTCCGGTTGGCGCTAGACGGCAGTCCGGAGCTGGAATTTTCGAGTGGCGGTTCGACCGTCGAAGGTTGCCTGCACAAGTACCGAGGAATGCTCCAGAGATTTCTCGTCCACCTGAACATTCATCTCAGCGGTCCCCTGAGCATCCGTATGCACCTGAGCATAGTAAGGAGCTGCATCGGGCCGCGCAAACCTAAGCGTGAGACGCGCGCCCTCGACGGTTGCTCCGCCGTCCGTCACACGAATCTGCATGGTAAGAGCGCCGCTGGAATGCACCGAACTGGAATTGATCCATTCCAAGTCGAGCTCTTTCAGAGCCGCGAGCGTTTCCGGTGTATCGCGCTTGTCGAAGATGGATTCGACTTTTCCTTCGCGAATCGCGTCGAGCACCTCGCGATGCAACTCACGCAGGAGTTTCTCTTTCTCCTGGTCGTTGGTTTGAACGCCTTTTCCCGCGGAATCGTAAGGGACCGCCCGCTTTCCGATGCAGCGTCCCTTGACGAAAACTTGGGTTTGCAGCAACTGCTCGCCTTCGCGAGCTTCGCTCTGCACGTGGTAGACCGTGTCTTGGTGCCGGATATCGGTGTTAAAACCAAAGATCATGCGGTTCAGGCTCTCCCCGGTCCTGTCGTACTCGTCGAACGAGACAGGTTCCTCCGGATGAAACTCTTGTAAAATCGCGCAGTTAGCTTGACACTTCTGCCAATCAAAACTTAATCTAGAACGTTTACTAGTGCTTGGCGCAAATTATATATAGCCCTTCCCATGCCAGACAATTACTTCGCTCGCTACCTGCCCCTCCTGATGCACTTCGGCATCGCCACGGCGCTTGCGAGCGTGATTGTCGTCCTTTCTCAACTGGTTGGCCAGCATAAACCGAATCGGGCCAAGGTGTCTCCTTACGAATGCGGAGTTCAGCCCATCGGCGACGCACAAGGACGCTTCTCCATCAAGTTCTACCTGGTCGCCATGTTGTTCATCCTGTTCGACGTGGAAGCCGTGTTCCTCTATCCCTGGGCGGTAATCCTGCGTGAACTGAAGATGTTCGGCTTCGGGGAAATGATGGTGTACATCGCCATCGTGCTGGTCGGTCTTTTTTATGTCTGGAAAAAAGGGGTTCTCGACTGGGGTCTGACAGCCATGAAGCGGGGAGATTTCTGATGCCCCTCGCTCCCCCGATCACTGATATCGAGCAACTGAAGGCGCATCCAGCCCTGGGCCGCCTGCTGGACTGGAATGCTGCGGTCGTCACGGGGGTGAAGTTCGATCGTGACGAACTCACCATCTGGATCGCAAAAGAAGCCATCCGCGAAGCCTGCGCCATTCTTCGAGATTTGGGTGATTGTCCCTTTAACTACCTGGCCGATCTCACCTGCGTGGACTGGTACCCATCCGAACCGAGATTTGAAGTCGTTTACCATCTTCTTTCTATATCGAAGAAAGAGCGCGTCCGTTTGAAGGTTCGTCTTGACGGATCGAGTCCGGCAATTGAGTCGGTCACCTCAGTCTGGCCATCCGCGAACCACTACGAGCGCGAAGTGTTCGATCTGTTCGGTGTCCGCTTCACCGGGCATCCCAATCTGAAACGGATCATGATGCCGGATGACTGGGAAGGCCACCCGCTGCGCAAGGATTATCCCGTGGAAGGGTACAGATAACAGATAGAGATGGCACAACTCCCCAATACCGTCGTTGAATCGGGCCGGGAAACGGCATCCGGCGATCGCACCATGATCCTGAACATGGGGCCGCAGCACCCGTCTACCCATGGGGTGTTGCGATTGATTCTCGAAATCGACGGCGAGACGATCGTCGGCATGAAGCCGGAAATCGGCTATCTGCATACCGGCATCGAAAAGACCTGCGAAGCGAAGTTTTACCAGCAAGTGGTTCCGCTGACCGATCGCATCGATTATCTCTGCCCCATGACGAACAACTTGACCTACTGCCTGGCGGTAGAGAAGTTGCTGGGGTTGGAGATCCCGCCGAGAGCGCAGTGGTTGCGGGTTCTAATGAACGAATTGACCCGCATCAACTCGCACCTGGTCTGGCTGGGGACGCACGCCATGGACCTGGGCGCAATGACGGTATTCCTATATTGCTTCCGCGAACGTGAGGATGTACTCCGGTTCTTCGAGATGGTTAGCGGGCAGCGGATGATGACCTCGTACTTCCGTATCGGCGGCGTCTCTCTGGAGCCGCCAATCGGATTCTTTGAAAAGGTCAAGAAGTTCGCCGACCGTTTCCCCGGAAACGTGGATGAGTATGAGAATCTGCTGACGGGAAACCCGATTTTCATGATGCGCACAAAGGGCGTCGGACACCTGAGCGCGGAAGACGCGGTTGCTCTCGGCGCCTGCGGCCCAACGGCTCGCGGCAGCGGCGTTGACATCGATCTGCGTCGCGACGCACCGTATTCTGGCTACGAGAATTTCAAGTTCAATGTCCCCGTCCGTACCGAGGGAGACGTGTTCGCGCGGTATCTGTGCCGTGTGGCGGAGCTGCGCGAGTCAATCGGCATTGTTCAGCAGGCGTTAGCCGGGATGCCAGAAGGCCCGATCAAGGCGGATGCTCCGAAGGTCGTGCTGCCGGATCGCGAAAAGATGAAAACGCAAATGGAAGCCCTCATTTACCATTTCAAAATCATCACCGAGGGCTTCACGGTTCCCGCGGGTGAGGTATATCAGGCGGTTGAGTCGCCGCGCGGTGAGATGGGCTACTACATCGTCAGCGACGGCACGGCCAAGCCGTATCGAGTGCATATGCGCGGGCCGTCCTATGCGAACCTGCAGGCGCTGGCCAAAATGTGCGAAGGACAGTTGATTGCGGACGTAGTGGCGGTGATTGGGAGTATTGACGTTGTGTTGGGAGACATAGACCGGTAGGGATTTTGTAATTTGGTAATCGGGTAATCTTGCAATTTAAGATCGGGCGATTGGAGTTCTTAAATTACCAAATTACCCGATTACAGAATTACTAAATTTTCGATATGAAGTTCTCCGAAGAATTCGAAACGCGCTTTGCCGAGATGCTGACGCACTATCCGACCAAGCGCTCAGCGCTCGTGCCTACGCTCCTCTACGCGCAGGATGAGACGGGCGCGCTGACGGATGACGTCATCGCAGAACTGGCAACGCGCCTGGACCTAACCGAACTCGAGGTTCGCAACGTGATCAGCTACTACTCGATGCTGACCACGAAGCCGCGCGGCAAATTCAACGTGCAGGTCTGCACCAACATCGCGTGCATGCTCCGCGGCGGCGAAGAGTTGCTGGACCACTGCAAGAAGAAATTTGGTGTCGGACACAAGGGCACCACGCAAGACGGACTGTTCTCTCTGGAGGAAGTCGAGTGCATCGGCGCCTGCAGCTGGGCTCCGGCGATCCAGGTCAATTACGATTTTCATGAGAATCTGACGACGGCGAAGCTGGACCAGGTTCTCGACGAATACAAGAAAAAGGGCACGCAGTAAAGAAATTGAATCATTGAAAGATCGGGTCATTGAATCATTCGGCGCAGCAAGCCCCCAATGATTCAATGACTCAATGACAAAATTACTCAATGGCAACTCTGGTTTCTCATCCCGACGAGGTTCGCGTGATCTCGAAGCGCTTTGGAAAAGGCGCGACGAATATCGACCGCTATGTCGAACTGGACGGCTATAAAGCCGTGCAGAAGGCGCTTGCCATGCAGCCCGACGACATTATTAATGAGGTCAAGAACTCGGGCTTGCGCGGGCGAGGCGGCGCCGGGTTCAGCACCGGGATGAAGTGGTCGTTTGTTCCGAAGCAGTCTGCCAAGCCAAAATACGTGCTCTGCAATGGGGACGAAAGCGAGCCCGGCACCTGCAAAGACCGCCTGATCTTCGAACACGATCCGCACTCCGTGATTGAAGGCGCCATGGTTGCCGCGCTCGCCGTTGGGTCGAACAAAGCCTATATCTATATTCGCGGCGAATATCGTTATCTGTCGGTGATCATGCAGAAGGCGATCAAAGACGCCTACGCCAAAGGATTCTGCGGCAAGAACATCTTCGGCAGCGGACGCGATCTCGACGTCTACTGGCATGGCGGCGCCGGCGCTTACGAAGTGGGTGAAGAGTCAGCGCTGATGGAGTCGCTCGAAGGCAAGCGCGGCATTCCGCGCATCCGGCCTCCCTTCCCTGCCGTGGTTGGACTGTGGGGCGGGCCCACGGTCATCAACAATGCGGAGACTCTGGCCGCGGTACCGCACATCATTCTGGGCGGCGCCGATTGGTACGCAAAGCTGGGCACACCGAAAAACGGAGGAACCCGGCTTTTCTGTCTCGCCGGACACCTCAACAAGCCGGGTGTTTACGAACTCCCGATGGGCTACAACCTCAAGAAGATGATTTACGAGGTGGGCGGCGGAATTCCGAATGGCCGAGCGTTGAAAGCAGTGGTTCCGGGCGGATCATCAACTCCGGTTTTGCTGCCCGAAGAAATCGACATCTCGATGGATTTCGATTCCGTGGCAAAGGCCGGTTCAATGCTCGGATCGGGCGGCGTGGTTGTGCTCGATGACACTACCTGCATCGTCAAGTTTGCGCTGCGCACCATCAAGTTCTACCAGCATGAAAGCTGCGGCTGGTGCATTCCGTGTCGCGAAGGTACCGACTGGCTGAAGAAGACGCTCACGCGTTTCCATGCCGGCGCCGGCGTGAAAAAAGATATCGACAACATTTATTACCTCGCAGAAAACATGCTGGGAAAAACTTTCTGTCCGCTGGGAGACGCAGCGGCGATGCCCACGATGGCGTTTGTGAAGAAGTTCCGAAGAGAATTTGAAGATCATCTCGACGGCAAGCCGTGCGCGTATCAAACAGCGGCGGAGCCGGTGATGGCTTAATTTTGTAATTTGGTAATCGGGTAATTTTGTAATTTGTGAACCTGATGCCGTCTCTACAAGAAGAACTGCGCGATCGGACGAAGAAGTTTGCCGTTCGAGTTGTGCGAGTCTTCAGGGCCCTGCCGTTCAAGACTGATGCGCAAGTCTTGGGCAAGCAACTGATTCGGAGCGGGACTTCAGTCGCGGCGAACTACCGCGCGGCTTGCCGATCTCGCTCCAAAGCCGAGTGGGTTGCGAAGATCGGTATCGTAGTCGAAGAGGCGGACGAAACGGTATTTTGGCTGGAAATGTTGTCGGATTGTGACATCGTCCCGCAAAAGAAGTTAGTATCGCTGTTGACGGAAGCACACGAATTGAGCGCGATCTTTACAGCATCGCAATTTACGGCGCGTAGAAATCGATAGTAGTTAAATTACAAGATTACCCAATTACAAAATTACCAAATCAACAATGCCTGACGTAACACTTACAGTCGACGGAAAGAAGATCACCGCCCCCGCTGGGACGCTGCTGATCGAGGCCTGCAAGAGTGTGGGCATCGAAGTGCCCTCCTTCTGCTATTACCCCGGGCTTTCCTTGCAGGGCGCGTGCCGGATGTGCGTGGTCAAGGTCGAGAAGATGCCGAAACTTCAGACTGCCTGCACGACCGTGGTTGCGGAAGGCATGATCGTCGCCACCGATAGCGACGAAGTTCGCCAGGCGCGCAAGGCGATGGTCGAATTGCTGCTCGGCAACCATCCGCTCGATTGTCCGGTGTGCGACGCTGGCGGCGAGTGCGAACTGCAGGACATGACATTTGCCTACGGTGCCTCGGAATCGAAGTTCATCGAGGCGAAGAACCACAAAGAAGAGCAGCAGTGGTCTCCGGTGGTGTATTTCGACCGGCCGCGTTGCATCCTGTGCTATCGCTGCGTGCGCGTGTGCGGCGAAGGCATGGACGTGTGGGCTCTAGGCGTGCAGAATCGCGGCGTCAGCTCGGTCATCGCTCCGAACCAGAACGATCATCTTGAGTGCGAAGAGTGCGGCATGTGCATCGACATCTGCCCGGTCGGCGCTCTCACCTCTGGCACTTATCGTTACAAGACCCGCCCGTGGGAAATGAACCACGTGGCTACCATCTGCACCCACTGCGGCGATGGCTGCAAGACGACACTGGGCGTGCGTCGCTCCGATACCGGCATGGAGATCGTCCGCGGAGACAACCGCGACAAGAGCGGCATCAATAACGACTTTCTCTGCATGAAGGGACGCTACGCCTTTGACTTCGCGCATCATCCCGAGCGCCTGATGCAGCCGCTAGTCCGTAAGGATGGCAAACTTACGCCGGCCACATGGGAAGAGGCATTTGAGCTGATCGGTAAACGCTTCCGCGAAGTGCGCGACCAGGACGGCGGGAGTGCCATCGGCGTGATCGGATCGAACCGCACGACCAACGAAGAGAATTATCTTCTGTCAAAGTTCGCGCGATCAGTACTGAAAACGAACAACGTGGATCACCACCGGACCGCCGACTACCCTGCCTTGGCCGCGGCCCTGCATGGCCAGTCTGGAAAAACCGCGGCGATGCGCGAAGTGCTGACCGCACCCGCGATCCTGCTCATCGGTAATGACCCGACGAACCAGCATCCGCTGCTGGCATGGCAGATTCGCACCAACGTTCGCCTCCGTCGCGCCAAGCTCTATGTGGTCAACTCCGCTCCGATCAAGCTGCGACGCCAGGCCACCGGATTCGCTCAGATCCCGGCGGGGGCAGAAGCAAAGGCCGTTGCCTTTCTTGCCGGAGACGATTCCCTGCTCGATGCACTCGTCAGCGACAGTATGACTCGCGACACCTGGATTGCCCTGCGGGAAAAGATCCGCGCCGAACAGAACATGGTCATCGCCTTCGGCTCTGAGTTGCGCGGCAACGATGTAGCGAAACTCGGAAGTTTTGCCGCGACCTTGCCAGGCGCAAAGCTAATCTGCCTCGGCGATTACTCGAACTCGCGTGGCGCTAGCGAGATGGGTCTCTATCCCGATCTGCTCCCGGGATATGAACTGGTTGCGGTCACTTCCAGATTCCAGACGGACTGGGGCACCATCCCCGCCGAAAAGGGCCTGACGCAGTCCGAGATGTTCGAAGCGGCGAAGAACGGCAAGCTCAAGGCGCTTTACATCGTGGGCGCCAATCCAATCGGGCGGCTCGGTATCGATCCGTTTGTGCTCTCGAAGAGCTTCGTCGTGGTGCAGGACATGTTCCTTACCGAGACCGCGAACATCGCCGACGTTGTATTGCCGGCGGCGAACGCCTACGAAAAGACCGGAACATACACCAACACCTGTGGCGACCTGCAGTTGATCAAGAAGGCTGGCGAAGTATCAAACACGAAACCTGATTTCGAGATGATCGTACGTATCGCCGACGCCATGGGTAGCGACGTAAGCGGGCTTGTGCCATACGGAACGGGCACGCACTCCGACATGGGTCAGACTCGTGGTGCGCAATCAGGCGAAGCGGATCGTCACGCAGTGTGGCTCGAAGCGCACAATCTCGAACCCAAGATGACGCCGTTTGATCCCATGGCCATTCTCGACGAAATTCAGCGAGTCGTAGCCGGATACGATGTTTCACGCGTCAACTTGCTGGCGGGCAACGACGTGCACCTTGAAATTGCTGAAGCTGGCGTAAGCGTGATCCAGGACGCCAGCCAGATCGCTCCGGCAAATGACGACCTGTTCAGCTCCGGCACTCTTGGGCGCTATTCCAAGACGTTAAACTCGGTTTACGAAAATAAAGCGGCAGAATCTGAAGTTGCGGCTGACTAGAAGAAGATCAAAACCACTCGGGCAAGAGTGCCCGGGCCACACGATCATACGGAAGATATTTTGTTAAGCATACAGACGTTCCTCATCATCTCGCTCATCAAGTCGGCTGCCGTGGTCGGTGTTCTTTTGACGGCGGTGGCGTACAGCGTCTGGTTGGAGCGCAAAGTCTCGGCGCATATCCAGAATCGTTGGGGGCCCACCCGTGTCGGCCCCTTCGGTTTGCTGCAACCGCTGGCCGATGGCGTAAAGTTCATTTTCAAAGAAGACCTGACGCAGCCGCACGTATACAAGCCGCTTTACATCGCGGCCCCGATCATCGCCGTTGTTTTTGCGATCACCTCGATTTCGGTGATTCCGTTTGGCAATTTTGTTTATGTCGGGCCCTGGGGGACGTATCTCCAGATTACGGACCTGAATATCGGGCTCCTGGTCGTTCTCGGCATCACCTCGATGGGCGTTTACGGCGTAGCTCTCGCCGGTTGGTCCTCAAACAACAAGTACGCGCTGCTCGGCGGACTGCGCGCCAGCGCCCAGATGATCAGCTACGAGGTCTCTCTCGGACTGTCGCTGGTGGGCGTAGTGATCATGGCCGGAAGTCTCAGCCTGCGTGACATTGTGGATGCTCAGCACGGCGTGTTCTGGGGTTTTATTCCACGATGGAATATCTTTCACGGACAGACGCTGGCGTTCTTTATTTATTTGATTTCTGCTTATGCAGAGACGAACCGCACGCCCTTTGATTTGCCCGAAGCCGAGTCGGAACTGGTAGCCGGATATCACACCGAGTACAGCTCCATGAAATTCGCCATGTTCTTCATGGCCGAGTACGCCAACATGGTCACGGTTGCATGCCTGGCGACGCTGTTGTTCCTCGGCGGCTGGAACGGTCCGATCTTTGGCCCACATCTCCTTCAAGATGCGCTTCCGGTGATGTGGTTCTGTCTCAAGGTTTTCTTTTTCATGTTCCTGTACGTCTGGGTGCGCTGGACCTTACCTCGCTTCCGCTACGACCAGTTAATGGCGTTTGGCTGGAAGGTTCTGCTGCCCCTAGCGGTCGCAAACATTGTCTACACAGCGCTGGTTGTGGCGCTGAGAGCTTCTTAACGGCAGTTCCCGGTTCTCAGTTCTCAGTTCCCGGTTGATCTGGGTTTACTGACAGCTGAGAGCTGAGGGCTGAGAGCTGAAACGATGCTTCACTTAATTCTATTTCTCTTCTTCGGAGCAATCTGCGTGGCGGGGGCTGTCAACCTGCTCGTGCAGAGCCATCCCATCAATAGCGCTCTGTCGCTGATTGTGGTGATGGCTTTGCTCGCCGCCGAATATCTGTTATTAGGCGCCGAGTTTGTGGCGGCGGTGCAGGTCATTGTTTATGCCGGCGCGATCATGGTGCTGTTCTTGATTACCATCATGCTCCTCAATGCCGGCAAAGAAGAACAGACCAAGGGTAGCCGCGTGGCGACGCTGCTGGGCGTCCCCGGCCTAGTGATCGGCGGAGTGCTGGTCGCCTGGACCCTGATCCATCGCTCCGACATGGGATCTGTATCGATCGCCGCCCTGCCCGGCGAACCGAAAGATATCGCCCGCCTGCTCTTCCACGATTTTCTGTTGCCCTTTGAAGTCACGTCCGTGCTGATCCTGATCGCCATCATGGGCGCGGTTGTGCTTGCTAGCCGGCCCGAAGCAATCGCCCGGCCTCATCACAGCGCTCCCGTCTCGCAAGAAGAGGAGCCCGAACTGGTTGCTGCAGGAAAGGATCACTGATGATTCCTCTTTCCTACTATCTCGTGCTGGGTGGAATCCTGTTCGTCTGCGGCGTTCTCGGGTTTCTGATCAAGCGCAACATCATCACGATCTTCATGTCAATCGAACTGATGCTCAATGGTGTGAATCTTTCGTTCGTCGCCTTCGCCGCACACTGGCAGGCGCTTAGCGGACAAGTTTTCGTCTTTTTTGTGATGGTGGTGGCCGCCGCTGAGGCAGCCGTCGGCCTGGCAATCATCATTGCCGTCTATCGTACGCGTGGAACTCTGAATGTCGACCAGGTGAACCTGCTCAAGTTATGACCCCGCAGACTCTTAGCCCGTTACTTTCGATCTTGCCGCTTCTGCCGCTTGCGGGCGCGGCCATCACGGCTTCTTTGGCCGCCAGTCGTCCAAGAAGACGATCTCTGCTGTCGCGCTGTTGTTCTGCGGAGCCGCATTCGCCGTGGCGTTGGCGGTGGCTTTTAGCTTTTCTTCCGCGGACGCTCCGTATTCATTCCAACTCGCGCACTGGATACGGTCGGGCAGTTTCAGCGTCGATTTCGAGTTCTACCTCGACCAGCTTTCATTGGTCATGCTGCTGGTTGTCACCGGGGTCGGATTCCTGATCCATATCTACTCGGTCGGATACATGTGGGACGATGACGGCTACTACCGCTTCATGGCCTACCTGAACCTGTTCATGTTCTTCATGCTGACACTGGTGCTGGCGAAGAACTACCTGGTCATGTTCATCGGCTGGGAAGGCGTGGGGCTGGCGTCGTACCTGCTGATCGGATTCTGGTTCACCAAGGACTCCGCGGCGTCAGCGGGCAAGAAGGCTTTCATCATCAACCGCATCGGCGACTTCGGCTTTCTGATCGCGCTGTTCCTGATCATCCAGCATTTCGGGTCGCTCGACTTCCCGACTCTTTCGCGCGGTCAGCCGTCGCAGGAGACGAGCGGCGCTGGGCTGCTGACGGCGATCGGCCTGCTGCTGATGGTCGGCGCGGCTGGCAAGTCGGCGCAGATTCCGCTCTATGTGTGGCTGCCCGACGCCATGGAAGGCCCCACGCCGGTCTCCGCCCTGATCCACGCGGCGACCATGGTGACTGCGGGCGTATACATGGTTGCGCGTTCGCACGTCATCTTTGAGCACGCGCCGAACGCG
Organism: uncultured Acidobacteriaceae bacterium; assembly: GCA_963725295.1. Taxonomy (GTDB): domain Bacteria; phylum Acidobacteriota; class Terriglobia; order Terriglobales; family Acidobacteriaceae; genus Acidiflorens. Next base: position 26,946 of record CAVRYB010000051.1, read on the forward strand.
ATGCTCGTGGTCGCCATCATCGGAACGCTGACCGCTTTATTCGCTGCCACGATCGGCATCGCGCAGACGGATATCAAGAAGGTTCTCGCCTACTCCACCGTCTCGCAACTGGGCTATATGTTCATGGCCTGCGGCGTGGCGGCATTTTCGGCTGGCATCTTCCACCTGATGACCCACGCCTTCTTCAAGGGTCTATTGTTCCTCTGCAGCTGGCTCCGTGATACACGGAGTGGGCGGCGAACAGGACATGCGCAAGATGGGCGGCCTGCGAACGTATATGCCGTGGACCTTCCTGACGATGTCGATCGCCACTTTCGCGATCGCAGGATTCCCTCCTCTTGCCGGCTTCTTCTCGAAAGACGAAATTCTGTGGAAGGCCTACTCCAGTGAATATGGAAGTTGGGTCTTCTGGCTGATCGGTGTAACCACGGCATTTATCACTTCGCTTCTACATGTTCCGGCTGATGGTTCATGACGTTTTTCGGCGACTATCGTGGCGCGGCTGCCCCGGATGCGCATGGCCACAGCAGCCACGGCCATGGTCACGGAGATGATCATGGTCACGATCCGCATGAAAGCCCGTGGGTGATGCTCGGCCCCCTTATGGTGCTGGCGTTCCTCTCCGTGGTTGGAGGCTGGGTTGGGATCGGCGGGCGCTTCGAACACTTCCTCGCGCCGGTGTTTCATTCGGCGGAGAGGTTGTCGAACTGAGACCGCCGAAGCGTCCAGCAAAGTGACCGAATACATCCTGATGGCAATCTCCGTAGCTGCAGCCGTTCTCGGATTTCTACTTGCCTGGACTCTGTACATCAGTCGCCCACAACTCCCGGCGCGGATCGCCGCAGGTCTGGGCGGGCTCTACAAAGCCGTTTTCAACAAGTACTACATCGACGAACTCTATGCAGTCGTTTTCATCAAGCCGGTAATCGACGGCTCGACCGAAATCCTCTGGCACGATGTTGATCAGGGAGCGATTGACGCTACGGTGAACAATGCAGCGACGCCGCGCGGCACGTTTCCGACGAGGTTCGCCACATGCAGTCCGGCAATTTGCGCTCCTATGCGGGCTGGGTGGCCGCAGGCGGGGCGCTCGTGATCGCCTACATGGTCTGGATGGGGGTGCGATGAACATGGAATGGTTAACCCCATCATCCTCACCCTGGTGACATTCCTGCCGGCGGTGGGCGGCCTGCTCATCCTGCTGATTCCGCGCCGCGATCGCGATATCAAGGGATTTGCCCTCGTAATTTCACTGTTCGCTTCGTCGCTTCGCTTCATCTGCCGGTTCATCTCCATCGCCATCTCGCTGGCTTCCAGTTTGAGGTCGATAAGCCCTGGATCACGAATCCCAACATTCACTACCACATGGGTATCGACGGCATTTCCGTGTGGCTCGTCGTGCTGACGACGTTCCTGACGCCCTTGTGTGTACTGATTTCCTGGACGTCGATCCACGAACGCGTCAAAGAGTTCTTCATTCTGCTGCTGTTGCTCGAAACCGCGTTGATCGGAGTTTTCACCGCGCTCGACTTGTTCCTCTTCTATTTCTTCTGGGAAGCGACGCTGATTCCGATGGCGCTGCTGATCGGCATGTACGGTCACGGACGCAAGGTATACGCCGCTGTGAAGTATTTCCTGTTCACCATGATCGGCTCGATGTTCATGCTGGCGGCGATCTTGTGGCTCTATGCCAAGACCGGCAGTTTCGATTTCGTGGTGATTCAAAATGCCATCCGCAGCGGCAGCGTGCCCGGATTCGAACACGCTTCCCTTTGGCTCTTCTTAGGCTTCTTCATCGCCTTTGCCGTGAAGGTCCCGCTCTTCCCTCTTCATACCTGGCTGCCCGATGCTCACGTCGAAGCGCCAACGGCGGGTTCCGTCTTGCTGGCCGGCGTTTTACTGAAGATGGGCACCTACGGCCTCCTGCGCTTCGATGTTGGACTTTTCCCTGACCAGGCCCGGCATAACGCACCCTGGGTCATGACGCTGGCCTTGATCGGCATCATTTACGGCGCTCTGGTTTCCCTGGTCCAGCCGAACATGAAGAAGCTGATCGCGTACTCCTCGGTCAGCCATCTCGGCTTCGTCGTTCTCGGCATCTTCAGTTTCACTACCGCTGGACTGAACGGAGCGGTCTTCGTCATGCTGGCCCACGGCGTCGCCACCGGCGGCCTCTTCATGCTGGCGGGCATCCTCTACGAACGCCGCCATACATACGAGATTTCAGAGTTTGGCGGGCTGGCAACGCCCATGCCAAAGTATGCCACCTTCTTTCTGGTTACGGTCCTAGCCTCAGTCGGACTGCCACTGCTCAACGGCTTCATTGGCGAATTTCTCGTTCTGAGTGGCGCTTTCCAGGCGCGCCCGATCTACGGGATTCTCGCTGCTACCGGCATCATCTGGAGTGCAGGCTACCTGCTGTGGATGTACCAGCGTGTTTTCCAGGGCAAGGTGACCCACGAAGTGAATAACACGCTCCCTGACCTCAACCTGCGAGAGAAGACGGCGCTTGCTCCTATTGCAATCGCTGCGCTGGTGATGGGCGTTGCGCCAATGGTATGGCTCAGCGCAATTGATCCAGCAGTACAGGCTGCATTGACGCCCTTCGCGCAGTTGATGAGCAAGGTGGTGGGCCAGTGATCATGACCTCAATATTGCACGCCTTGCCGACCCTGCTGGCGCAGGTCCAAGTCCCCTTGCCCCAAACTGCCGACTATTTGCGCATCTTGCCAGAGCTAGTACTCTCCATTTTTGGCATGCTGATCATGGTCGTCGATCCGCTCCTTGACCCTGATAGCAGCCATCAGTCGCTCGGCACAGTAGCCTTGATTGGTACGCTCACTGCTCTGGCCTCGGTTTTCTGCATGGCGAAGCAGCCGGGGACCGCGTTCTGGAACATGGTTCGAGTAGATAGCTTCAGCGTCTTCTTCCACTTCCTGATCATCGCGATCGCGGGCGTCGCCATCCTCAGTTCTTTCGAATACATGGCAATGCAGCGCATCCGGGCTGGGGAATATTACGCTCTCATTCTCTTCGGGACGGTCGGCATGTGCCTGATGTCGTCCGCAATTGAACTCGTACTCATCTTCATTGCCCTCGAAATCTCTTCGATTTCAACGTACGTGCTGGCAGGGTTCCGCCGCCGGGAAGCCTCCAGCAGCGAGTCGTCGCTGAAGTACTTCTTATTAGGATCTTTCGCCACTGCCTTCTTCTTGTACGGCGTTGCGATGATGTTTGGCGCGACCGGTTCGACCAATATCGATGCGATCGGCCAGGCTCTGCACGGCAGCAACGTGCCGGTTCTTGCCTATGTCGCGACCGCCCTGATGTTTGTCGGCCTGGGCTTCAAAGTTGCCTCCGCTCCGTTCCATGTGTGGACTCCTGACGTCTACGAGGGCGCTCCTGCACCGATTGTCGGGCTCATGTCGACCGGACCAAAGGCGGCCGCCTTCGCCGTTTTACTGCGGGTGATGTTCGGGGCGCACGCGCCGGGATGGTTCTGGCTGATCTGGGTATCTGCGGTTCTTTCGATGACGATTGGCAATCTGGGCGCACTGATCCAAAACAATGTGAAGCGCCTCCTCGCCTATTCTTCGATCGCGCACGCCGGATATCTTCTGGCAGCATTCGTTGCGCAACCGGAATTAGGGACGTCCGCCGCGATGTTCTACACCGCAGCCTACGCCGCGATGAACGTTGGAGCGTTTGCCGTGGTCAGCCACTTCGCGAATGTCGGCGAAAAATACGTGACCCTCGAAGATTATGCGGGCCTAGGCCGGCGGTCTCCAGTACTAGCTGCGACTTTTACTTTCTTTCTGATGTCGTTGATTGGCATACCAATTACCGGCGGCTTCTTTGCCAAGTTCTACGTATTGAGCGCGGTGCTGAAGTCCAATCTGGTGGGTTTGTCGATCATTCTCGTGCTCAACAGCGCCATCGGAGCGTATTACTACCTGCGAATCATCGTCATGATATACATGCGCGAACCCCGGGGAGCAGTTCCCGTGGCTCCTTTATCGGTGACCGCTTCCCTGGCGATCGCAATCAGCATCGCGGCGACGCTTATCCTGGGAGTCGTGCCGAACCGCGTGCTCGACTATACCGGTGATGCGGCTCATCAACTGGTTCGTGTGCCATCTGCCGCTACGACCGCTTCGATTTCCACAGTACCTGGCCCGTAGTTCGCATTCACCATTGCTTTGAGGGTACTGTGGGGCTTCGAATAGCCGAAAATCCGCGACGGACCGGCTTTTTGGCCGAACTGGCTTCCCCGGCGTCCAGCCGCGAAAAACTGGAGTTGGCCGATTGACATTCCGCGCACGAGTCGGCATCATTACGTACACAAGTTTCCCGGGTTTTCTACCCCCAGGGACCGGAGGGGCTATGACGCAGTTGTTGCGTAGGCTTTATAAAGAGGAAGAAGGGCAAGATATAGCGGAGTATGCCGTGATGCTTGCTGTCATCCTTGTATTGGTAATTGGTACCGTGCGTTTGATCGGCGGCAACGCAAATAATGCATTCTCCAGCGTGGCCAGCTCGATCAGTAACTAACCGTCAGTTTTTGAAGTCGCTCAGCAACCACGAAATCCGCAGGTTCATTTTATGACTCGATTTAGCAACTTCCGCCCGTTTAGCCGCTTTTGGTTTTCATTTGCGGCGGAGGTGCAGGATCGGAGCCAGGTCGTATAGCAATAAAACAGCTCAAAAGATCCCGCCGAAGCCGCGATAGAATCGCGGCTTTTGCTTTTTGGCGGCAATAGGGAGATCCACACCATGATTGTGAATATGTCCGACAGCGCAACCGAACAGCAGATTGAGCACATCATTCAGAGAATCCGCGAAGCCGGATTCCAGCCGCACGTGACCCGCGGCACGGAGCGCACCATCGTCGCCGCGGTCGGCAGCGGAGGCCGCCGGCATGAGATTGAGGCCCTCTCCGTGGCTCCAGGTGTTGACAACGTCGTCGCTATCGCCCAGCCTTTCAAGCTTGTCAGCCGCCAGACTCGGCCGCAGCCGACGATAGTGGACGTTTGCGGAGTGAAAATCGGCGGCCCGGACGTGGTGGTCATCGCCGGCCCCTGCTCCGTTGAGTCGCGCGAGCAACTGCTAGAGACTGCGCACGGCGTGAAGCGCGCCGGGGCAGCCATGTTGCGCGGCGGCGCCTATAAGCCGCGCACCTCGCCCTACGAATTCCAAGGGCTGGGGATCGAGGCGCTCAAGATCCTGCGCGAAGCGCGCGAACAAACGGGGCTCCCGGTGGTCACCGAAGTGATGAGCACCGAAGATGTTGACCTGATCTGCGAGTACGCTGACATGCTGCAAGTCGGGGCTCGCAACATGCAGAACTTTGCCCTATTGCGGCGTCTGGCAACCATTAAGAAGCCGATTCTGCTGAAGCGCGGCCCGTCGGCCACAGTGAAGGAGTGGCTGCTGGCGGCTGAATATCTGCTGTCCGGCGGAAACGATCAGGTCGCGCTTTGCGAGCGCGGCATCAAGACCTTCGAAACCGCGACTCGCAACACGTTTGACCTCTCTGCTGTGGCCCTGGCGAAGGAACTCTCACACTTGCCAGTGGTGGCCGATCCTTCTCACGGTACGGGCAAGCAAAGTCTGATCGGCCCGGTCTCGCGCGCTGCAATCGCTGTCGGAGCCGACGCGATCATCATCGAAGTGCATCCCTGCCCCGAACGGGCACTATCCGATGGCCCGCAATCTCTGGATCTCCCGCAATTTGAGCGCGTGATGCAGGGATTGAGCGCGCCTCTACGCCACGTCCTGGCGCAGGAGGCCAAAATAGCCTAGCCTCGCCACGAGGGCCTCCTTTATTACTGCCCCGTCCCCGACAAAGCTAGCTCCAGCGGGCTGTTAGGGTCGCTGGACGTCACGAATAGCGTCCCGGTTACCTTCCCGGTTTGATCCGGTGAGAACTCGACCTGCACAGCACAGCTCTTTCCTGGGCCCAAACTGGCCGGGCAGTTGTTGCTCGAAACCAGGAAGTCGTCGGTCGCTGTGATCGCCCCCATCAATACTGTGAACGAATTCTCATTCGTGAGGGTTACGGTCGTTGGAGCGCTGGTAGTACCGACTGCATGATCCCCGAAGGCAATGTCGCCGGGACTGGCCAATACACCCAGACCGTGGCCATCCAGATCGACGCGCTCCGGACTACCGGGGTCACTGCTGGTGACAAGCAAAGCTCCAGGACGCGCGCCTGACGACGATGGCGCGAAGGTGACGTTGATCGTGCAGGTGCCGCCCGCCGCCACCGACGGTCCGCAATTATTCGTCGATGTGTAGTCGGTGTTCGGCTGAATGGATGTGACTTTGACCGCTGCAGTGCCCACATTAGTCAATGTGACGGGTAGCGTGGCTGTGCTACCCAGTGGAACTCCGCCGAAGACGAGTAGCGTTGGCGATAACTCCACGAGTGATCCCAGGCCGGAAACTACGGTCGTTTGCGGGCTGCTGGCGTCGCTGTCGGTGATGGTGATTTTGCCGCTCCTTATACCGGTGCCAGTGGGGTTGAACGTCACGCAGATACTGCACGCGGGAGAGCAGCTGCCGTCTGTGCTTTGCGGGTTCAGAATCGTGCCTGCAGAACAGTACGTCTCTGCGTTGGTGGAACAGTCTTTCACCGGCGTGCAGCTCTGTCCGCTAACGGAAAACTGCCAATTGCTGCTCAGAATTGAATCAATTGTGAGCGCAACTGGCCGCGAATTGTAGATGTCAAGGCGGCGGGTAATCGCCGTGGTGGCGACGCCTTTGACAGCCGTCCCCATGTTGACGTTCAACGCAGAAACCAGCGGACACTGCCTCGTGGTGAGAACTAGCGGGGGCAGCGGCGTCTGATTGAAGTTGAAACTGTCCGTGATGTCGTTCGCGTCTGCGTCGCGAGTTCCCAGTGCGGGCAGTCCGAACCGCTCTTCGATAAATTTCAGCACCGACGAAAACTCGTATTGGGTTGTCGAGATATGCGCCTTGCGCGCGTAAGGGGAGATAACCAGGAATGGCACGCGGGGGCCAAAGCCATATATGTCCGGTTGCGGAGGCGCGACGTGGTCGTAGTCACCGCCGAAGTCGTCCCACACGACAAAGACCGCCGTTGACGCCCACAGTGTCGGGTTATTCATCAGGGCGTTCAATTCCGTAACGGTTGCGTTCTCACCCGCACACGTACTTGCGTCAGGATGTTCGCTCTGCCACCACGGCGTGATCACCCAGCTCACTGACGGCAGCTGTCCCGATTGGACGTCCGAAACGAAATTCGACGTGTCGACGACCTTGTTCCAATCGGCGCCATTTCTGACGTCGCTGATGGCATTAAAGATTGACCAGATATAGCCGGGATCGGTACTCGGAGGCGCGTAGTACTTCCAACTCACACCTGCATTGTCGAGCGTCTGTGCCATCGTCGGAACGCCGCTGAAGCACGGAAACTGTACTCCGATCACGCCGTTCGGCTGCAGCACGCGAACCTGCTCCAGTTCCTCTTCCGTATTCGGACCGTCGCAACCCCAGCTGTGCGTGCTCCCCAGGTTAAACGGGTTGTCGAGGACACCAAACGAATCCGCGGCAATCGTATAAAGATGATTTGGAAAGCTCGGGCCATGCAGCGAAGAAAACATGTTGGCCGCGAGTGTAAAGTGGTGCGCGTAGGCGAAGTAGTTCGGAATGTCGGCGGCGGTGAACTGACGGCAGGTGAGCAGATCGCCGCTAATGTCCCCGCTGTCGGCGGTGCCTAAGCCAATCAGATCGAATCGATCCATCTTGCCGCCGTCCATGCCATAGAGCGCATTCTGCCAGCCGTGGGTGATGTCGTGTTCATAGCGATCGGGGGCTCGACCTTCATTCACAACCTGCCCGGTCGAAAGGCGGCAACTCTTTGTACCGTACTTGGAACTGAATGCTCCAAACATGTTGTCGTACGTACGGTTTTCCTTGATCAGAAAGACAACGTGACTGATTTTCTGGATCCCGGCAAGAGGCGTCTCCTTTTGACCGAATGCCGCTGGCACGAGAACACTGAGGACGACAAGAAGAGAAGATAGCCTCTTCGACCTTCGGACCTGGGGTATAGACACGGAGCACCTCTGTTTTTGAAAGAAAGCGTGAAAACAGAGTACTGCAAAAGCGCGCGTTGAACGTGGACTCCGGTCAAAGTTTGGCGGCTCGGCAGCCGAATTGGTTCCAGAGAGGCTTTCTGAAGGCTTTGGCCAGTCCGAAAAGACGGTCGAACATGCGCCAATTTGTCCCAATATCATGTCCTTCCTGTCTCAGGCTTTGTTTTCCTCAACTTAGCGGCGGATCGCTGCTCTTCGCCCGAACCTGTGGGCCAACTTGTCCTTGCCTTTCTTTTCAGCAAGTTCTCGCAAACCACTAGAAACAAGCAAGTTAGTGTTTGTCCCTTTGGACTGCCGGTTGCCTATAGAAGTCCAGGCACGAAGGGCGTGCTATACGTCCATCGCACTGCCGCAAAATTTCTTATGAAAAGCACACGGAACTTGAAACTCACAGACGGACGCCAAAAGAGTCCGGTCAATTCCCCAGGATTTAGCGCGGCTTGGGGTCGAGCTCTCGGGCTGGTACTGCTGATGCTTTCAGCAGTTCCGTCTTTTGCCACGCAAAAGCCGGTTCAGAACGAGCCCACCTCCAAGTTCTCCCGGGACCTCAGAGAGTCTATGGGGGCAAGCGATCTCGTAACCGTGATCGTGCAGTATCGCAGAATGCCTCCGGCTACTTCTCTTCGCGCCATGCAGATGGGTGGCTCCCAAGTGCGATCGAAGTTTCAGTCGATCCGCGCGGTTACCATGACCGTTCCCGTTGCAATGCTGGCGACCCTGGAGAATGATCCCAACGTTCTCTACGTTACTCCGGATCGCTTCCAACAGATGACCGCGAACCCTGTGACTGAATCGTTCGCGAGCGCTATCCAGGCGGATGTCGCAGCTTCTCAATTTGCGCTTGATGGCACTGGCATCGGCGTGGCCGTGATCGATAGCGGCATCTCGGCTCATGCTGATCTGAACAACGCCAGCGGCAACAGCCGAGTCGTATATAGCCAGAGCTTTGTCACTGGCGACACTACAACCGCTGACAAGTTCGGACACGGAACTCACGTGGCCGGCCTTATCGGCGCCAGCGGTAAGAGTTCGGGTAGCGCCAACGGCTATGCGGCAACGTATGCCGGTATGGCTCCCAATGTTAATCTCATCAACCTGCGTGTTCTGGACCAGAATGGTTCGGGAACTGACAGCCAAGTCATCGCAGCGATTCAGCAGGCAATCTCGTTGAAGAGCACGTACAACATCCGCGTCATCAGCATGTCGCTGGGGCGCCCGGTGTTTGAGAGCTACACTCTTGATCCGGTGGACCAGGCGGTGGAAGCTGCCTGGAAGGCCGGTATCGTAGTCGTAGTCGCAGCCGGCAATAACGGCCGCTCGTCCGCAGCCAACGGCTTTGCGACCATCGGCGTTCCAGCGAACGATCCCGCCGTCATCACGGTCGGGGCTACCATGACTCTGGAAACAGCGACGAGAGTTGACGACAAGATCGCCAGCTATAGCTCCAAAGGCCCGACCGTGCTCGACCACATCGTGAAACCTGACTTGGTCGCGCCGGGAAACCGTCAAGTATCTTTACGAGCTGCGGGCAGCACCTTGGATACGACCTATCCTCAGTACCAGATTGCTCCATCCAATGGCACGGCAGCGAAGTACTACGAACTGAGCGGCACCAGCATGGCCACGCCTGTTGTGAGCGGTGCGGTCGCGCTGATGTTGCAGCAGAATTCCTCGCTCACTCCTGATCAAGTGAAGGCTCGCTTGATGAAGACTGCGTGGAAAGGGGTTGGCCAATACTCGTCCTCGCAGGACAGTTGGGGCAACATCTACAACAACGAGTACGACCTCTTTACCTACGGCGCCGGCTATCTGGATATCGACGCCGCTCTCAACAATACGGACCTGGCGACGGGAGTAGCACTTTCGCCGACCGCGGTCCCGAACGCTAATGGAACAGTTTCTATCGTCAACACTTCTTCTTCAGCCTTCGGCGGCGCCAGTGTTGTTTGGGGTGCCACCTCCGTTGTCTGGGGAAACTCCGTAGTCTGGGGTGCAAATGCATTTACCAGTAATTCGGTAGTCTGGGGCGCGACCAGCGTGGTTTGGGGAGCGACCTCCGTATCCGGTTACAGCGTTGTCTGGGGTGCAACTTCTTCAGTTGCCAGCGCGACGACAGCTCTTAGCGATGGCGATCCGGGAGACAACTAGACAATTCGACTGAAACCATTCGGAGACTACCATGACAAATACACTACCAATCAAAGCGAAAGTCATGATCGGAATGGTGGCCGTGGCGAGTCTGTGTGCGCTTTCGTTCAGCGCCGCACGATGGCAGTCACAAGCATGGCCACAGTTGACGCTCCTGTTGGCGGCAGCCGCGCTGAGTTCGCGATTCAAGGTGAAGCTACCTGGATTGACGAGTTCAATGTCGGGAAACTTGCCCGTCATCCTTTTGGGAGTCACGCAACTTGGATTGTTCGGCAGCCTGCTGGTAGCGATTACCGCAGCCGTCGCACAGTCCTACAGTTCCGGCGGGAACAAAACCAAACCAGTACAGTTTGTATTTAACGCTTGCACGTTGTTGAACGCGGCAGGACTCGCTTACATGGTCTATCACAGCCAGTTTTTCGGAGTCCACGCAGGCACGCACACGATGTCTCTGGCACTGGCGGCGGCCACCTACTTCCTGGCCAATACTGCCCCAGTGGCGAGCATCATCGGCTTAACCGAAGGCGGCAATCCTTTTGCCCTCTGGCACAAGGTTTTTCTGTGGTCGTTCCCGAACTACTTGATCGGTGCGGGATTGACTGCGATCGCTACTGCCTTCTCAACGGTCAGCGGTCTGGCGACGGTGGCAGGTCTTCTGGCAATACTGTTCGCCGTATACCAGTCCTACAAAATGTACGTGAACCGAACCGATCAGCCGCAGGCACGGACGATGGCTATGGCGGCGGGTCGATAACCTTCAACCAAAACCGAACCTCATGCGCGCAGCCTCACAGGTTGCGCGCATTTCTTTTGGGCTCCAACCGTTTCTTTCGGACTCTCGCAATCCAAAGTTACGCTCGGTGCGTACCTCGTGTGAAGCCAGAAACTTCAACACGAAAGGATTTCGAGACTTATGAGGAACAAGAAGCTAGCGGTTGTCTGTCTGTTGGGATTGGCGGTCGTTTCCGCCGTAGCCGGAATGAAGAATCCCATGGTAGGTGGCCAGGAGATGTTTCCCACCAAGAACATCGTAGAGAACGCGGTAAACTCCGCCGACCACACCACGCTGGTTGCCGCTGTGAAGGCAGCGGGGTTAGTGGAGACCCTTGAGGGCCCAGGACCGTTTACCGTATTCGCGCCGACAAACGAGGCCTTCAACAAATTACCGGCTGGCACCGTGGACACTCTTTTGAAGCCGGAGAACAAAGCAACCCTGACTAAGGTTCTGACTTATCACGTCGTCGCCGGCCGGATTTCAGCTCAGGATCTTATGAAGAAGATCAAAGAGGGTAAGGGGTCGGCTGATTTGACAACCGTCGAAGGTGGCAAACTGATCGCCACGTTGCGGGATGGCAAAACCATCGAACTCAAAGACGAAAAGGGCGGAATGGCAACGGTCACGATCGCAAACGTCTTTCAGTCAAACGGTGTGATTCATGTGATCGATACGGTAGTGATGCCTAATTAGACCGCTAGCTGTATCGCGCGACACAAAACAATCAAGCCCTGCTTCGGCAGGGCTGTTTTTATCTGAGCGCTATTTGGCTGCTGGTTGCCCGGTCGTGAGAACGACTTTCATCAGTTCCTTGGCCAAGTCGTAAGCGTTACCTCCATCCAGGTTGATCAGGACGACGATTCCCGCGCGACGCTCAGGCACGATCATAAAAAAAGTGCTAGTACCCTGCTGCCCGCCGGCATGACCGAAATCCATGTCTCCGAGTTCTTTCCCAGTCCCCCAACCGAGCGCGTAGGTGTCTTCCTTGCCATCCGCAGGTTTCAGCGGCGTCCACATCAGATCGCGCGTTGGCCGGGTCACGATCCGGTCATTAAGCATGGCTACTTCGAATTTCGCCATGTCGTCCGCCGACGAGAGCCAACCGCCGCCCGGGATCTTGTAACTGGAATCGAGAAAATCGGCGTTTGTTATGGCTCCGGATTTGTCCTTGCTGTAGAAGCGCGTCCGAAGCGGAATGATCGCAAAGCGGTCATCCACGACTGTGTGCGTCATGCCAGCGGGAGCCAGCACATTTGTTCGCACATAATTCACATAGTTCTCTCCCGAAGCCCCCTCCATAACGCAACCGACCAGGGTGAATCCCTGGGTGGAGTAGTGGAACTCGGTACCGGGCTTGGCAACTAGCGGATCGTTCTTAAAGAAGTCCAGGCCTGCCTGGATGGGGTTCGAGAAGTGCTTGGTGTTGCCGCCTTCGGGGTCATCCTGCCCATCCGTCTTGTAGTGACGAATTCCACCCAAGTGTCCGAGAAGTTCACGCGTAGTGATGGGCGTTTCCTTCTGGGGAAACGCCGGACAGTATTTTTGCACCGGTGCATCTAAATCAAGTTTGCCCTGCTGCCAAAGCAGCATCGCCGCAGTTGCCGTCAGCGACTTCGAAATCGAAGCCAGGCGATAGAGTGTGTGGGCGGTCGCAGGCACCGAATTTTCCAGGTCCGCGCTGCCGAATCCTGCCGACCATTCCTCGGCTCCGTTTTCGACAACCGCCACTGAGACTCCCGGAATGCTATTGGCAGCCATGAACTGCCGAATGGCAGCCTCGAGTTGCTGGCGCTTCCCTGGGGCAATTGAGCCAGTCTGTCCGGCCACGGAGCTAGAGATACAGAGGCAAAACACACATGCGAGAGCGCGAGATATTCGTAAGCACCGGTTTAACGACACGCGTCTCTGAGTGTGACCCATCGTTACTGTATTTGACGTCACTCTATTTGACGTCGCCGCAAGCTGGGCCGAGGTATTTTGAACTGAATGTCATGTTCATGTTCATCGTCCGTCCGCCGGCGTTGGTCACAGATTGCATCGTTCCTTTGGCACCGTCGGAACCCAGAGTTTCGACTACGACGGTTCCGTCCGTGGTCGCCTGTTTTTCCACGCAATGGAACTTCACCTCCAGCTTGCTGCCACTCGAACTGACGACCGTGCGCGTACATTCTCCGCGGTTGTCGCTAAAAGCGGAATTTTTCTCCAGCTTTTCTTTCGTCACACATGATTTGCGCACATCTGTGGTTGGCCCTCCCTTCGTCATCGCCTCGATCTGAGCGCGTTGCGCGGGAGGCATTTTCGCAAGAGCATCCGGTGGGATGGACGGCGTGGCTGGCATCCCGCTCATGGAATGAGTTACGGTCACCTCCCAAAGTCCCTCTTTCACATTCAAAGGCGTGATGTTATCGGCGGCCCACAGTGATACCGAACAAATCATGACGGCTGCGAAAACTACTGCTGCCAAAAGCACTCTCAAAACCATTTCTCTCCCCTCCATATTGTTTTGTCGTGCTGATCAGGATTGCATAGCGCGAGGGGTCGAGCAAACAAATTGTAGGCTTCGGCGTTGTCACGGGTGATACGGAGTGGAGCCGAATTGTGGCGAAATTTCACCGCCGCTGTGTCCCTACGACTCCTGTACAATCTTGGCCAAGTATCCCGCACTAGAAAGCGGTACGGGACCTCAGCCCGGGGAAGATTAATCGTTGTCTAGCCTAGCGTCCTACGTAAGACCAAAAACGGTGCAGGAAGCGGTTGCCCTGTTAGCCTCTGGAACGAACAAGATTCTTGCCGGAGGCACCGACTTCTACCCTGCGCTCGGCGAACGTACCGTCCACGAGAGCGTAGTTGACGTCTCTGGACTGGTCGGCTTACGCGGTGTGTCGCACGAGGCCGACCATTTTCGCATCGGTGGCCTGACGACGTGGACCGATATCATTCGCGCGCCCCTACCCCGTTGTTTCGATGCTCTTAAGAGTGCGGCGCGAGAGATAGGCTCGGTTCAGATTCAAAATCGCGGGACAGTGGCCGGGAATCTGTGTAACGCGTCGCCCGCCGCGGACGGCGTACCGCCGCTGCTGACGCTCGACGCGGAAGTGGAGCTAACCTCTACCCACGGCCTGCGACTCATGCCGCTGGCGGGTTTTCTCGTCGGTAATCGTAAGACGCAACGCAGGCCGGATGAACTGCTCACGGCAATACTCATCCCCAGGACGCTGGCGGACTACAGCTCTGCCTTTCTAAAGCTTGGCGCGCGCCGTTATCTCGTGATTTCGATTTCAATGGTTGCTGCAGCAATCAGCATTAAGGATGATGGCCGGGTCTTGGATGCGCGCATTGCCGTCGGTTCGTGTTCCGCCGTCGCACAGCGCTTGCATTCGCTGGAGGCCGATCTAGCGGGAGTCGATGCGCACAACGGATTGGGCCAGCGAGTGAGGCCTGAGCACCTCACGCCCTTATCCCCGATCGACGACTTGCGCGCAACCGCTGTGTATCGAAAAGGCGCGGCACTCCAACTCGTGCAGCGAGCTTTGGACATCTGCGTGGAGAACCGGTGATGGCATCAATATCCGAACTCAAAACGGAAATTGAGCAATCGGTCGCGTTCCGCGTGAACGGACGAGCAGTCGCCGTGTCTGGCTCGCCACTGCAACGGCTTTCTCGCGTTCTGCGCGAACAACTCGGATTCACCGGGACTAAGGTAGGATGTGACGCCGGAGATTGCGGCGCTTGTACCGTCTTACTGGATAACGAGCCTGTATGCGCCTGCCTAACGGCGCTCGGGCAGGTCGCCGGATGCGAAGTTACGACCGTCGAAGGTCTGGCAGCACGAAGTTCCGGCGCCGGAGCGAGATTGCAACAATCGTTTCTTGATCACGGAGCCGCGCAGTGCGGCGCTTGCACGCCTGGAATGCTCGTCGCCGCAACCGCTTTGCTCGAGAAGAGCGCTGCTCCAAATGAGGACGAGGTCATGGATGCCATCGGCGGCGTCCTGTGCCGTTGTACCGGGTACCGCAAGATTATCTCCGCCATTGTCGATGCCGGCGCAAACACTGCCGGTGCAAACCATGCTGGTGCAAACAATGCACGTCCCCACGCCCCAGTGAACTCTCAACCGGGCACCGCCGTTGGCAGGCGGTTGATCCGATTGGACGGGATTCGGAAGGTGGATGGCACAGAAATTTTCGGGGCAGACGAAATCCCCACCGGCACGCTGGCCGTACGGGCGATTCGCAGTCCCCACCATAGGGCCCGC
The DNA here is from genome assembly GCA_963725295.1 of uncultured Acidobacteriaceae bacterium. GTDB lineage: Bacteria > Acidobacteriota > Terriglobia > Terriglobales > Acidobacteriaceae > Acidiflorens. The sequence goes on from CAVRYB010000051.1 coordinate 42,244, forward strand.
TTTCACTTCGGCGATCTGAAAGCGTTTGTCCGCGAGCACCCCGGCATTGAAGCTGTCTTCACCGCCAAGGATGTCCCCGGCAAGAATTGTTTTGGTGTCATTCCCCGCTTCGCCGATCAACCGGTGTTCGCGGAAAAGGAAACCCGCCATCGCGGCGAGGCGGTCGCCGCAATCGTAGGTGATGTTGCCGTGGTCGAGGCTCTGGAGCCGTCAGAGTTTCCGGTGCGATGGGAAGAACTGCCACCTATTTCAGATATCGATGCCGCCCTCGCGCCAGGTGCGACGCTGATCCATGACGGTCGCCCCGAGAACATCCTCGTGCGAGGCCGGGTTGTACGTGGCAATGTCGAGGAGGCTATCGCGACTGCTGACGTGCTCGCCGAGGCAGAATACGAAACTGGGTTCGTAGAGCACGCTTACATCGAGCCCGAGGCGGGGTTTGCGCGTTGTACGGGCGACCAGATCGAGATTCAAGCCTGCACACAGGCTCCTTATATGGATCGCAGTGACATTGCGGCCATCCTTGGCATCGAGCCAGAAAAAGTGCGGATCATCCCGACCGCAGTTGGCGGCGGATTCGGCTCCAAGCTCGACCTCTCCGTGCAGCCGTTTCTGGCAATCGCCGCCTGGCACCTGAAAAGGCCGGTGCGCATGGTGTATTCGCGAGCCGAGTCGATCGTCTCAACCACCAAGCGCCATCCTTCTCGCATTCACCTGCGCGGTGGCTGCACAAAAGACGGCAAACTGCTTGCGCTCGACTTCGCAGCGGATTTCAACACTGGCGCCTATTCTTCATGGGGACCGACGGTAGCCGCCCGTGTGCCGGTGCACGCGTCGGGTCCTTATTACGTGCCGAATTACCGCGCTCTGACCCGCGCCATCCACACCAACCTCGTGCCCGCCGGAGCATTTCGTGGTTTCGGGGTCCCCCAGTCAGCGATCGCACAGGAGCAACTCTACGATGACCTCGCGGACAGCGCCGGAATCGATCGCCTCGAATTTCGCATACTCAACGCGCTGGATGGCGACACACCGACCGTAACCGGGCAAGCTCTTGGTGAAGGTGTCGGGATTCGCGCCTGCCTCGAAGCGCTGCGGCCGCGATGGAAGGCATCACGGCAAGAATCTGCAGCGTTCAACGCCCAATCAACCGGTCCGCGGCGGCGCGGCGTTGGCGTCGCCGGAATGTGGTACGGCTGTGGCAATACTTCCCTGCCCAATCCCTCTACAATCCGCATCGGCCTGAAGCGAGACGGCCGCGTCGCTTTACACCAGGGCGCCGTCGACATCGGACAAGGCTCAAACACCATCGTGACGCAGATCTGCGCCGACGCACTGGGCGCTCCAGTTGAACAATTTGATCTGCTCTCCGGAGACACGGCAATCACGCCCGATTGCGGCAAGACGTCCGCATCAAGACAGACATTCGTCACCGGCAAAGCCGCGCAAATGGCGGGAGATCAACTGCGGCGCTCGATCCTCAGGCTCGCGGGCGCCTGCGATTGCGCGACCATTCTCTTTGCTGACAGTGGTATAACTGTGCGCGATGGCGACAAGTCGCGAGCGCTAGCTCTTACCGATATGCCTCTTGACGAGCACGGATACGTGATCACCAGTGAAGCGACTTTCGACCCGCCCACGAGCCCGCTTGATGAGAACGGGCAAGGCGTTCCTTACGCGGTCTATGGGTTCGGCGCGCACTTGGCGGAAATTGAAGTCGACACGGAACTCGGCACCGTGCGGGTTTTGAAAGTCACGGCCGCGCACGATGTAGGACGCGCCATCAATCCGACGCTGATCGAAGGTCAGATCGAGGGCGGAGTGGCGCAGGGATTGGGAATGGCTTTGATGGAGGAATTCATTCCCGGCAAAGGCGAGAATCTCCACGACTATTTGATTCCGTCGGCAGGCGATATTCCCCCGGTGGAATCGATCCTGATCGAGGATCCTTCGCCGGTTGGGCCGTTTGGAGCAAAAGGCATCGGAGAGCAAGCCGTGATTCCCACAGCACCCGCGATCCTGAATGCTCTGCACGATGCGGTTGGCATACGCCTGAAAAAGATTCCAGCGACTCCCGACCGCGTGCGCGCCGCAATCCTGGCGGCCCAAGGCAACAACGGAGGCGCGCGTGACTGACGACTCAATCCGCTGCGACGCTTGTCCCGTGCTTTGCTACATCAAGCCGGGCAGGACGGGGTCTTGCGACCGTTACGCGAATGCCGATGGCCAACTGGTTCGCCTCGACCCTCACGTATTACTGGAGCGAGCCGTCTCGCGCGGTGAAACGCTGGTGCCTTTCCTCGAAAAGACCCGCGAATGGGATGGCAATCTGGTCAGCGGCGAACAGACTTTTGTGACCGCAATCGGCGCGGGAACAACCTATCCCGACTATAAGCCCGCGCCGTTCATCATCTCTTCCGAGGTGGCTGGCGTAGATATGGTCACGGTCGTGACCGAGGGCATCTTCAGCTACTGCGGCGTCAAGCTGAAGATCGACACCGACCGGCATCTGGGCGCGGAATGCAGCACGGTGCGATCCCAGGGCGAAGCCGTGGGGCACGTCACGACCAATGAATACGGCTCCCAGATGATGTCGCTCGGCGGCGTGCGTCACCTCACCGGCGGAAGTCGCCACGAGGGTACCGCCACCTGCGACGCCCTGCTGAACCTCTGCAACGGAAAGGCTGTCGAGTTAAAGGTCGACGACGGCGCCACCATCATCGTGGAAGCCAACAAGCCGCCGGTCATTGATGGCGTGCTCGAAGAGCGCATGCGCGTGGGTTGTGGCTCGGCCACAATCGGTATGTTTGCTAAACAATGGTTTGGTAAGGTCGATGAAGTTGTCGTTGTCGACGATCACATCACAGGCGTGCTGTCTGAACATCAGGCGGGAAAGCTTCTCGGAGTTCCCGAGACCGGCATCAAGATGAAAGGACGCCGCTCGACTCCCGGGCGTTATTTTCGTGTGGCGGAGCCAGGTACGTCATGGGGAGGCACAAACATTGATGATCCCCTGACAATTCTCTCCCCCTTCGACACGAAGGTTGCCCGACCCGGTCTGCGGCTCTTGATGGTCAGCACGACGGGCGAGCACTCCGCCTACTACGAACTGGACAACGACCTTCAACCAGCTGAGAAAGAATTGCCGACTGCTCTGCGCGAATCGGTCGAGCGCATTCGCGAAAACTGCGAGCCTGCGCTTTGCACCGTCCTGTTTATGGGCGGTGCCGGCGGATCGCTCCGCGCCGGAGTCACCGAGAATCCCGTGAAGCTCACCCACTCCGTGCGTGATGCCCTCACGCGTGTGACCTGCGGAGGAGCTCCTGTCTATGTCTGGCCCGGGGGAGGGATCACCTTCATGGCGGACGTGAGCCGCATGCCGGCAAATGCCTTCGGCTACGTCCCGACGCCGGCGCTGGTTGCGCCGATCGAGTTCACACTGAAATTGGCGGACTACGCCACACTCGGGGGCTACATGGATTGTGTGCGACCCATGAGCTCTATCAGCCGCGACGACGAGAGCCGGCGGCGGCTATCTGCACGCGCCGATAATCCCTGGCCGCTGGCTTCGGAGCGAAACGGCAAGTGAACGCGCGAGCACAAATCCGCATGCTTCCAGATGGCCGGCGTCTGCACCTGCACGACGGGCCGATTGATGTGATCGTGCAGGCTTTCGGCAGTCCACGCGAAATCGAACGCGCTTACGGCGCAGTCACAGCCCGGTTCGTGACCATATTGGATGAACTGTGCTCGGAGCTGACATACTTGCGACAACCCGCACACGTTGAGAACGACCTGCCCATCGGTTCGGTCGCACGGCGAATGGGCAAGGCTGTGCTTCCCTATTGTCACGGGACCTTCATCACTCCGATGGCGGCCGTAGCTGGTGCGGTAGCCGAAGAACTTCTGGATGCGATGACGCGAGCGACCGATCTTTCCAGGGCCTACGTCAATGACGGCGGCGACATCGCACTGCATTTAGCCGCAGGCGAGCAATTTGTGATCGGCATGGTCGAGAACCCGGAGCACCCGTCGCTGTTCGGAGCAACTGTGATTGATTCCGCCACTCCGATTCGTGGGATCGCCACCAGTGGCTGGCGTGGTCGCAGCTTCTCGCTCGGAATTGCCGACTCCGTAACCGTTCTTGCCGCCAACGCCTCGGCCGCCGACGCAGCGGCAACGATCGTCGCGAATGCTGTCGATCTTCCAGGCCATCCGGCGATCCTGCGCGTTCCTGCCCGCGACCTCGCTCCCGACAGCGACCTCGGCGACCAATGCGTCACGCAATCAGTCGGAGAGCTCAAGCCACATGAGATTGCAGACGCCCTCGCCGCCGGCGTGGCCGTCGCCGAGTCGCTGCGACGATCGAACTTGATTCACGCCGCGGCCCTCACTCTTCAGCGGGAAACACGCCTGGTAGGACCATTGGAATCGATCGAGCCGAAGCAGAGTTCAACGCAGGACAGGAGAATGGTTCATGCCTGAAGTTCAGGTTCGCAAGAGAGTCGTCGTTGTCGAAGAGATCTTTCATGAAGGCGGCCCCATCGCGAGCACGCCACACCGCCGTGCCGCCGCGCTGGTGGTAATCCATAATCCGTATGCTGGCCGTTTTGTCGAGCAAATCGAAGGCTTCATGGAAGACTTGAACCCTCTGGGCCTCGAGATGGCGCGCTCGTTAGTGAAGGCGCTCGGCGGCGATCCGAAAGCGGTCGAAGGCTATGGCAAGGGCGCGATTGTCGGATCGGCCGGCGAACTCGAACACGGCGCTCTCTGGCATGTTCCGGGTGGATATGCGATGCGCGAAGTTCTCGGGGACGCCAAGGCTATCGTCGCGTCCACCAAGAAAGTCGGTGGCCCGGGAACTCGTCTCGACATTCCGATCACTCATATCAACGCATCCTACGTGCGCAGCCATTTCGACGCGATGGAGGTGGGCATTAACGATGCTCCTCGCGCCGACGAAATTTTGCTCGCTCTGGTGATGACCACCGGGCCGCGGGTTCATGCCCGCGTCGGCGGATTGAAAGCATCCGAAATTAAGGGACAGGACGGGCTGCGATGAAAGCCAAAATCCGCAAGCTCGCCACATTCGTTGAGGAGATCTCGACGGAGATGGGTCGTACGATCAGCCCGCCGACGCGGCGGGCAGCGGCCGTTGCAGTGATTGAAAATCCTTTCGTGGGGCAGTATGTCGAAGATCTCTCCGAGTTGATGGCCATCGGCGAAGAACTGGGCGAGTTGCTGACCCAGCGCGCTGTGGCTGCGCTCGGAATCCCGGGGCCTTCCGCCGAAAGTTACGGAAAGGCCGCGGCCGTGGGCGAGAATGGCGAACTGGAGCACGCCGCCGCGATCCTCCATCCCAAACTCGGCACGCCGGTCCGACGCGTGCTCGGCAAAGGCGCCGCGCTGATTCCGTCATCGAAGAAGCGCGGCGGACTCGGCGTGGTGCTCGACATTCCGCTTGGCCACAAGGATGCCGCGTTTGTCCGCAGCCACTTCGACGGCATGGAAGTGCGCATCAGCGATGCTCCTCGCGCCAACGAAATCATGGTCGCGATTGCCGTAACTGACAGCGGACGGCCCCTACCTCGCGTCGGCGGCCTGACAAAAGAGCAGATCAAAGGGGAAGACGGGCTGCGCTAGTAAGCTGGCGATCCCGACCTCACTGAAAGAACACGGGGAAGACATTGGATATGAACAAGAACTCAGGCTTCTGGCTGTTATGCGGATTTGTGTTTTGTTCGAGTCTTGTCCACGGACAAGTCGCGAAAGAGCGTGCCGACACGGTCATCACTGGCATGGTCGTCAGCATGGACGCCCAACGCCACATCTACGATGACGGTGCAGTCGTCGTGACCGGTGACACCATCGTTGCGGTTGGTCCGCGAGCGGACATCGAAGCGAGATACGAAACCAAACAGAAGATTGACGGCAAAAACACCCTCGTCCTCCCCGGCTTCATCAACGGCCATACCCACGTCCCGATGACGTTGTTCCGCGGCCTGCACGACGATGTCACGCTGAACGACTGGCTCTACAAGTACATCTTTCCCGCCGAGGCGAAGAACGTGACCGAAGAGTTCGTGCGCTGGGGAACGCGACTGGCCGCTGCTGAGCAGATCCGCTCCGGAGTCACCACCTTCGCCGACATGTATTACTTCGAAGATGCGGTCGCCGAGGAAACCAAGAAAGCCGGAATGCGCGGCATCCTGGGCGAGACGTTCATTGACTTCCCTGCTCCCGACAACAAAACAAATGCCGCGATGCTGGCGTATACAGAAAAGTTCCTGCAGAAGTGGCAAGGCGACCCGCTGATTCACGCTGCCCCCGCGCCGCACTCCATCTACACCTGCTCGCAGAAAACGCTGCAGGATGCCGCCGCTCTCGCGCGCAAATATCACGCACCAATTCTCATGCATCTTTCCGAGATGAAAAAAGAGAACGACGACAGTTTCAAGAACAACGGCATGTCCCCCACCCAGTACCTCGACAAGATTGGCGTGCTTGGTCCCGATGTCGTCGGCGCGCATTGCATCTTCGTCGACGACGCCGACCGTAAGCTTCTCGCGCAAAGAAACGTCGGCTGCGTGCATAACCCCTCCAGTAACATGATGATTGCCAGCGGCGTTTCTCCCGTCCCCGAAATGCGCGCCGCCGGAATTGCCGTTGGCCTCGGCACCGATGGCCCCGCCGGCAGCAACAACGATCTCGACCTGATGGAAGAGATCGACCTCGCGGCCAAGCTGGCCAAGATCACCAAAATGAGCCCGCTAGCGCTAAATGCTCAAGCAGTTGTCGAAATGGCGACGATCGATGGCGCCCGCGCACTGCACATGGAAAAAGAGATTGGATCGCTCGAGAAAGGCAAGAAAGCCGACGTGATTCTCATTTCGCTGGACGAACCGAATGCCGTCCCCATGTACGACGTCTACGCGCAGATTGCCTACTCGCTGAAGGCAAACGATGTGGAAACGGTAATGATTGGCGGACGCCTGGTGATGAAAGACCACAAACTGTTGACTGTCGACGAAGAGGCGGCAATCGCCAAGGCGCGAGAGTACAAGAAAAGCGTTGCCACGTCGCTAGGGATGGAATAAGTCTGTGGCGAAGAGCCTAATCGCCGTCAAGGCTAGGTTGCGAAGTCTTTGCGCTGTGAGGTTGTTGTAAGCGTATGCCACTCGACTGGACTCATGGAGATCTATTCGAAGGCCTGCGTTGTTTTCATTCCGGCGCGTTCTTCGAAGCCCACGAACACTGGGAATCCGTGTGGCTCGCGGCGCAAGAACCGGAGAAGACTTTTTTGCAGGGACTGATCCAGGTCGCAGCTTCGTTCCACCATTTTCAGCACGGCAACTCCGCCGGAACCATTTCGCTTCTGCGGTCGGCCCTCCGCCGCCTCGATCGGTACCCGGAGGTCTTCGCGGGCATTGTGGTCGCACCGCTTCGCGTGGCCATCCATTCTTGGCTGGAAGCCCTCGAAACGGTTCCGCAGTCTGCTCCGCCGCCCTTTCCAGCGATCACGCTAACAGTCTGAAGGTGTGGTCCTCGGAACGTCGTGAGTGAAATCGGGATGTTACGCCAATCATTTGCATGAACGGTCGCGCCAGCTAACCACAGCGACCATGTCGGCACCACCTTTTTCCGTCGTCCCGGCAAAGTTCACCGTGATTTTCTCGTAGGTATAAGGGGTTGTAAACGAATGCCCATGGAAAGCAGATACCTTATCGTCAGTGCCAAGCAGACCACCCAACTTCTTCCCTCGTTCGCTCTCCGGCACAATTTCCTCCACCACACGAATGGTCTCTTCCTCTGACAGTGGGAAGAGCAGAACTGTGTCACCCGTCCAGCGGACTGGCTGTAGTGCCATTTCGCATACCAACCCATCATTGGAGTATCTGGCGGTGAGCAAAATATTCGGTCGCACGAGGTACGCATTCACCTTGGGATACTTCTCCTCAAGCTGACGCTGCGTCTGGGCGGCACCCAAAGTTGTAAGAAACACTACAAGAACGACGGTGGCGGGGAACGCACTTAGTTTTCTTTTCACGACCGACACTCTACGCCGAATGCTCGCTGTGCTCAACGACATTGACGAAAACAGGCGTTAGCACTCATTGAGAATTATGACCCACGGGTCAACGAGTGTAATCGGGATGTTTCGCCACCTGAAAAATCCGACCTCATTCAGGCGCGGAGAAGGACTAGAATCCACGGCGAGAGAACTTGTCTATGTCGCGGTTGCGTTCACCAGTAACGCTCTTCGGTTGCGCTGCAATCCTGATGGTTCTCGTCCGGCTGCTATACTCACCTGCTGATTTTCCCGACGCCCTTCAGGCACATTCTTACCTGTACTTTCTTGGTTTGCGGATGGACATGACCGGGTACGGATTCTTTGAGTTCGCAGCTTTGGTTTTTGCGCTTTCTGCTGTGGCCTATTACTTGACGGCGCGGCTTACAGGCCGTGAGCCGAAGGTTAACATCATCCAATTCCATTTCTTGCCTAGCCTTTTGTTTGCTCTGTTTTCAATCTTCATTACCCACTTGGTAAATCACATTCCAGCCGCTAGAGTCGACGATCCAGTAATTAGGGCGGAGCTTAACGACTGGTTGACATGGTTCAATTGGGCCTTCGTATCCTTCGTAGTTCTCCAACTGGTCTTCGCTATTGGCGCGATCCGAACTGTCTGGCTACACAGAAGGGGTCAGTTCAGCAGCACTCATTGACTTGGTGCCGGGATTTTAAGTGTAAACGCGATGTTACGACAACCTTGAGCTTAGCGTACCTTCCCAACCCAAGCCCTTGTTCCCGAAATCCTGTCGATTTCGTCGGCGAGGGTGAGAACCTGCCCCGGAGAATTGCAACCCTCCAAGACGTGCTTGTGTTGGCCGTTCAACGTGGCTGTGATGCGGGCCTCCGGGAAGTCTACGCACACCATTTTCTTTTCTTCCCATTGGAAAAACTTTTTGTTTCTGAGTTCCTCAATCAGCTTCTGAACAGTAGCTGCCGGAATCGTCTTCTTGCGGACGCCCTGATATAGATCGTGCAGCGCCGTTTGTCGGTGTCGAAAAACTGGCAGACTTTGCCGAAATGCTCATCCGCCTTGCGGCGCATGGAGTATTTCTCGTCGTCCTGCGGCTTGGTGTATTTCTTTTTGGCTTCGCGGAACCCGATGCCGAAATGCTTGGCCAGCCGCCAGACATCCTTCTTGGTCAGTGGGATGATGGGGTACGAGCAGCAATAACCTGGGCACTTTGCACAATTAAACAGCATTGCGGGTTCCGGATCGTAGACGCCGTCGGAGGCATCCTGTTTCGCCAATCGAAGCTTTCAAGGCATCGAGTCGATACTTATCACGTTGTCATGGTGCCGTGCACGTGGCTACGGCGCGGCAGCGGCAACCCGCACGGTATTGCCTCTCACCGCGAGAGCATGTTTTTCGAACGATTGCTGGGCGATGGGTTCCAGACTCGAGATCAGGTCTTTCAGACCTTCGGCTGTCTCCCGCACGAACTCATAGCTTCCCTCGCGGCGCGCTCTCAGGTCGACAATATGCTCCTCGATCTCGTGACGCTGAAGTTCCGCCAGGTTGGCTGTGGATTTGAGAAGGAGCTGTTCGGCCGCGATTTCCCGTGTGGTGTCGAATACGGCGTCCATCGGCATCGCGAGCCGCAGCACGGTGCTGGAATCCTTGCCCGGAGCGCCGCATCCCGGATATCGAACAGACTTTCCGGTTGCGGTCGTAGATGTCGATTTCGCGCCTCGCCGACCGCAACAGGCGCAGAGTGCAGAGGGCCGAAGGGCTCACCTCGCCCATAGGACTCATAGGCAAGGTCCAGAATGATCCCCAACATCGAAAGTACTTCGGCGAATAGAAGGGTGGCATTGCGCTCTCGTCGCGCGCGTTCGAGATGGCGCTCGAGCTGGGTGGCACAAAATCCGCCGCCTGTCGCCAATAGCGCGCCAAGCAGAACGGTCCAAACCGCGTTCAGATTACCCAGAAAGTCGTAAGTCTCGGGACGCATCTAATCTCCCCCGCGTGAAGCGGCTCGATATAATAGCAGCCGGCTGCGCCATTGCCGCACGGCTGAAGTCGTCTGGGGAGACCTAATCTGGTGCGGAGTTCCCGTGGATCGTCCCGCCAGGATGGAAAGATGCAGCCCTTCATCGCAAGCGTAGCCCAGCTCGCCTCGGTGCCATTCAACCCCATGGCATCGGCCAAGAAGGCCGCGGCTGGCATAGCGCGCGCAGGCCGCGAAGGCTCGAAGCTTGTCGTTTTCCCGGAAGCCTTTCTGGGCTTTTACCCCAAAGGAGCAAATTTCGGTGCAGTTGTCGGCGCACGGTCGCAGGAAGGCCGTGTCGCCTTCCAACGTTATTTCAATTCGGCGATCGACGTTCCCGGGCCGGAAACCGGCCTGGTTGCCGAGGCCGCGCGCGAGCATGGGGTGTTCGTCGTCATGGGAGCGATCGAACGCGCCGGGGGGACGCTCTATTGCTCGGCGTTGTTTTTCGATGGCGCCAGGGGGTTCATAGGCAAACATCGCAAGCTGATGCCGACCGCGGCCGAGCGCCTGATCTGGGGTTTTGGCGACGGCTCGACGATGAAAGTGTTCGATTCCAGCATTGGGCGCATCGGCGCAGTCATCTGCTGGGAAAATTATATGCCGATGTTGCGCATGCATATGTACACCCAGGGTGTCGCGCTCTATCGCGCGCCGACTGCCGACGATCGCGAGACCTGGTTGCCATCCATGCGGCATATCGCGTTGGAAGGCCGTTGTTTTGTGCTGACCGCTTGCCAGCATATTCGCCGTGGCGCGTATCCTGCCGATTACGAATGCTCCTTCGGCAACGATCCCGAAACCGTGTTGATCCGCGGCGGCAGCGCCATCGTCGATCCCCTGGGCCATGTCTGGCCGGGCCCGATTTTACCGGTGAGACAGTGCTGTCGGCGCAGATCGATCCCGGCCAGAGCGCGCGCGGCAAATATGATTTCGATGTGGTCGGACATTATGCCCGCCCGGACATTTTCAGTTGTCCGTGAACGAGGCGCCGATGCCGCCGGTTGCGCCGAGAGCTGATCGCCGGTCCGGCGGACACAAGAGGAACGAACAATGGTTGAGGATTGGGCAAATGTCGTGGGCGAGCTGGAGCGTCTGCTCAAACTGCGTTCCATCGTCTTCGGCATGAAACTGTTCGAGAGGCGCGAGGACATGGAGGCGATCCCAAATCCGCCGGCCACAGTCCATTCATACGCTCGATCAGATCGTGGGGCAGGCATCGCGTCTCGGCTGGACCGTCGGGATCACGTCCGACGATCTCGTGGGTGCGCAATGCCGGGCCGTTGTCGGACTCGGCGCGCCAAGACGGACGAATGGAAGTCGGGCAAGCATATGACGGGGGTCTGGTTCAGCACTCTGGAAGATGCGGGTGCCCATCAAAGCGCAATGGATTGCGTGCCGGACGGCCGTTTCGATGCGCTGGCCGTGGCGCCGCTTGCGAGCGGGAAACTCGACCCGCCCGACATCGCGCTTTTTATGCGACGCCCGGTGCGATGATTTATTTCATCAACGGGCTGCAATGGTCGGGTTACAAACGGTTCGATTGGAGCGTGGTGGGTGAGCTGCTTGCGCCGATTCTGGGGCCGCGCTTTGTCGAAGCGCCAGCCGAGCCTGTCAATTCCGTGTTTCGCCGAGCGGCGC
>CAVRYB010000052.1:0-10660 GCA_963725295.1 uncultured Acidobacteriaceae bacterium
ATTTGCTCGATATCGCCGTGCAGGTGGCGGATGCGTTGGCTGCTTCGCATGCCAAGGGAATCGTCCATCGCGACATCAAGCCGGCGAATATTTTCCTCACTCCGAATGGTCAGGTAAAGATTCTGGACTTCGGTCTGGCGAAGCTGGCCAAGGATGGCAGCGTCGGGACGACTACGGATACCTCGCTTGAGGAGTCGCTGACGCAGGTCGGAGTAATTCCGGGAACGGCCGTCTACATGTCACCCGAGCAGGCGCGATCGGAAGATCTCGACGTGCGCAGCGACATTTTCTCATTCGGCGTGGTGCTGTTCGAGATGGCAACCGGCAAGAAGCCTTTCACCGGGACAAACGTCGTGACCACTTTGCACGCGGTCATTAATTCGAAGCCAGCGTCGCCGCGGTCGATCAATCCAGAAATACCTCCGGAACTTGAAACCATCATCGGCAAAGCGATGGAAAAGGACCGCGACAAGCGGTACAAGAACGCGACCGAGATGCGCGCCGATCTGGCGCGGCTGCAAAAAGGAACCGAGTCAGGCCTGCGCAGCGGACTGCGGCAAGCGGTCCAGATGCGAGGGTCGCCGAGCACGTTTCAGAAATCGGGTGCGAAGCTGACATGGCTAGTCATCGCGCTTGCAGCGCTGCTCGTGACTGTCCTGGCGGCGGTTGGGATATGGGTTTTGCAGCATCGAAAACTGGCGACCGACACTGGCACCCGGACAATCGCGGTGCTTCCGCTCGAGAACATTAACAATGACATGGAGAGCGAGTTTCTCCGCTTCGCTTTGGCCGATGAGATTGCCAACGCCCTGACGTACTCCCATTCTCTTGAGATCCGGCCGTCGGCAACGACGCAGAAGTATGCCAGCGAAGCCGACCCAACCAAGGCCGGACGCGAATTGGGTGTGGGCACAGTCATCGTCGGGCACTTTCTGCGTCAGAACAAGGTCATGATGGTGACGCTGGAAGCGGTCGAGGTCAAAGACAACAAACTGATATGGACCGGCCGATTAAATGCTCCGGCGGACAACTTGCTCGTGCTGCAGAACCAGATGGCAAAAAAAGTCCGGCAGGAACTGATCCCTGCATTGGGCGTGGCGCGCGCGCAAGTGGAGGCGAGCAGCACTCCCGGCAATCGTGAAGGGTATGACCTTTATCTTCGCAGCGTCTCGATGTCGCACGATGGAGCGGCAAACAAGGATGCTATTACGATGCTGGAGCATGCTGTCAGCCTCGATCCGAAATATGCCCCGGCATGGGAGGCTCTTGGACGCCGCTATTATTTCGACGCGATCTATTTTGGCGGTGGTCCAGCGGGATATGAGCGGTCGAACAACGCCTACAAGAAGGCGTTGGAACTCGAACCCGGGCGGGTAAGCGCGGCTGGATATCTCGCGGCCAATGAAGTCGAGACGGGGAATCTCGACAAGGCATATGAGGAAGCATGGGCCTTGGTGCGAAAGCGTCCAGACAATGCGGTTGCGCACTATTCCCTGGCGTATGTGCTCCGTTATGCCGGCCTGCTTGATGTGGCACAGAGTGAATGCGACCAGGCGCTGGCAATTGATGCCGGGAACTACAACTGGCGTTCCTGCTCGTTCGCCTTCTTCGAGCAAGGCAAGGAGGGGCGAGCCATGGAGTACCTCAATCGCGATGCTGGCTCGGAGTGGTCGAATGCGGTCCGCGTCTCGGTGCTGATGCGGCAGGGCAAGACCGCGGAAGCGCAGCAGGCGGCGCAACAGATGACCGAAAATCCCATGTGGATGCGCGGAGTCTTGCAGGCTTGCCTCAACAAAGCGCCAGCGAACGAAATCCATCAGCTTGCGGAGAACGCTGAAACAAATCTGCTGCCCGAGCAGGATTCGGAGTTGAAGTACTACCAGGGTGCGGTGCTGGCTGCATGCGGCGAGAAGCCGATTGCGTATGAATTTCTGCGCAAGGCGATATCTGAAAATTACTGCGCGAAAGAAGCACTGCAATCCGATCCGCTGCTGGCGTCGCTGCACGGCGAGACCGACTATCGTCAGCTGGTGCAGGCAGCTACCGAATGCCAGAAGAAATTTGCCGTGTCGCAGGGGATTCGTTAATCGCCCGTTGACTACTCACCGGCCGCGGTTTTCTGAGTCTAGATATAATTGCTCCTTTCCTTGGGGAAAATCCATCAGATGGACATGCTGGAAATAGTGGGGAAATTCGGGCGGGGATTACTGCGCACAGGGCGTGGACCTGCAGTTCAATTAGTCTCTCTGGCGGCTTTAGCTTCGGTCTTAGCCGTGGCGCAGAACAGTGCGCCCAGCGCGACGACGGCTAAGGACGATCATTCAGTTGATCGATATTACGATCCGCTCCCGCAGGAAACGGGAGACAACGGGTTGAAACTCATGCTGCGGAAGTTGCAGACCACTGGGCGGCTGATGCAGATCGACGCGCATCCGGATGACGAAGACGGCGGCATGTTGACGCTCGAGGCACGCGGCAAAGGCGTTTCGACTCTGCTGATGACGCTGACACGAGGCGAAGGCGGACAGAACGAACTGGGCAGCAATCTGTTCGACGTGCTAGGCGTGGTGCGAACTCTGGAAGTACTGGCGGCGGATCGCTACTACGGGGTGGAGCAGCGATTTTCGCGGGTGGCTGACTTTGGATATTCAAAGACTCCGGAGGAAACGTTTCAGAAGTGGCAGGGACACGATGTCGCGCTCGCCGATATTGTGCGCGTGGTTCGGACGTTTCGTCCGGATGTGCTGATCGCGCGGTTTTCGGGCACGGAGCGCGACGGGCACGGACATCACCAGGCATCCGCGATCCTGACGAAAGAGGCGTTTCGAGCGGCGGCTGATCCCAATCGGTTTCCAGAGCAGATCAAAGAAGGACTGCAGCCGTGGCAGCCGAAGAAGCTGTATATCGGGAACGTGTGCGGCTTCGGAGCGTCAACGTGCGATGCGGCGAACTACACGGTCAGGCTGAACACAGGAAAAGAAGATCCGCTGCTCGGCGAATCGTACGTACAGTTTGCAATCGAAGGATTGCGGCATCAGCGGTCACAAGCTCTGGGTGGCGTCTCGGTTCCGAAGGGCGACCGGTTCGCACATTACAAGCTGGTGGATTCGGTGGTGGATTCTCCGAAGGATAAGGACGGACACGAGCAAGATTTCTTTGACGGGATTGATACGACGCTGCCGGGGCTGGCGTCGAGGCTTGGGGATGAGGAGAAGAAGGTGCCGTGGCTGCGGGATCGGCTGCAACAGATCAAGAACAAGATCGACGAGGCGGAAAAGGCAGACGGCAATCCTCAGAAGATGCAGACGGCGCTCGCCGAGGCCAGCGCTCTGACCGTTCGACTCTTCAACGACATTCTCGGAGCTTCTCTCTCCGGACCGAGCAACAAAGAGTTTCAGGTCGAGTTGTTGCAGACGTTGTATCCGAATATCGGAAAAGCACTGGCTCTGGCAGCGGGCGCAAAGCTTACCGCCGTGGCTGACGCTCCCGTGGGCGCGAGCGCAGAAACAGCGTTCATGGCGGTTCCGGGCGAGTCATTTAACGCAGTCGCAAAGCTCTCCGTGGCGAGCGGCTTGCAAGAGCGTGCTCACATTGGCTTGCAACTGCCCCAGGGATGGACATTTGAGGAATTGAAGAAATCGCATTCGGGCAACGAATTGACGGTGCATTTCCGCGTGCATGTGCCAGCAGACGCGCAGATTACTCGACCGTACTGGCATCGGCATGATCCGGAACGCGACGCGTTGCATACGATTGACGAGCCGCAGTATCAGACGCTTCCCATTCCTCCGCCACCGGTCAAAGCCGTTGCCAATTACCCAGATGGCATTGTCGAGACAGTTTGCATGGTGCGCTACAAGGACGGGTCGGGCGAGGTTGTTGAGCGGCCTTTGGCGGTGGCTCCAGCGTATTCGGTTGCGTTGTCGCCATCGAGTGCGGTCATTCCGACCGATTGGCGCGGTAGTACGCGCGTGAGCAGCAGTATTCGAGATCAAGGAAACGTTGCGGAAGCGCAGATTGCCCTGAAGGTCCCAGATGGCTGGCGCTCCGAGCCTCCCAGCGAAGAAGTGAGGATCGCGAAAGACCAGTCCAAGAATGCGGTGTTTCAAGTGCAACCGGCGGGCCTGAAAGAAGAACACACTCACATCCTGGCGAGTCTGACTGGCGGCAGCCGGAAATATGACGAGGGATACACGGTGGTCACGCGCGAAGATCTCGGCACCTTTTATTACTACCAGCCGGCTGTGCAGCGCGTGTCGATTGTGGATGTGAAGGTACCGAAAGATCTCAAAGTTGGCTACATCATGGGCGCGGGCGATAACGTTCAGACGGTGCTCGAGCAGATCGGGATGAATGTCACGGCGATTCCGGCTGACAGGTTGGCGAGCGAGGATTTGAGCAGGTATCAGACGATCGTGCTGGGCATCCGCGCTTACGATACGCAAAAGAGCGTGATCGACAACAACAAGCGGCTGCTCGATTACGTCTCTAATGGCGGGCGCCTGGTTGTGCAATACAACACGCTGGGATCTTTTGGGGTGCCAATCGATTTCAATGCGGGCAAGTACACACCCTATCCCACGACACTCAGCCGAGCGCGCGTATCGGTGGAAGAGGCTCGGGTTGTGATGCTTGATCCGGCGAACCCGATTTTTCATTCGCCCAACGAAATTACGCAGAAGGATTTTGACGGCTGGGTGCAGGAACGCGGGTTGTATTTCATGTCGCAGTGGGATCCGCAATTCACACCGCTACTCGAATCGCATGATCCGGGCGAGAGCGAGCAAAAGGGCGGCCTGCTGATCGCACACTACGGCAAGGGAACATATATCTACACCGGATATGCCTTCTTCCGTCAGCTTCCGGCGGGTGTGCCCGGAGCGGTGCGGCTGTTTGTGAATCTGGTCAGCGGTCGCTAGTCGTTCGTCGTTGGTCGTTCGCTGTTCGCTATTGGCTGTTCGCTGTTGGCGCCTCGCTTTTCGTTGCGCTTTCGAACGACGAATGGCGAATAGCGCGACGCAAATCATCCATGCAAAATACCGACACGTCCGAGCACACCACGTCTGCTGGGACTCCGCTTATTCGCGGCATCGGCCTCGGTTCGGCCACCGCGCTAAACATGATCGACATGATCGGCGTGGGGCCGTTTATCACGATCCCGCTGATCATTAGCGCGATGGGCGGGCCGCAAGCGATGCTGGGATGGATCTTCGGCGCACTGTTGGCTGTCTGCGACGGCCTCGTGTGGGCGGAACTGGGCGCGGCCATGCCGGGGTCGGGCGGATCGTATCGCTACCTGCTGCAGATTTACGGTCCGCAGAAACTGGGGCGGCTGGTTTCGTTTCTGTTCATCTGGCAACTCTCCTTTAGTGCTCCGCTTTCGATCGCCTCGGGCGCAATCGGACTTTCGCAGTACGCAGCGTTCTTCTTCCCCCGTCTTGAAACCGTGTGGTCCACCAGAACCGGGGCGCTGCATCTCCCCTTTTTGGGAACTCTGCAACTGACCTGGGTCGCAATGCCGGCTACGTTTCTGGCGATTGGCGTTTGCGGGTTGACGGCGTTTCTCCTCTACCGGCGGATCACGGCGATCGCGCGGCTGACCAAGGTCCTGTGGACTGGCGTGATGCTCACCATCGGATGGATCATTTTCGCCGGCCTGACCCACTTCAACGCGCACCGGGCATTCGACCTGCCTGCGGGAGCGTTTTCGTTTTCCTGGAACTTCTTTGCCGGCCTGGGCTCGGCGATGCTGGTCGCCGCCTATGACATTGGCGGATATTACAACGTCTGTTTTCTCGGAGATGAAGTCAAGGAACCGACCAAGAATATTCCGCGGGCTCTGTTGCTATCCATTCTGGCGGTCGCGTGTCTATATGTAGTAATGAACGTCAGCATTCTGGGGGTCATTCCTTGGCAGGAACTGGCGCAAGCGGGGGCATCGAACAGCAAGCTGTATGTCGTTGCAACCTTGATGCAGCGCGTCTATGGAAATGGCGCGGCTGCGCTGATTTCAGTGCTGGTGATGTGGACTGCCTTCGCCTCCGTATTTTCCCTGACCCTGGGGTACTCTCGGGTACCGTACGCGGCGGCGCTCGACGGAAACTATTTCCGGGCATTTGCGCGTGTGCACCCAGTCCACAAGTTCCCCTACGTTTCACTGCTGGCCCTGACCGGGGTCGCGGCGCTGTTTTGTTTCCTCCGGCTGGCAGACTTGATTGCTTCTTTGGTGGTCATTCGTATCGTTCTGCAATACCTGGTGCAGGCTGTGGGACTGATCGTACTGCGTATCAAACAACCGGAGTTACCACGGCCGTTCCGGATGTGGCTGTACCCTCTACCCGCGCTGCTGGCATCGGCTGGGTTTGTTTATATGTTGGTTATGCGTAAGGATGCGCTACGTCAGATTCGCTACGCCGTGGTCATTCTGGTAGTCGGGATTCTGATTTATGCAATCCGGGCCTGGCGCAACAACGAGTGGCCGTTTGGAAGGGGGTCGTTAGTCGTTAGTCGTTGGGAAGATTCCTGCGACGTACCACAATTGATTTGCGAACGACGAACGACCCCCGACTAACGACAGGGTTTCATGGCCGAAATGATCAAAATGCCGATAGCGGGACCGATCGCGGGCAAGCGATCAGCCTCCGCGTGGGCGCCGCTCGGCGAGCCGCTATTCCGCTCGCTCTGGATCGCCTCGGTCATCTCCTACACTGGCACGTGGATGCAGAACGTTGGCGCCGGCTGGGAGATGACGCAGATGACCATGAACCCACTCATGGTCGGACTTGTGCAGGCTGCAGCGACCCTGCCTGTGTTCCTCGTCATTCTGCCGGCAGGCGCACTGGCTGACATGGTCGACCGGCGGCGCTTTCTGCTGTTGACACAAGGCTGGATGGTGCTGGCTTCCGGCACACTGGGCATTCTCACGCTGACGAGTTGCGTCGGACCATGGGTGTTGCTGCTTTTCACTTTCCTGCTTGGACTCGGCGCGGTGATGAACGATCCGGCATGGCAATCAATTACGCCGGAGCTGGTTCCAGCGAATCAGCACGCTCCCGCTGTGGCTTTGAATTCTGCCGGGTACAACGTGGCGCGGGCCGTCGGTCCGGCACTTGGCGGTGTGGTTGTTGCCGCAGTCGGCTGCGGAACAACTTTTCTTCTCAACGCACTGTCGTTTCTTGGCGTCATCTTGTTTCTCTACCGGTGGCAGCGGCCTAGCGGAGTTCCACTGAAGCCGCAGCGGGTCTGGTCGGCGATGGGCGATGGCTTCACTTATGTTCGCAAAAGCAATCTGGCTAAGTCAGTGCTGTTGCGAACGGGGACCTTCAGCGTAGCGGCCGTCGCTATGCTAGCGTTGTTGCCAATCATTGCCAGGCCCTACGGGGCAAGAGGATACGGAGTGCTTCTCGGATGTTTCGGCTTGGGAGCGCTGCTGGGCGCATTAGCGCTGCCTCGCTTGCGCGAAGAACTTTCGGTGGATGGAGTCGTAGGTGCCGCCATTCTGCTGTTTGCCGGCATGACGTTCGCCGCGGGACGAACAGACAATTTCATTCAGATGTGCGTCGTCATGCTGGTGGCGGGTGGAGCGTGGATCGGGATTCTGGCTTGCCTGAACGTGGCGGCGCAGACGATGTGTCCGGCTTATGTTCGGGCGCGGGCGCTTTCTTTCTACTTGCTGGTTCTGCAAGGAGGCATGGCGCTGGGAGCAACGTTGTGGGGAGCAGTTGCAAAGAAGGTCGGCGTGCCGGATACTTTGGCGGCGGCAGCCGTCGTGCTTGCACTGGGAGTGTTTGCACTCCGGGGACACCGCATCACCGCCAGCGAATTGGACCTGGCACCTGCAGTGGTCAGAGATTGAATCGGCTGTTCACTTCTACAAAATAAAACTGGAGAAGAATCATGAAAAAGATTGCCGTACTTTTGGGATCATTGTTGTTGCTGTGCAGTTTGGGGATCGCGCAAACAGACAAGAAGACGATAAGCCAGGTGCTCGATGGCGGCGTCAAGACCATCGAGAGTGAACTTGTGCCCGCGGCGGAAGCGATGCCCGAGGACAAATATGATTTTGCGCCCACGAGCGGCGAGTTCAAGGGTGTGCGCACATTCGCCCAGCAGGTCAAGCACATCGCCACCGTGAACTACATGGTGGGAGCGGCCATCCTTGGCGAAAAACCGCCGATCGAGTTGAAAGGTGGAAAACGGCCCCGACAACATCAAATCGAAGGCCGACATCGTCAAGTTCCTTAAAGATTCCTATGCTATGCGCACAAGGCAACGGCAACCATCAACGAAGGTAATGCGACTGATCCCATCGCTGCCCCGTGGCAAGGAGAAAACCACGCGCCTCGGAATGGCTGGGGTCTTTGCCTGGCACGGGTTCGATCACTACGGACAGATAGTCGAATATCTGCGCATGAACGGGATCGTGCCTCCGGCCAGCCGAAGCTAGATATTCCTTAACTAGCGGGACTAGTACCGTCCGGGAGGGGCACGATGGAACGAAAGTGTCCGATCAGCGGGTTGATTCTTGGCGTGTCACTTCTCTGCGCCTCAGAGGTAATCCTGCTTTCGACGGCACGCGCACAGGAGATGGCGAACACTCCGGAGGCCTTGAACGCTGCCGCGATCAAGGCCTACCAGAGCAAGAACTACGCCGATTTTCTGGCCAATGAAAAGCGAGCGCTGGCGCTTGATCCGTCAAATCCGCGGCTTGATCTATAACGTGGCCTGTGGCGAGGCGCTCACGGGCAACGCAGCCGAGGCGGTCCGTCGCCTCGACGATCTTGCTGCCCGCAAGCTCGACCTTGGGGCGGAAACGGACGACGATTTTTCGTCGATCAGGAAGACTCCAGAATGGGCGGGCTTCTTAGCGAAGCTTGGAGAACTACGAAGACCGTTGGTCCACAGCACACAGGCCTTCACAATCGCCGACCCAGAACTGATGGCAGCCGGAGTCGCAGTCGACCCCAGCACCGGCAACACGTTCATCGCCAGCGTCCGTGAACGCAAGATTGTGCGTCGCACGAAGGCTGGCATGGTCTCCGACTTCGTCACCGAAGCGCAGGACGGTTTCATGGGGTCGGCGTGCGTCCTCGTCGACTTCACGCACAAATTGCTGTATGCCAGCACGGCCTCGGTGCCGTTCATGCGCGGCTATCGGAAGGAAGACGACGGCAAGTCCGGTGTCTATGTCTTCGACCTGAAGACAGGTAAAGTCGTGCGCAAAGCATGGCTCAGTGACAGCAAGAAGCACTTTCTCAACCAACTGGCGATGAATCGGGCGGGAGATATTTTTGTCTCTGATTCGCTGACGCCGGGAATCTATCGCATGAAGTACGGGCACCGACCAGCTCGAACTGCTCGCGGGGCCGGTGCATTCCGCTCGACCCAGGGTTTGGCGTTTCCGATGACGAAAAGACGCTGTACGTGGCCGACTTCTCCGACGGCGTGTGGGCGCTGGATATGGCAACCGGGACGCGGCGGCAACTGGATGCCCCCGCAGACACGTGGTTGGGGCGATTGGACGGCCTTTCGCGTGTGGCAGACGGCTTTATTAGCGTGCAAATTGGCGTGAAGCCCGAGCGCGTAGTCCGGCTGCGGCTGGATCCACAAGGACAGCGCATTGCCGCAGTCGAGGTGCTGGAGAGCAATCATCCCGACTATGCAGGGCCAATTCAAGGTGTGGTCGCGGGCAACACGTTCTTGTACGTTGCCAACAGCCAGTTGGGACTGGCGAACGGAGAGACGGGTACATTTGCAGCGGACAAGGCCAAGCCAACGGTGGTCTTACGCTTGCCACTCTAGCGGCCGGTTTCGGCCTCTACGCCATCATTTTTCTGCACTATTTTCTTGCGCCGTGATGCTTCTTCCAGTCGGCTCCGTCGCATCCGCCATGCTGCGCGATCTGCGTCAGGATCAATTCGGCCGTCAAGCGGCGCTTGGTGAGATGGGCGGCAATTCTCTGCTTCGCCTTTTTCGGTTGGACTTTGGGATCGAGAAACACGATGACCGATGGCCCTGCTCCGCTGAGGGCAGCGCCGAGAATCCCGGTCTCTCCAGTCAGTTCTTTGATTGCGGGCAGTAGGGGCGAAAGCGGCGCTCGATACGGCTGATGAATGCGGTCTTCGAGCGCGGAGGATAGGAGCTCCGGACGATCCTGCGTAAAGGCGGCCAGCAGCAGCATCGAGTTTTGAATATTGGTGACGGCGTCGGCCCGCGAGTACTGGAACGGCAGCACGCGTCGCGCCTGCTCGGTCGACAGCGGCGCTTCGGGAACGGCCAGCAGAAGAGGCCACTTCCCCTTCGGCTTCACTTCTACAACCTGGGCTTGCACCTGATTCGCCATGCGCGCCACAGTAGAGCACCCATCCAGCAGGCGGATGCGTTATCCGGATGATGCTCGCGCATCGAGGCTTCGCCCACGATGCGGTCATTCTTCCAGCGCAGATGCCCAAAATGTACGGCCAGCGCGATTCCTGCGAGGCGGGCGGCGGCGGACGACCCGCATCCCCGGCCAATGGGAATTTCGTTTTCGATGTGAATGCGCAACGGCGCGATCTTGCGGTTCTCCGACTCAAGAACCTCGCAGTAAGTGGTGACGATGAGATGGTTCTCCATGCGGCCGCAGATCTGCGCGTCGCGGCCTTCGGCAGTCACAGCGATG
>CAVRYB010000053.1:0-45078 GCA_963725295.1 uncultured Acidobacteriaceae bacterium
TCCCGAGGCGGAGTCGGGAACGTCGACGGCTCCAGAATGCTACTGCGTTAAGCAACGCCAAATCGCTGATTCGCGATATATTCCCTACGTGCTGCAATTGATGCGGGAACATCGCAGGTTTTTCCTGGGAACCATACTTGCGGGTCTTGCCCTGCGGCTGTTTTTCTTCCTTTACTTTCCTGCGGTCACCGATGATTCGCGCATCTACGCCGATCTTGCCACCAACCTGCTGCAGCACGGTGTTTATGGCCAGACTCAAGGGACGCAAATCGTCCCGACGGATACGCGATTGCCGGGCTATCCGTTGTTCCTGGCGAAGATCTTTTTTGTCTTTGGCGCCGGAAATTTCAAAGCCGTGCTTCTCGCGCAGATTCTATTCGATCTAGTGACCTGCCTCGTCATCGCCGATCTTGCGCGGCGAGTAATCTCGGAGCGTGCGGCGCGAGCGGCGTTCGCGCTGGCAGCTCTCTGTCCATTTCTGGCGAACTATGCCGCGGCGGTGCTCACCGAGACTCTGGAGATTTTCTTCACTGCCGTCGCTCTCGATTGTGCCGCGGCGGCGCTGGAGCGAGTGGAGCAGCGCGCCGCGAGAGTGATCCCGCTTTTTGCCGCGTCTGGCGCAGCAATCGCCGGTTGCATACTGCTGCGTCCTGATGGCGGCGTGCTTCTGGTTGCGGTGGTTCTGTACCTGTCAG
Organism: uncultured Acidobacteriaceae bacterium; assembly: GCA_963725295.1. Classification (GTDB taxonomy): domain Bacteria; phylum Acidobacteriota; class Terriglobia; order Terriglobales; family Acidobacteriaceae; genus Acidiflorens. The sequence goes on from CAVRYB010000053.1 coordinate 696, forward strand.
CCGCGAGGCGCCCTAGCGCGCCGGGTCGCCGGCTTTTAGCTGTGGCCGTTCTGGCGGGCTGCGCGCTGGCGCCGCTCGCTCCGTGGACCGTTCGCAATTTTCGGACACTGCATCATTTCCAGCCGCTTGCCCCGCGCTACGCCAACGAGTCGGACGAACTTGTCCCTCGAGGATTCATTCGCTGGGTTAAGACGTGGATTGTCGACTACGCTTCGGTCGAGGAAATCTACTGGAATGTGCCGGGCGACAAGATTGATCCAGACAAGCTGCCGACGCGCGCCTTCGATAATTCTGCGGAGCGGGAATCCACGCTTGCCGCCATTGGCGACTACAACGCAACACAACTAATTGAGCCGTCGGTCGACGCGCGCTTTGGCGGACTGGCTGCCGAACGCATTCGCGCTCATCCGTCTCGCTACTACGTTGAACTTCCTATTCTGCGAGCGGCCGACATGTGGCTGCGTCCGCGGACTGAACTTCTTCCGCCGGATGTTCGGTGGTGGGAGTTCAACGACGACCCGAAGTACTCGGCATTGGTGGTCGGATTCGGGATGCTGAACCTGCTCTACCTTGCAGCGGCGGCATGGGCGCTGGCGCAGCGGCGATCAGCGATCCGATGGGTGGGATTGTTTGTCACGTTTGTCGTGCTGCGTTCAGCGCTGCTGCTGATACTCGAGAATCCTGAGCCGCGCTACACACTGGAGTGCTTTCCCGCCGTCATTCTCATGGCAGCAGCGCTGGCGAGTAACAAGAAAATCGCCTAGCGGAGGCGCTTCGGCCGTTCCGCTGCATGTCGAGGTAGGAGGCCATTATTGCGCCGGCGGTTTTGTCCTCTCTGCGCGGGCTCTCTCGGCTTTTTCGTCGGCGGTCCGGCCGAGCTGTGCGTAGTCATCCGCCAGGAACTGGTGCGCTTCGCGCGACTCCGGCTCAACCTGTGCGGCCTTCTGCAGATTGGGCAGAGCTTCTGACGGCCTGCCCAGCAGCGACAGCAATCGTCCTCGCAACAGATTTGCGCGATAGTGGTCCGGATTCAGTGCGAGCACTTGGTCGAGTTCGTCGAGTGCCTCGGGCACGCGGTCAATTCGCGCATACACGGCTGCCAGCGAAAATCGTGCATCCGCCCACTTCGGACTGCGCGCCACCGCTTGCTCGAACTGCGGAGCCGCTTCCTTCCAACTGCCGGTCTCAAACAACGCCAGGCCGAGTTCGTATTGGGCCAACCCCGAATCCGCTTTCAGTTCAACGGCCTTCTGCAGAATTGGCAGTGCCTTGCCATAATCTTTCAATCGCGTCCAGGCCGTTCCCAACTGCACGTATGCAATCGCGGAATCCGGCTCGGTCTGGAGCACCCGTTCGAGCTTGGAAATTGCGCTGTGGTACTCGCCTTGCTCCACTTCGAGGATGCCGTCGTGCATCAGGTTCGCAACTTCGATGCGATCCTTCGGATCGGTGCCGCCAATCTTTCCTTCATGTCCCGACCCCGAATCGCCACCGACGTAGCCAAGGGCACGCAGCTTTTCGGCCTGCTCGGGATCGAGCTTGGCCGCGACCGCCAGATCGGCTGCTGTCTGCTGGCGGAATTTCTCGACCTCGCCAATCAATGTTTCAGCCACCGCCGGAGAGGACGCGGCAAGATTCTTCAAAGCCTTCGGATCACCGAACTGATCGTACAGCTCACGCTGCGGCGCTTCGATGGCCAGATATTTTCCGGTGCGCAGCGCGCGCAACGAACTCCATTTGAAAGCGCGGTGCGGATAATCGGTCTCGGAGTAAACCGGCTGATCGACGGCCTTGTCTGTTTGCGCCGTGCCGTTGATCACGCCGAGCAGCGAATGTCCCTGAATTTCTTTTGGGATCGAGATGCCGACGCCGTCGAGCAGAGTCGGAGTGACGTCGACCAGACCGACGCGAGCATCAGTGCTGGCAGGACGCTTCGATGATGCAGTTGTTTCACTTGGGCCGCTCGCTAGTTTCATCACCATCGGCACATGGATCGTTTCGTCGTAGAGAAAGATTCCGTGGGTGCGCTCTCCGTGTTCGCCGAAGGCTTCGCCGTGATCCGCCATCATGGCAATTACGGAGCTTTGATACAGGCCGGCAGTCTTCAGCGCAGCGAAGAGCTTGCCTAGCATGGCGTCGGCGTAGGCAATCTCCCCATCGTAGGGGTCGGAGAACTTTGATTTGTATGGCTCGGGCGGATCGTAGGGATCATGCGGATCGTAAAGGTGCACCCAGAGAAAAAACGGCGGGGCATTCGCCGGCCGCGTCTTCAGCCACGCGAGCGCGTGACCGACTACGTCCCCTGCCCGCCGCTCGATCGTATCGTAGCGATTGTCCCGGGCGGTCTTGATGCGGAAACCCGCGTCGTACAGATCGAACCCGCGATCGAAGCCGGGGGCAGTGCCGGCAATCGGATCGAGAATCAGAGACCCGACAAAGGCTGCAGTCTTGTAACCCTCGTGATGCAAAATGTCAGGCAGATAAGGGAGACCGGCGGCGAGCGGCACTCCAAAATCATTTACGTGGCTGTATTGGGGATAAGTTCCGGTGAGAATCGTGGCGTGGGAGGCTGTGGTGAGCGGAACATGTGAGTAGGCGCGCCGGAAAACGAAGCCGTCGTGCGCCAAGGCATCCAGATTGGGAGTGATGCCACGCGTTGATCCGAGAAATCCCATGCGATCGGCGCGGGTGGTATCGACGGTGATGAGAATAATATTCGGGCGCGGGAGACCGGACGAGCGGGCTTTCAGGCGATGTGAAGTGGGCGGCGAAGCTGGTTTTGATTGTGCGCCGGCGCACCAGACGTTCAAAGCTAGTAGGAGAACGGTGAGAATCCGCAGAGCCCGCATAACAGAAAGGGAGTCTAGCATGGCCAGACTCCCGGAAGTATCACGACCCACATCTCGAAAAATCAGACGTGGGACTCTTACATTTCAACTCCGCACTCAGAAAGTAAACTTCAGTGAGAAGTTCATATTGCGCGGACCACCCTGCGCGATGACGGGATTGCCGACCGCGACATCGGAAGTTTTCGTGATTTGACCGAAGTTGCCGCCACTTGCCGATTCGCAAGTAGTGCCGACGACCAGACTGCAAGTCGTGAGTACATTGTTCGGGGCATAGTAGAAGTTTCCACGGTTCAGCAGATTGTAGACTTCCCACCTCAGTTCGACATCCACACGCTCCGTGATCTTCGTGTTCTTAGCCAGAGTCATATCCCACTGCGCGAGCCCAGGACCGATGAGTTGATTGCGCCGAGCGTTGCCCACGCTTCCATTACAGGGGAAGTAGAAGGGTGAAAGCGGTTGCCCCGCTGCCAGGGTAAATCCGGGATTGCAAGGATCCGGGGCAGTCCCGTCCGAATATTTCTCGGTTATGTAGGTATTCGCATTGCGGTTGTTGTATTGAATGGGAGTACCGTCCCAAGCGGGGCGAAGACTGTTGCCATCCAAACCCTGGCCTGAGGTATCGAAAGCACCGAGGATCGGCGAAAAGGGTCGCCCGCTGATGGCGGTGAAGATCGTGCTCAGTTGCCAACCATCGCCTAGTCGCTTCCCGAGAGCGTGGATGGCGGGAACTTCGTAGACGCCGCTCACATTGAAGTTCAAGCGGACGTCATGATCGCAGAGTCCCCGGGACTCCTGGTAATTGGCGACGGCAAGCGCAGTGCTGCCAACGGGATTGAAATTGTTGATCTGCGGGTAGTCTCCCGCACCACCCCGGTTGCTGGAGTTGTAGTCATAGCACTTGCTCCAGGTAAGGTTGTACTCGGTGTCAAATCCGTGCCATCCGCGCTGGTTGAAAGAAGTCTGGAGACTGTCGTATTGCGAACTGGAAGCATTGGTGGCCTGAATCACATGGCGAAACAAGGGATTGCCGGTCGTCGGATCGACGAAAACACTTGACAGGGGACGGAAGGGATCACAGGCATTGTTCAAACACGCCGCACCGGTACTGGGATCGATCGTTCCGATCGGAGAAGCGTTCAAGTCGTGGTAGATGAGCAGATCCTGACCACGCTGCCCGGAGTAGCCGACGGTGAGAACGTTATTGCGAGCGACTTGCTGCTGCAGACTCAGGCTGATGTTGTGATAACGCGGCGTCTTGAAGTTGCTGACGATGGCGAAGGCATTGTTCGGGGGCGTTCCAGTCGTAATGGCGCCATAGAGTGGGGCGCCGAGTCGGCTCGAATCGAAGCAGACATATTGGCCCACTTGAGTATTCGGATCGAGGCATCCGCTATCCAGGTTGTAGTCGGTTTGATCAGGGGGATTCACAACCTGGGAAGAAATCGACACATTCGAATAATTCAAATTTGCTTGCGTGAAGACGCCAGTGCTGGCGTGCGCGAACGAATAAGGGTCGGCGAAAGCGGCGAAGTTGGGCACATCATAAGTCAGTGAATATCCGCCTCGCAGTGCGGTCTTGCCATTGCCTCGGATGTCCCATGAGAAACCGAGGTGCGGGGCAAAATCGCGGTAGTCGACATTGTGAATGCCGTTAATGCCATGGCCGACTTGTTGCAGCGGGACGGCCGCTCCCGGGACAAATACAGCCTCCAGATTGTCTTTGTCGCGCATGGTGCCATTGATTTCGTAACGCATACCGAAATTCAGAGTGAAGTTCGGGCGGACCTTCCAATCATCCTGAGCGTAAAATCCAACCGAATTCTGGGTGATGTAGCGCTGCGTGTTGCCGAAGCTCCGATCTGCCAAGTCGGCCTTGCCTAAGAGCAATTGCAAGACGTCATCCGCTACCCCACCAAGGACCGACGCATAGTAGCTGAAATATCCGAGAGTGAGCCCGGTACGAGCGTTGTTGCGAAGGCTGTTGGTGACCGCGCGCTGGAAGTTCCCGCCGATCTTGATTGTGTGGTTGCCCTTCACCCAGGAGAAATGCTCAGACCAGTCGTAGGTCGCATCCGGACGAGTAGAAAGCGGATAGCCTTGAACACCGCCAATGTAGCCACCATAGCCGAGGTGGTACATGTAGACATAAGGAACGCCGAAATCGGCTGGACTCAGTGGACCGGTGTCGATACCGAGGCTCTGAGGATTGATCTTGTTGTTGATACCGAGCAGTTGCGAAAAACGAGTGTATCCGAAGCGGCTCTCGAGAATTTTGCTGGCACCGAAACCCTTCACCCAGCTGAAACCAAGCAACTGGACTCGCGAGTCGGCGACAGAATTAAACAGATCGGGCTGGATCCCAGGAGCGGGGGGCAAGCCCGCAAAAGGGGGCGCGCTCTGCACGCTATCGCCAAAAAGGTAGCGCACTGCAATGGAATTACTGGAGCTGAACTTATAGTCGAACTTCGTCCCGAAACTATCGAGCGTCGCAGTGGTCGGAGTGCTGGTTACGTAGTTGCCAGAAGCGGTGATAGGAAAATAATTCAGCAGGGTTTGCCCAACGGGATCGACTGTCTGTCCAGTAGCGGCAATATCCGCCAACGCGGCGCTGACATCCGATGTTGAAGGCACCGGCCTTTCGGAAACCGAAGACGATTTGTAACGCTGGCCTTCGTAGTACAGGAAGAGGAATGCCCTGTCTTTGATGATGGGACCGCCGATGGTCCCATTCATCTGATTGTTGTGGATGCTGGTCGCCTGGCACTCACCCGGCTGACCACAACCATTACTCTTGCCGAAATAATTGATCGCGTCACCGTAGCCGTTGTGGTTGACCCACGTTCCCGACCCATGCCATTCGTTAGTGCCGCTCTTCATGTTGAGCAGGATGGGCGCGCCACCCTTCACACCAAACTCAGCGGATGGAGTCTCCTGCACGCTGAGTTCTTCAATCGCTTCCGGAGGAAATAGGATAGCCGGAATGCCGACCACGCCGGGCTGGCCGATGGCCGCGTCGCCGTAGTAGCGATCGTTGTTATATAGGCCATCAATAAAGTAATTGTTGGAAGTCACGCGAGCGCCATTGATACTGATGGCAAGAAAACCGCCGCCCGGCGCGCGCTGTACGCCTGGGGTAATGGCAATCAGCGAGTTAAAATCGCGGCCATTGATGGGAACGTTCTCGATCTTCTCACTGTCAACGTAATTGTTGTTATTGGGCGACAGATCGACGAGAGGCGCGCTGCCCTCGACCTCCACCATCTCTGTTCGTTGACCAACCGGGAGCTTGAACGCCGTTCTAGTGACCGCGCCGGTGAGAACCTCGGCGGTCTGCGTCAACGTCTTGAATCCCTCGGCGGTCGCCGTGACTTTGTACTTGCCAATGGCCAGGTCAGGGACAATAAAGGTCCCGCTTGCGGTGGTAGCCGCCGTCCGCTTCTGTGAGGTGCCCAGGTTCTCGACCGTGATCGTCGCGCCCGGAACGACCGCGCCGGAAGTGTCCGTCACCTCCCCGGAGATCGTGCCCGTAATGGTTTGTGCGGGGAGAGACTGGCTGAGACATGCCAGCAGCACTGCAAGAGAGATAGCGAGACCGAAAACTGACCGCATGTCATGCCCCCAGGGGAAGGTTTGAGCGCCCACGCTAACCGTGATTTGGGAGTTAAGTTTAGTGAGGATTACGTGAAAGTCAATACATTCAAAGTTTCGCGGGGATGACCCAAAGTCAAGCGCGATCCGAGAAGACGTGCGGAGTCTTACACTTCGGACTTCTCAGAAGAAAAAGTGATCGCGGGAATGAAAACTCTAGCTCAGCGGCGAGTCGCTCATGCGAAAGCGGGTGCGGACGTGTTCGGAGAGAAGCTCGATCGCTCCCCGATTGTTCACGGGATCGGCCTTCGCCAGGTATTTCATGGCCTCAACCAGCATCTTCTGACCGTCCACGTAGCGGGGATCGTCGATGCGAACTCTTTGCTTGCGGCTCAGATCCGGAGGGACCGGGATGGTAAAGACTTTGGCCATGCGTACTCCACTTTCGGAAATACTTGTGCAGTATATAACCGTATGCAGGCTTTTTCAGCTTGTTTCTGTGGTTCAGTGATCGTTTCAGGTAGCTTGCCCGGCGTGGAAACTACCCTTGCGGCGACAAAAACTTGGTTTTCCCGGTCGTTTTCAGCTTGAAAGCACTATCGGGAAGCTTCTCGTTGACGTGGATGTCAGAATATTTGGCCAACCGATAGTCTCCACTTGGCTCAAAAAACTGCTGTTGCACGGAAATACCACGCGCGGGGTCAATCCACAGAACGATCCGGGCAATGTTGTTCTTTAGGTGGGCTGACTTGGGGATAAGTTCCAACTTTCCGGCTGCGACCTTGTCCACTGTCTCGTTCCCCAAAAACTTAACGTCGTACGACTTCAGCAATTCGTGCCCGCTGCCGCCGAAACCCAGGACGAGAAAACTTTCGATTTCGCTGCGATTCTTGCCCGCGCTGTATTCGGTAACCTGGTCGATCTTGGGCTGGTAGACCTGCACCTTGCCACCGCCGTACAACACATACTTCTTATCCGGCTCGGCAAAGTCGGCGGCCATTTGCACTTCGGCGCCCTCGCGGCGGAAGTAGATCTTTCCCTTTTCCACTTCGGATTCGTCGATGACCTTCTGGTATTGGTCCCACTCGACGCTGGCTTCAGTCGATCGGAAACTCTTGGCGGCGGCGTCCATCTGCCCCAGAACATGCTCCAATCCAGTAGGCGGTGGCAAGGGCTCCACTTGTAGGAACAAAAAACCAAGTGCCCTCGGCGACGTGAAGGGCAAGGCGAGAACGGAATCGCTCTGCGGCCAAACCGTCGCTACCAACAGCCAACCGATCACAACCGCGCCGATTAGCGTTTTGAGCACAGTTTTCATTCGATGAACTCTGAATTGGAACCTTGTCTCACTCTTTTTCCACCCAGACTTTATAACTCTGTGTGTGTCCTGCGGCATCATTCACCGGTTCGTAGCGGGTCACGCTGACCGCCCCGGAGATGGGCTCGATGATCTTCTCCAACTGGCTTCGTACATCCTTACCTGGCGAGGCATTTACGGCCGTCGCGGGAATCTGGTAAATGAAGCCGCCCTTTTCGCCGGGGATGACAACCACGCCCGTAAGATGCGGATTTCGCTCGACTGGATTGTCTTTGTAATGGATAAAGTGCGGCGAGACGAAAACAAAAATCAGGATCAGGGTGACCATGATGTCGTAGTGCAGGCTTCCCCGCTCATACGACCATAGGATGTATCCGCGGATTGTGCGCCAGATTGCGCCCATGGAAAATGCAGGACTTTCGAGCGCCGCCGAGGCCGTAGCGGGCCTTTGCAAGTGTATTTGGGAATTCATGCGATAGCAAATCTCCGACACAGCTTTGAAACGGCACGGAGTCAGCTCTATTTGACGACTGCCGGAATCCGGTCTGTGCCCATGTAAGGCTGCAGTACCTCTGGAATGCGGACACTGCCGTCGGCTTGCTGATAGTTCTCGACGATCGCAACCCATGTGCGTCCGACCGCCAGCGCGCTGCCGTTCAACGTGTGCAGATATTCCGTTTTGCTCTTGCCTTCTGGACGGTAGCGGATGTTCGCGCGTCGCGCCTGGAAGTTTTCAAAATTCGAGCAGGAAGAAATCTCGCGGAACAAATTCTGCCCCGGCAGCCAGACTTCGATGTCATAGGTCTTGGCGGCGGAAAATCCGATGTCGGCGGTGCAGAGCGTGACCACCCGATAATGCAATCCGAGCTTTTGCAGCACGGTCTCGGCGTCATTGGTCAGCTTCTCGAGTTCGTCATACGAAGTCTCGGGACGGGAGAACTTTACCAGTTCGACTTTCTGAAATTGGTGCTGGCGGATAATTCCGCGGACATCTTTGCCGTAGGACCCCGCTTCGCTGCGAAAACATGGAGTGTAGGCGGTGAGGCAGACTGGTAACTTCGCGCCGTCGAGCACTTCATCGCGGTAGAGATTGGTGACTGGGACTTCGGCGGTGGGAATCAGCCAGAGCTTGCGCTCATACCAAAGCTCGGGAAAGGGCACCTGTGTCTCTACGTGGTCGTCGATCATTGACTTGATGTCTACCGTGCGGGTACCACGGAAGACCTCCGACACATTAAAAGCGTGATTCGTGCCATCCCTCCAAACCAATTCGCCTTTGAATGGTGTATGGTGTGGGTCCTTCTCAACATTGCCCGAAACAAAATCAGTGCCTTCCATGACGGTACCGACTCTAAATAAGTCCTTGGCGAACTTGGGCAGCTGCCCAGTCCCATACATCGAGTCGGAGTTCACCATGTACGGTGGAAGTACCTCGGTATATCCGTGCCCACGTGTGTGCAAGTCGAGCATGAAGTTCGCGAGCGCTCGCTCCAGCCGCGCACCTAGCGCCCAGTACACGGCAAAGCGCGAGCCCGTAAGTTTGGTGGCTCGTTCCAGGTCGAGCACTCCGAGCTGTTCACCCAACTCCCAGTGAGGCTTGGGGTTGAAATTGAACTGTGGAGGCGTGCCCCAGCGACGAACTTCCACATTATCGGCTTCACCCTTCCTACGGCACGCTGTCATGTGGGAGATTCGGGATGGCTGTCAGGATTTCTCGCAGACATGCCTCCTCTTCCGCCGCGAGTTTCTCGTACTTCGCCATATACTCGCGCTGCACCTTCGTTTCGAGGATCTGCTTCGAAGCGTCTTGGCCGCTCTTCTTGAGCTTGGCAATCTCTTCAGAAGCACGATTACGTTGCGCCTGCAAGGTCTCTGCCTCGGTGATGGCCTTCCGGCGCCTAGCATCGACAGCGCGAAAGTCCTTCAACACTTCCAACGGATTCATCCCACGCTGGCGCAGCTTTTCCTCCACCAACGGGAGGTTGTCGCGAACAAAATTCAAATCAAGCATTGTGTATTAACTTTAGCTGAAAAGTGCGATTCCGTGAACGAGGAGGCTTCCATGTTTTGTGCGACAGTCAGTTATCCAGCTGGAGCGTGATGATTCGTTCCACAAGTGTTTCTAGCCTTGATGTTCTCCTGTAAACTAACTCGCGATGAGACTCCCCCGGATTCTGCTGGCGGCGATCGTGGTCTTTGTGTCGCTGAGCGCCATGCCGCCGGCCTGTGCTTCCGCTTACAACGCCCATCCCAAGCTTGTTGTCGTTATTGTGATCGATCAGTTTCGCGGCGATTACCTGGAGCGTTACCGCGATCAGTTTGGGGAAGGGGGCTTCCGCGTTTTTCTCGATCACGGAGCGTATTTCCCGGACTGCAATTACGACTACGCGAACACCCGTACGGCTCCCGGCCACGCGACGCTGTTCACGGGAAGCTACACGAGCGGACACGGCATCGTCGCCAACGAGTGGTGGGATCCGCAGAAGAAGAGAATCACGTCGGTGGAGGATGCGGCGACCAGACTGGTCGGCACTTCCGCCACCGGTCCTGGGGCATCGCCGCACAATCTGATGAGCGATACGCTCGGCGACGAGTTGAAACTCGCTACCGGTGGCAAAGCTCGCGTCTTTGCCATTTCTCTGAAAGACCGCGCAGCCGTGTTGCCCGCCGGATTCTCCGGTGATGGCGCCTACTGGATCGACCGGCAAACCGGCAACTGGATCACATCGACTTATTACCGTCCGGATCTGCCTGAGTGGGTGCAGAAGTTCAACGGCAGTCATCGCACGGACAAATATTGGAATCGCGACTGGAAGGACAGTGACGGCACAGTGCTCGGATCGACCATAACTGCCCAAGAAAAGGACTTCGCCTTCTACGACGTGGTCGGCGCCACTCCTTTCGCCAACGATTACGAATTTGAATTTGCCAAGGAACTGGTGCTGTATGAAAAACTTGGCGCTGGCCCGACCACCGACCTGCTCGTCGTCAGTCTTTCGGCCAACGACATTCTGGGACACCGCGTTGGCCCGGATTCTCCGCAGATGCGCGGCATGGCGCTTGCGCTTGACCAGAGTCTTGCCGAGTTCTTCAGCTTCCTCGGACACCAGATTGGCATGGCCAATATCTGGATGGCTCTTTCGGCCGATCACGGCATTGCTCCGCTGCCCGACTTCGCCAAGAGCCTTCGTTTGCCCGCTGCCAATCTAGATGCGAAGGGGCTAGTCGAACACATCAATTCCCTGCTCTCGAAGAAATACGACAAGAAAGCGGACTACATCCTCGGTCTGGACTATCCACTCGCCTGGCTGAATGAAGGCGCGTTCGCCGGGAAAAAAGAAGGTGACGCGGAAGCTGACACCGGTGAAGCGATGAAGCAGGCTGGATTCGCGGGATATTTTACAAAGTCGCAACTGGCGAGAGCAGAGACTCCGGCGACCGAACTAGGACACCGTTACGCGCACAGCTACTCGCCGGAAGGCGGGTGGTACGTGATGGGCATCCCGAGTCCATTTCTTGTTGGGGATGCGAAAGGCACCGATCACGCGACACCTTTCACCTATGACACACACGTGCCGCTGGCGTTTTACGGTCTCGCGTTTCAGCCCGGAACTTATCGCACGCATGCCGAACCGGTCGATCTTGCGACGACATTCGCTTCCCTGCTTGGGATTAACGCACCAGCCAAAGCCACGGGGCGGGTTCTGACCGAAGCGCTGCAGCCAGTCCATCGAAATCCTGCTGCGCAAGGAGTGGTTCAATGACGCCTGTCGCCCATCCTGACCTGAGCGTGAGCTTCGCCGGAATTGAACTGAAGAACCCGATCATTGCCGCTTCAGGCACATTCGGTTATGGCGTCGAGTTTGAAGACATCGTTCACCTCGATCGTCTGGGAGGCCTTGTCGTTAAAGGGCTCTCGAAAGAGCCAATGACGGGCAATCCTCCGCCACGTCTTTTTGAAACCGCCGCTGGAATGCTCAACGCAATCGGGCTGCAGAATATCGGCGCGCAGGCGTTTCTTACAGAGAAGTTGCCCGCCCTGCGCGAGAAGAAGAACGTGGTCGTCTTTGCCAATGTGTTCGGCTACACGCGCGCCGACTACGAGCAGACCATCGAAATCCTGAATCAGGGCGAAGGGATCGCAGCCTACGAGATCAACGTTTCGTGTCCGAATACGTCCCATGGGGGAATTCAGTTCGGAAGCGATCCGCACCTGCTTGATGAAGTCGTACGCACTGCCAAACGCACAGCCACGCGGCCGATCATCGTTAAGCTTTCGCCCAATGTGACGTCGATTGCGTTGATGGCACACGTGGCCGAGAAGCTGGCGCCGATGCCATCTCTTTAGTGAACACATTTCTCGCGATGGCGATTGATGCGGAGACTCGCCGACCGCGGATCGCGAACGTCACCGCTGGACTTTCGGGTCCCGCAATCAAGCCGATCGCGCTAAGAATGGTTTACGACGCTGCGCACGCGGTGAAAATTCCGGTGATTGGCATGGGCGGAATCACAACGCCCGCTGATGTTGTGGAATTTATGCTCGCTGGAGCCAGCGCGGTGCAGGTGGGAACGGTGAGTTATTTCGATCCGGTTGCGACCGAGGCACTGGTCGAGGAACTCAGCGAGTATTGCCGACATCACCGCATCGAGCGGCTCAGTGACCTTACGGGCGGCTTGCTGACGGATTGAGGATTCTTGGGACCCCTCTGACCTCGGTCTTTTGGAATCAAAGACTTGGCGTCTCTTGGCGCCAGGTCTTTGAGGAATAAGGACTTACACGTAAAGTATTTATAAATCAATAACTTAGGGCGATTCTATCCTAGCTGCATCGCTTTCTGGCGCCGCGCCGCTGGCGTGGAGCCTGAATCCAACCGCCTGCCAATCCTGCACCCCTCGTCTCGCAAACTACTGAAACAAACAACGCTGACGATGCGTATTGTCAGGTAAGGGAGACACGGTGCAGACTGTTCACCTGGGGTAGCCCAACTCCCTGTCCTTCTGCTGCAAAACTTCGAAAAAACAAGGATCGAACGGATGAAATGGGTGCTCCCAGTTGTTCTCTTTTTCACACTTGCGGCCACACTTGCGGCTGTCGCGATGGCAGCAGATCCAAAGACGGAAGAAAAGCCCAAGCCTGCCCAGTCCATCGCCGAACTTCAACAGCAACTGGAGAAGATACTCAAGGATTCGCACACGCCGGGAATGTCGGTGGCCATCGTTCATCGCGACGGGCCGGAGTGGGTTGCCGGACTGGGCGAAGCAGATGTTTCTACAAAGCGCGCGACGACCGCCGACACTCTCTTCCGAATTGGTTCCACTTCGAAGGCGTTTGCCGCACTGTCAATCCTGATGTTGGCGGATCAAGGCAAGCTCTCGCTCAATGATCCGGTCCACAAATTGGCTCCGGAAGTCTGGTTCGAGAATCGGTGGGAAGCAACCGACCCGGTTCGGGTCGCTCATCTCCTCGAGCACACTACCGGCTGGGATGACATGCACCTGCGGGAATATGCCAAGGATTGGCCAGGTTCGATGGGACTGCGCGAGGCACTGGACTACGATCACCACTCGCGTGTTTCCCGCTGGCGTCCCGGTACACGCTCGACGTACTGCAACTCCGGTCCTCCGGTCGCGGCCTACATCGTGGAAAAGATCACGGGACAGAAGTTCGAGGATTTCGTCGCGCAGAACCTGTTCGGTCCCATCGGAATGAACACGGCAACCTACTTTAAGCCCGCCGCAGCCGAAGCCACGACTCTTTACCACGATGACGGCAAGACTCCGTACCAGTACTGGAACATCCTGTTGCGCCCAGCGGGATCGATCAACGCTTCGGCAAAAGACATGGCGTCCTATGTCCAGTTCTATCTCAATCGCGGAGCGGCGAACGGAAAACAGGTGGTGCCCGCGGCCGATATTGATCGCATGGAAAGCCCCGCGACTACATGGGCGGCTAAAGACGGATTGAAATATGGATACGGAATGAGTAATTACTGGAGCGTTCACAAGGGATTCGTCTATCACGGTCACGATGGAGGCGTTGAAGGCGGGCTCACGGAAATGGCTTATATGTCCGACTACGGGGTTGGATATTTTTACAGCATCAATACGGGGAACGGAGACGCCTTCGACAAGGTTGGCAAGGCGATCCGCGCGTATATAACCCGTGACCTGGCAACGCCGGCGCTGCCTCCCGTGGCATCTTTGCCCGCGAACGCGGCCGATTACGCCGGATGGTACGAACTGGATGGATCGCGGACGGAAGTGACGCGTTTTCTTGATCGTTTGGCAGTCATCGTTTGGGTTCATTTCAAGGACGGGAAACTCCTTCTCAACGACCTGGGAGCATGGAACGACACATTTGTTCCAGTTACGGGCGCGCAATTCCGGCACATACCAAGGAGCAAAGACGACCCGCAGTCTCCGGTTGCGGTTCTCGCGTTGCTCACTCCCAACGAAGAAGGGCGATTTATCGAGGCTGGGGCTACGCTGAAGAAGATTCCAGCCTGGTTGGCGATCGGCGAGATTTTGGCCGTGTTCTACGTTATTCTCTGTGTGCTGTCGATCCTTATCTACTCCCCGTTCTGGCTGCTCGGGGGACTGAGTAAGCGCCGCCGGCGGCCTGCCGAACGTGGGATGCGGGTCTGGCCTCTCGTTGCCGTGCTCAGCCTGGTGGCCATTGTGGCCGTCGTCGTCGTGAGCGCTAGCGACATGATCGAACGCTTCGGAAATGTGACAGGTTGGTCGGTGGCTCTGTTCCTGTTGACCATCGCCTTCGCCGTTGCGTCGGTGGCAAGCGCCCTCTCGATATGGCGCGCGCCGGCCGATGGGGTACGCCGTGGCGTGCGCAGGTTTTCACTCGCCGTGACTGCAGCTCTACTCATCGCCACGGCCTACCTCGCGTACTGGGGTGTCATTGGCCTGCGCACGTGGGCATGAGAGGGCAGTGGGGCAGTTTGAAAGACGTAGTCCCCCAGCGGCTGGAAGCCGCTGCTGATTCGGCGGCGTGACGGCACGAGTAGAACTCGTGCCCTTCCCCATTCTCCCAGAGTCTCTCGGCACCGGGCGCGACTAGCTGCGTGTCTACGGGAGATCAGCCGCACGTTTGAAACGGAGCGACCGGCTACGATACGCCGAGTTCGTCCCGGACCAAGGCGACAATCTGGCCGCGATCCTGTTTCCAGGCATTCCAGACAGATACACACCAATCATGGATGTGCGCGTCCCTTTGCTTTCCGGGAGGAGCGCCAACAACGTCCGCGATGGTGACCGCGCCTCTTTCCTGCGGCAATGGAGGCCGAACCCATTGCTTGCGGCGCTTGGCAAGCTGCATGTGGGCCTTCTGCACCTGCTTGCCCGAATAACCTTTTTCCAGATAAAGGTACAAACCGACGAGCCCGAACACGATGGTGATGGCCTTTGTACTCTCATCGGCGTGCTGACATGCGTACGCATCGACCGCGTGCTGATGAATGAAGGAGGGATCAGAATGCTGCAGAGTGTAGGCGTACAGCTCGTTGTCGAGGTCTTCCCCGGTCATGACGGCAGTCTAGCGACCGGCAGCGTGCCAGATTGATCCTGGCGACTGATAATTCAGACCTTCGCCCCACACGATGTGGGTATCGTTGTGGTTGTCGATGGCCATACTGAAGTAGTCGCCAAAGGGAAAGCGGAAACCTTTTTGTCGATGTAGCGGTAGCCGGGTACGTAGCCGGAGACGCGAATTCTTCTCCCCAGGTCGCTCCGCCGTTGCTCGAACTCCGGTAGTAGGTGTTCCAATCGGGCGAGCGCCGACGGTCCATCCAGGCGATTCGCACATCGCCGCTGGCGCCAGCCACGATTGCCGGGAATGCATGCTCCACGCCAGCATCGGCGTAGGAGACGCTGATCTTCGGCAGCCATGAGTCGCCGCCATTGGTAGAGGACGAAAAATAAATTCGCTGCGCTCCCTGTGCTGCGTTGCCGGCGCTCCACAGGGCATAGAGGGTTCCATCGGCATCCGACGTCAGGGCGACCTGCGCTCCGAGGTAGCCTTCGCCGCATTCCTCATCTTTGCAGCCGGGCGCCGCGGCAGAAACGTCAAGCAGGTTCGTATCGCCAAGATTTTCCAGCATCGACGGATTTCGCGACATAGAGACCGACAGCACCTCGAGCGCCTCCGGCCTTTGAGTACGAGGCCCATGCCCAGGATAGACGTCACCGGCAGGGTCAACCGTCGCCGCGCCCAGCAGCGACCATCCTGGGCGGCTCCGGCGTTCACGCGAGAAGGCAGGAAGCTGCGACCGCTATCCTGGGAAACTGCAACCCATACCTGCTCTTCGTGATTGAAGGCTACGTAAACATTCTGGCCACGGACGGCGAGCGCCAGGCTTATCGAGTTGCACTTCGCTGCGAACCGCGACAGGGTGTATCCAGGTCACTCCGAAATCAGTGACTTGGCCAGCATTACGGCGCGCTTTTCGTTGTTGAGCCAGGCGGCGTACACCGTACGCCGGTCGGCAGGATCAACCGCAATCTGCGCGTCGAACTGGCCGGAGTCGGCTTCGAACATCACCTGGGCCGCCTGCCACGTTTTGCCGTTGTCGTTGCTGACCACGCGAAGCATGGTGGGGATGAGGCAGTCTTTGCAGTCCGGCACCTTGCCGTAGTGCGGATAAAGAACGTAGACGTGACCCGATCCGTCAGCCGCGACGGCTGGCTCCCATTGGTCGCCGTTCATCAGGCCGACCCGCGCCTGCGGCGTAAACTGCGGAGCGGCGGCCCAAGCCAGGCTGGCGAAGGCGCACAGTAGTATCCCGAGTTTGAAAAAAGCGGAGCGCATCAAAAGTCCAGGGCAGGGGGGCGGACACTAGGCCCTATTGGTGAACTTTATCCCGAAGTTTAGCCCCGGTCAATCGCCGGTTGGGGCAAGTTGAACACTGAAGTTTACTAGAGTGCAATCTGGGTCACTTTACAGGCATTTCTCAGGTGAATGGAGCCCGCCACCCATTCGTTCAGAGGACGGCCGGTCAGGAGGATAGGAAAGCCAGCCGTAATGACCAACGTATGCTCAAAAAATGCTCTATCTTTGCTTGGAATCGGACAATTCTTTCTGCCAAAAGTCCTGTTGGTCTAGAAGGTCGAGCCCAACCATGAATTGGAATGCGCCATTCTTTTTCACCCAGGCCACTCTAGTCGCACTGCGCACAGGTTCCGTCACTTTCTGGATCCAGATTTTGTCGTCTATCACGCAGGAAGCAGTCGTGGCGATGCAAGCTCCCTTTTTGCTGACGTTGACGGTGTGGGTGAGTTCTCGATTGGCTGCCGGATCGGCTTCGCGATACAGTAAAATCGGCATATTGAGCGGCACGCGGGGACTCCTCTGAACGCGTTTGTAAAGACCTGAGGCCGCTACCGAGAGTTCATGAAATTGTTCACGCTGCCAAGGGCTGAGGAATTTTGCCCGGATGGTCAAAGTCGTCGTCTGGCTGATCAGCTCAGACAAGAATCTTAGAATTTCTCTGCGCGGTTCGCCGGTCGGTTCGCGCTTTTGCAGGCTCTCCGTGTGCTCCTCAACCCTTTTCGTAGCGATGTCATAGAAGTGGCTGCGACACAATTTCTGGCCGCTGAGTGCCACTTCCGCGTTCTGGACACAACCGGTACATCCGCACGTAACCGTATCCATTCTGTCCCTTAGACCTCCTCACATGCAGCAATGCTCAGCCGCTTTAATCAGGATCGCCACTTCACGATGGCGATAGTGACAACTGGGCATCGATGGAGTTGAGTTCATCCACGCCAAAGGCTGCCATGAGAATTTGTTTCAGTTCTTCCAATCCGAATGGTTTCCGAATAAAGAAGCTGTCGGAATGCCTTTCCGTGCAGTCACGCCATTCCGGACTTGGACATTCAAGGATTCGAGAAACTCGCACAGCATTGATCGCGGAACATCAGCACTTTCAGCAAGGAGGACAGTTTTCAAATCGTATGATTCCCGGTTTTTCGTCATCAAACCCGCGCTGAGCCTGATATAAAAGGTCTCAGTTGCCGCAAGTCATGATGCAAGGTACCAGCGCAGGCCGTCCCCAATTGTTACCGCAGGCACATTCTCTGGAAATATGACAGTCTAAAGTCATCCCTAAGTACGGTACGAACGGGCTCTACTGATTTTGTAGTGACATCTTTCTATTTGTGAGAATGGCCGACCATGGATCTACAAGCAGCCAGGGAAACAATGTCGAAGGCGGGTTGGCTTTCCCATCAACCTCTGGAATTTCGCAATGCCCTGCTGAGGCGAACGACACTGCAGTCTTTCGCAAAGAACGAATATCTTTACCACATCGAAGACTCCCCGGGCATGATGTTCGGGGTCGTGGAGGGAGCAGTCCTGATTGGCATCGCCCATCCAATTGTCGGTCTCTATCAAGCGCACCTTGGACGCCCGGGAGACTGGTTCGGTGAAGCCGCCGCGCTGCACGGAGTCAGACGACGCATAGCAGTCGAAGCGGCTGTCCCTTCACAAGTTCTTTGCCTGCCCATAAAGTCTGTCGAGAACATGCTGGAGGAACGGCCGCAATGGCTAAGGAATTTTTCCTCTCTTTTGTTATGGAACCAGGAAAATGCGATCCGATCAGCTGCTGATCTGCTGATTCGAGACCCGCGAGCGCGGGTCAGCGCGAGATTGTTGACATTGTGTGGCGTGAGGGCCGGTCAAGCCGTGCCGAAGACTGCGATCGAATTACCCGTGACTCAGGACCAGTTCGCCATCATGTGCGGCTTGTCGCGCAAGAGCGTTCACACAGCGCTCAACCGATTAGCATCGGAGGGCTTTTGCGAAAACCGCTACGGTGGAATTGTGGTGTTGAACCCAGCGGCGCTCGAGGAAAACCTGATGTCTCTTGCCTCCAGCCGTGCACTCTCGCTCGCCTCCAACTCCACAGTTTCCGACCAAGCCTGAGTATCGCCAAAGCAGTTACACTATCGGCGGAGAAATTCCATGGCCCGGTGTCTTACTTGTAGCGCCGAGGTTCCGATTGCCAGCCGCTTCTGCTCGTCCTGCGGGGCTCCGGTCGGTTCCGAAGACGCAACGCTGACTTCGCTTTCTGACGCGGCGGAAACGATCGCGGCTCCGGTCGGCGGTTCCAACGACATGACGGTCGAAGCGGTCAGCGCCAAGTCGCCGCGGCCGCAGCGGCCTGCAACTTCGTCCTCTTCCTCTTCGTTGCGCCCGCCCAGTTCGGGCGCGTTCTCATTGAATGAAGGGCGTTTCCTTCCCGGACGATTGCTCGCCGGACGCTACCGCATCATCGCGCTGCTCGGCAAAGGAGGCATGGGCGAGGTGTATCGAGCGGACGATCTCACGCTCGGCCAGCCAGTCGCGTTGAAGTTTCTGCCGGAGGAAGCGTCGCGAGATGAAGGACTGCTGGAGCGCTTCCGCAATGAAGTGCGCATCGCACGGCGCGTTTCGCACCCCAACGTTTGCCGCGTGTATGACGTGGGAGAAGTCGACGGCAATACATTCTTCACGATGGAGTATGTCGATGGCGAAGATCTGGCTTCGCTGTTGCGACGTATCGGCAGATTGCCGCAGGACAAAGCGGTCGACATTGCGCGCCAGCTGTGCGCGGGCTTGGCCGCCGCTCATGCCAAAGGAGTGCTGCATCGCGATCTGAAGCCCGCCAACATCATGCTCGACGGACGCGGCCAGGTCGTCATGACCGACTTCGGACTCGCCGGGCTGAGCGACGAGATTCGCGGAGCGGAAATCCGGAGCGGAACACCAGCGTACATGGCTCCGGAGCAACTGTCGGGAAAAGAAGTGACCGCGCAAAGCGACATCTACTCGCTGGGACTGGTTTTGTACGAGGTGTTCACCGGTAAGCGGGCATTTACGGCGGAGGCGTTGACGGCGCTGGTCCGCGGCGGAGAAGCGACGACTCCCAGCAGGCCATCGTCGGTGGTGAAGGATCTCGACCCGGCGATCGAACGTGTCATTCTGCGATGCCTGGAACCCGAGCCGCGCATGCGTCCGAAATCGGCGTTGAGTGTGGCGGGTGCGCTGCCCGGGGGAGATCCACTGGCCGCGGCGCTGGCGGCAGGGAAACTCCTTCGCCTGAGATGGTGGCTGCGGCGGGAGAGACTGCCGGACTTTCACGCAAGATCGCGATCCCGTGCCTCGCCTTCATCCTCCTCGGCTTAA
The DNA here is from genome assembly GCA_963725295.1 of uncultured Acidobacteriaceae bacterium. Lineage (GTDB taxonomy): Bacteria > Acidobacteriota > Terriglobia > Terriglobales > Acidobacteriaceae > Acidiflorens. The sequence goes on from CAVRYB010000053.1 coordinate 20,629, forward strand.
TCGGTTCAGTTGTTCTCAGCGTTCGTCATAGCGCGTTCGATCAGATGGGCCTGGAGCTTCCGCCCGAGGTGCTAACGCAAAAGGCTCGCGAGATCATTACGCATTCCGGATACGCCGCCAAGCCAGCCGACAGCTTCTATGATTTTGACTACGCCGGCGACTTTACGAAGTATGTCGAGTCCCACGACAAACCGCGTCCCAACTGGGATCAGATTCTGCATGGCCGGCCTTCGCTGCTCGAGTTCTGGTATCGGCAAAGCCCGGAGATGCTGGTCGCTTCCGAGTTCCATAGCTTCCCTCTGATGACTCCGGGGATGATCGACCAAAGCGATCCACCGCGCGTAACTTCGGGAATGGTTCGGGTCGAACTGGATCACAAAGGCCGCCTCATCGTTTTTGAGGCAATGCCGCCGGAAGTCTTCACTCCGAGCACCTCGGCGCCGGTTGCTTTCGACTGGAACCAGCTATTTTCGGCTGCAGAACTCGATCCAGCGCAGTTTCAGCCGGCGCAACCGACATGGAATTCGCTGTCATCATTCGACACGCGGGCTGCCTGGACGGGAAAATGGCCGGGCACCGACCGCGCTTTGCGTGTCGAGGCAGCAGCATTTCAGGGCAAGCCGGTCTTCTTCCGGCTGATCAGCGACTGGACCGAGCCTCCGCGGATGCAGGGGAAGCCGGAGTCTGCTGCAGAGAAGGCAGTGCTGGTGGTGGGACTCCTGGTAGCCCTGGCTGGCCTGACTACGATGCTCTGGTTTGCCCGGCGCAATTACCGGCAAGGCCGCGGAGACCTGGTGGGATCCATGCTGCTGGCTAAGGTCGTCTTTAGCCTGATGATCGTGCTCTGGTTGTTTCGCAGCCATTTGCCATCCAATTTCCAAATCCTCATGCCGATGCTGCTGGCGATCAGCACCGCTCTATTTCTATCCGGGCTGACATACGTCATGTACCTCGCGCTCGAGCCAGCAGTGCGCCGTTATTGGCCGCAAGCCATCATTTCCTGGAGCCGCCTGCTCACCGGTCGAGTGCGCGATGCTCTTCGTCGGACGAGATGTGCTGTTTGGCGTTACGCTTGGCGTGCTGTGGATTGTGGTCTTCAAAACCAATCAGTTCATCTTGTGGCAGACGGGAGGCGCACCCGATCTCTACAACTCCAACTTTCTGCTCGACACACGCCGCGCGCTGGGCGCATGGTTGTCGCAGTTTCCGAACATACTGCTGGGGACATTGCAGTTTTTTGGAATCTTTCTCGGCGCCAAGGCTTTGTTCAAGAAGGATTGGCTGGCGACGATCATGGTTGTCGCCTTCTTTGTCGGCTTGCGGCTTCCGGGATCCAGTCACATGGTTGTCAACGGCGTGACCCTGGTCTTGGTCTATCTCATTCTGGCGCTGATTGTGTACCGATTCGGGTTAGTTGCCCTGGCCTGCGCCATGTATACGGTTGATCTCATTCAGAGCGTCTCCTTTACCGGAGACGTTTCGGCCTGGTATTTTCCCATGACGATCTTCTGCTTGCTCAGCGTCATCGGACTGGCGGGGTGGGGATTCTATTATTCGCTGGGAGAGAGCGCGGCGCAGGAAGATCAGCCTTGAATTGCGGCCGATCGGGGGAGTTAAGAACTATGTGGAAGATCGCAAGGACCGGCAGCTTCTGGATCATGGTCGTGATGGCATTGCTGACGGCTGTCCCTATCGCGACGGCGAAGAAGCCGATTGACGTGACCCCAGCTCCGATTCCGGTGCAGGTTCAGACCGCAAAGAAGGTGTTCATCTCCTACGGCGAAAGCGATGCCGATCCGGGAGCGCCGGACCTGACTTACAACGAGTTTTACGCAATGATTAAAAGCTGGGGAAAGTTTGAGCTGGTGTCGTCTCCGGCTGACTCCGATCTGGTTTTCGAAATTCGGTTTTTGAGCGGCATCTCCGATTCGCAACTTCGACTGTCGATCGTCGATCCGAAGACGCACATCGTGCTGTGGCCATTCATCCAGCACGTAGAAAGCTCATCCCGGGAAACGGCGCGGCGGCAGAAGTTTTATGAAGCCATGGCGGATCTTGTGGAGGATGTGAAAAAGGTAACTTCCCCGCCGGTGCCCGCAAACAAGTAGACGATCTAGTGTGGTGCGTCCGAAATAGTTGCGGGGCGAAGGTCAAAGGCCTTAACCACAGAGGGCACAGAGGAACCCGGAGACTTATCAATGTCGATCTGTGGGACGCTCCACTCTAGCTTGTCGAACCTGCGGTCGAACGGCGCGCGGAGAATACAACAAGAGCAACAGGAAACCACCGAGATAAAATCCCCAGACGTTGGCCAGCGTGAAACCCGATAGGCGCAACACCAAGCCGAGCAGACCCAGCACCTCGCACAGCACATAGATAATGACGAAGCCGGTTCTCCAACGCGACAGGAATAAATCGTCGTCGGGCCTTTGGAGCAGAGCGGCTTCGGAGGGTAGGACGAGCGTCCGACGTACGACCACGGTAGCCGCCACGAGCGTAATCGAGATCAAAGAAAAAGCGTGAAACACCGCATTCGCGGGCGCGCGATGGAACGAGCGGGAGAGCTGCTCTCCAATCGCGACATACACGGCGATGCTGACGAGCATGGAGATCTGAATCAGGCGCACAAAGCGTACAGCTGCCTTCATGGAACCGATTCTCTACTGAAACCGGAGGATCGTCATGCCGTATCTTCACCGGGAACATCTCTTGGTAACGACCGGAGGAGGCAAACAGGCACCGAAGCGCGAACTAGTGGTCGTGATGGCTGCTTTCAGGACGGGCTCTGATGAACACCTGGAACGAGATGGGATTCGCACCATAGAAAGGATTCAGTGCGATGGACTTTGAGTAGACGGTAAAGTCCGCACCCATGGCCAACCGCTCAATGTGACTCTTAATCACATCACGGGAGCCTCCGAATGTATACGCTCCAATGCGAAAGTCGGGGAGTAAAGGATTGCCCGGGAACAACTCGTCTTTATCGACCAACTCGGCTCGCTGGAACAGGTAATTGCGCGACAGGAAATTCACGGTCGACTCGAGCAGATAGCCGTTCAGATTGCGATTCACGGCAACCTTGTGCACCCTTCCCCAAACGACCGAGGTCGCCCACGATCCGCGCACGAATGGCCGCACGTATTCGACGGATGCGGTCTGCCGGCGCTGGCTGCCTGGCTCCAGGGCTTCGGGGCGTTCGAGCCTGCCGTAGCTGTACTGCGCGGTCCAGTTGCGCGACGGGGCGGCGCTGACGCGGGCCGACCAGGAATCGAGCGGTGCAGACTGGATGCTATAACGCTTCTCGTCTGGCTCGCGTCCGTTGAAAACCGAACCTTCGAGCTTGATGTGATCGAACGTCAGCCCGGTTGTGATGACTCCGAAGCTGGTGTGGGTGGAATCCTGGAGATGATGAGACAAGGGCGCCATGGGCAATTCTGACGCGGACATGCGATGCAAGTATGCGGCGGGGCCCAGCGCCGGTTCGCCGGCGGCTGCACCGTAAAGCAACCAGGAAACTTTCTCGCCGACGGGCTGCGAATACTGAAACGCAAGTTCAGAAAACACATTGTGGGGATGTTGGTGATCGACGAGCGGCTGGCCGTGATAAGTCTCTCCGGTTTGGAAGAGCTCGGGAAAGCCTGGATGCGGCGCAGTCAGAGACTCGGCGGAAAACATCTCGCGGAAGAGGATGGTGCCGCCAGACAGTTTATGCTCCTCCATCAGCATCAGCCAGTTCACCGACTCGGCTTTGCCGGCACCGCGCGGGCCTCCGGACTCGTTGAAATCGAGGAAGACTACGCCGTGTGCCATCAGGCCCCACGTGCCGAACTGCTTCATCCACATCAGGCTGGGGGTCGCGGCGGGCTGCCAGCCGGTGCCGGAGCTGATGTGAGGTGAGGGCATCCAGTCGGGAGCAGAAGTGGACATGGTCATGCCGGGCATATCCATGCCCGACATGTCCGTCTTTTGAGAGGGCTGATCATCAGCTTGTTGTGCCCCGGCAAAACAGCATCGAAGGACGAACCAGAGAATCAACAACGCGTTTCGCACAAAGTACTCCTCAACTTAAGGCTATTTCTTGTAACGGGAGGTCGGCGAAAGCCAGCGAGGAATCAGATGCGAAGCAGAGCAGCGCCTGGAGGAGCGGTGGAAGGAATCTGCAGAAAACTCAGACTGGTTGAGCGAAGAACTGGAGCTTGATCCTCTACGGAAAAGGCATCCTGCGCGCAGCCATCCGAAGGTTGCGAGAAATCGGCAACCGTCAGGACCGCCACATCGTGTCCGGTCACGCAACACCGGTAGTTTACAGGTCCGGGGTGCGGCTCCGGTGGCAACGGTGAATGAGAGCTACTGTGGACATGGCAGGGTGCCGCGTCCTGCTGAGGTGCGGCTGGGGTAGACCAGTGACCGGCGCCTTCGGAAGCCGCTGCCGATTGTGCAGCAATCGCGAGCACGACAGCTAGCAGAAGAGGGACGGCTTTGGAGACGGACGTCATTGTTATTGCCACTACGTTATTGTTATGACCCGGTAATTTTCAGCCGTATTTCTTCCGGCAAACGCTCGCGGATCTCGGCGGGAAGACGGTCGTGAACGTGCCGGGCTCCGATTTTGGCCACGTCGACCACCGCCATCGGGGCGGGAGTTGCCACCGCGACGATCAGCCAGATCAACGCCGAAAGCGCGAAGCCAGCGAGGGCGCCGAGTTCCAGCCAAAAAGCGTGGCGCAAGCCAAAATGGCGGATGACGGCAAAAGCCAGGAGAAATACCGCCGCCGAGGCGGACGCCAAGCCAATCAGTGAAATATCGATGATGCGGTGCAGTTTCTGCCGGCCTCGGCAGTGCTCACAGGTGGCGAAATGCAATTCGTAGTCACCACGCATCTCGGGAGCCAGGCCGGAGATGTCATAGCGCCATCCCGCAAGGATTTTCCCGACGATCGGTTCCACGCACTCACTCATACGAGGTTAAAACCATACGAGGTCAAGACGAAGAGGCTATAACCGGATGGATTCGAGAACGGCCGACTGGGTTGCCAGGAGCACACGGTTCTGCCAAAGCCCCTGACGGCCGCTGAGCGCCCGTTCTGCGGCAGCTCGCGCGATTTCGGGATGGTTATTCTGTTCAGATAAATGCGCCAATACCAAGTATTCCGCTCCTCCATCATAGTCGCTGGAGAAAAATTCTGCGAGCGCGTCATTCGATAAATGCCCAACACGGCTCATCACGCGCTGCTTGACTGACCAGGGATACGGGCCCGAACGCAGCATCTCCACGTCATGATTCGACTCCATGACTAATACGCTGCAACCCCGCAGATGGTTCCGTACGCTGACGGGCATGTAGCCGAGGTCGGTGGCGAAACCGATCTTCACGCCTTCCGCGCGGAAAGTGAAACCGACGGGGTCGGCAGCGTCGTGCGGAATGGTGAACGGCATCACTTCAATATCGCCGATGCGGAAACCGCGGCCCGCGGAGAAGTGCTCCGATTTTGGAAGTTCAGGGATGGCGCCTTCGCGGTCGCGGACGTCGCGGCTCCAGGCGTGGTGTGTGGGAGCGGTCAGAAAGACTGGCACTTTCAACTTTGTTGCCAGACGCTGCAAGCCGGCAACATGGTCAGAGTGTTCGTGGGTAATCAGGATCGCGGAAATCTCTTCGGTCCGCTCACCTAGAGCACGCAGGCGCTTGAATGTCTCGCGGCCGGACAGGCCGGCATCCACGAGAATGCGAGTTGAAGTTGACGCCACCAGCGCGCAGTTGCCCCGGCTGCCGCTGGCAAGCACCGAAACTGACACTGCCATACGTCGTAGCTTACGCCCAGCGGCTGTGGAAACGGGAACAGTTTTTCACAGGCCGGTACCTTTGATGGGACGGTGAATTCGTGGTCTTCACGCTACTATTTCGATTGCCGAAGGGCGCGGGCCTGATTGGCAACGAGTATCGCGCCACTGGCTCTAGCGTCCGCTTCGAGCGCAGAAAGGTCGTTGCGGGCAGAGGAGCTTCCCTCTTGCAGCTTGATTTCATCAAGCGCTAAGCGCAGTTGCAACTCGTAGAGACGGTACCCAAACTTGTGTGCCGAGTAAATCGCAGATTCGAGCTCCTGACGGCCCTCTAACGACTTGCCCAGCTTCGCTTTGACCCGAGAATCGGCCAGAGTTGCTTCGAAACGCGGCGTTTCTCCGGCAGCCTGGTGAGAAAGAGCAACCGCCTGGCTGGCTGCGCTCTGTGCATCTTTCAAATTGCCTTCGCCCATGAGATTGCGCGCCAGGATTGCCTGAGCCCACGCGCCGCTCGAGGCAGAGTTGGCCTTCTCGAAATCAGCCGCCGCGCGACGGGCTAGCGTCTCTCCATCAGAAAATCTTCCTTCCAGAAGAGCGATGGTTGCGAGAGCGGTGCTGATCTGAGCGACGAAGTCTTCATCCTTAATTTCCTGGCAGACCGCCAGGGCTTGCTCGTATTGCTTGCGCGCCCCCGGCAGGTCTCCTCGAGCCAGTAGAACGTCCGCCATGCCCGACATGGGATAGGGTTGTCCGCCGCGGTAGGTGATTTCCTGTGCCAGGGCGAGGGCTTGGTCGAAATATTTCCTGGCCGCGTCGAGATTCCCAGTCTCCACGGAAAGGTTCCCCAAATTATTCAAAGTCGCCGAGGATCCGCGGCGGTCACCGATTTCGTTAAAGGACGCCAAAGACTGTAGTTGCATCTTGAGTGCGCCCGTCAAGTCGCCGAGGCCGTCCAGAGTGTTGGCGATATTTCCATAGTCACTCGCCAGCGAGGTGGGATCGTGCACTTCGCGGTCAAAGCGCAAAGCACGGTCGTAGTAATCTCGTGCCGGTTGAAATTTTCCTTGCTGATAGAAGATATTGCCGATCCGCTCGTTGGCGCTGCGAATACTTTTCTGTGCACCGATCTCTACAAATACCGGAAGTGCCTCCTCGACCTTCTTTCTTGCGCCTTCAAAATCACCCTGGTCGAAGAGCACATCCGCCGTCATGAGCAAAGTACGACCCACACCTTGACGGTAGCCGGCCGAGGAATAGAGGTCGCGCGCTTGAGAGACGAGTTGGAGAGCCTTGTCCGATTGACCCATGCGTTCACTGGCATTCGCTTCCCGTTGCACAGCTTCAGCAACGAGCAAGTTGGCGCCCACGGCGCGTCCGCGATTTGCGGCCTGCTCGGCTAATTGTTGCTCGCGCTTGAAGTCGCTCTGGGACTCGGCCACGCCGGAATCCGCGAGATCAATCCGAGCGGCGTCAGCGTCGGAAACCGACAGTTTACGAAGTTCCGAGACCGTCGAGGCCGCATCATTCCCGCGGCCGGCGCCAACCTGGGCTCTCGTGAGAAACAAGCCGTAGTCAACCCGGTCGGGGAAAAATTGCCATAGAGCACGATAGCTTTCGATGGCCGCGGGCAGGTCGGCGAGAATCTCGTGGGATCGTCCTTCAATCAACAGCCGCTCTTCGCGTGACAACTGGCCAGAAGGCTGAGAAGACAACTCCAGCGCTCGTTTCGCCTGCTGCCTGGCTTTATCTTCATAGCCAAGAGTCGACCAAGCCTGGGCGAGCGCCGAATGAGTGGGAGCATGGCTGGGATCGAGGGTGATCGCTTTCTCCAGCAAATCGCGCGCTGCGAGGGCGTCGAACAGGCGCAGCTTCTGCAAGCCCTCGGCGTACAGGCGAGCGGCCTCGGGATTCGAGGGTAGGGCCGTGCGGACCATCGCAGACTGCTCATCCGAAAGGGCTGCGACGCCGAGTTTCGCGCGCAACTCGGTGCCAGCCTGGCTGATGAGGGTATCCATGTCGGATTCGTTTCCCTTTTCCGAAACCGTTGCCAGAGTGTCGCCGGCAACGGTGTCCTGCATGCGCAGGTCGAGCCGCAGTACGCCATTGCCAAGGAGAAGATAGGAGCCGACGACCACGTCATCGCTACCCAGATTTTGCCGGATGCGGTTCAAGGTCTGAGGGCTGTAGCTGTCGGCGTCGGGAATTGCCAGGCTCGCCCTCATTTGCGCGATGCTCTCCCCTGGGATGGTCCGCAATTGATCACCCTGGCTGAGTTCGGTCGTCATCATTTCCGAGAGTGCGGTGGAAAGCCAGGATTTCTCCGGATTGCCGGAGAGGTTCTTGAAGCCGAGCACGGCGACAGAGCGGCGGTGGGGCGTCGTGGGCGCGACGGAAGCAACGTTCCTTTTCTGGTGGATGAGGAAGTATGCCCCGGTCGCCGCGATCAATGCCGCGAAGATAAGGGCGCCCGCCAAGCGCCGACTCTTTCTATTTGCTGGAGCGGCAAAGACCGGTCCGCTCGCAGTCGGCAACTGGAGGCCCACGGCCAGCTCACCGGCCGTCTGATAGCGCTGGGTGGTATCTTTGGCGAGCGCCTTGCGAATCACTTCGTCCAACACGGCGGGCACGGCCGGGTTAATCCGGCTGGGCGGCTCGGGAGACTGATTCAGAATCGCGTTAATAAGAAGAGGCGAGGTCGTCTGGATGAACGGACGACGGCCAGTTGCCATTTCATGAAGAACCGCGCCGGCTGACCAGACATCGCTGCGTGCGTCAGTCTTCTCTCCCCGCAACTGCTCCGGAGCCATGTAGGGCAGCGTGCCGGTAATTTCCTGGGATTGCGTCAAAGTGACCGTCAGGCCCTGTTCGCTGGCTTCCGGCATGAATTGCGCCAGCCCAAAGTCGAGGATCTTCAGTCTTCCATCGGTCGTGAGTCGAAGATTTCCGGGCTTCAGATCACGGTGCACGATTCCCTGCTGGTGGGCCGCGGCCAGACCCTGCGCCAGTTGCAATCCTAGGCGGAAGACTTCTTCAGCCGGGAGCGCGCCGCCGGCGAGTTTGACATCCAAAGTCATCCCCGAGATGTACTCGGTGACGAGGAAATCGATGCCTCCCTCGCTCCCGAATTCATGGACGGTCGCGATATTGGGATGATTCAGCCGGGCAAGCGAAAGAGCTTCCGTGCGAAACCGTTTCCGTCGAGCTTCGTCCGTCAGTGAACCGGCGCGCAGAATCTTGATGGCGACGTCGCGGTCGAGTTCCTCATCGTGCGCACGGTACACGATACCCATGCCACCGGCACCAATCTTCTCTACGATCCGGTAATGGGAAAGCCGCTGCCCTATCATGTCGGCCTGTGATCAAGGCCAAAAGAATAACAGGTTATTCCGAGTGGAAGATCGCCGAAGATGCTGGGTTCACTTCTTGGCAAACAGGTTGTCGACAACTCCACGAGCGATCGAACCGCCAAAAGCACCGGCAATCCCGGGAAGAAACGCCAGAAACGATTCGTAGACCTGCGCACGCTCCGGTTTCTGGGTAAGAAAGAAATAGGCAAGCCACTCGACCACCGGCACGAACAAGCCGACGACCAGCACCCAGCGCCAGGGCGCTCGGGGACTCAGAAAACCGAGCAGCATGTTGGCGGCGAGAACAACCATTGCGGTCAGGAGCAGATCGCCGACTTTGATATCCAGCCAACCGGCCAGAGCACCAGACGTGGCGGCAATCACGTAATAGAGCAGGTCGCCACCGGATTGTCTTTCGGGGAGAATTTGGCCCCAGGCTGTTGTCATGTTTTTAATTCGCGCCGCAAGAGAACCGAGGAAGGCGGCCCATCTCAACGATTTGATCTCTATTTTCTCACGGACGAATTTACGAGTAGGTGTAGAAACCGCGGCCGCTCTTGCGACCCAGCCAGCCGGCGTCCACCATCTTGATGAGCAGCGGGCACGGACGATATTTCGGATCGCCGAGTCCATCCTGCAGCACGCGCATAATGTCGAGACACACATCGAGGCCGATGAAATCGGCCAGGGTCAGCGGGCCCATGGGATGCGCCATGCCAAGTTTGAAGACTTCGTCGACGGCCTCGGCCATGGCCACGCCTTCCATCACCGCATACATCGCCTCGTTCAGCAGCGGCATCAGGACGCGATTGGAGACAAATCCCGGAGCATCGTTCACTTCAACCGGCGTTTTCTCGAGTTTCAGCGCAAGGTCACGTACCGTTTCAAATGTAGGTTGTGAAGTGGCGAGGCCGCGAATTACTTCGACCAGTTTCATCACTGGCACTGGGTTAAAGAAGTGCATGCCGATGACTTTGTCGGCTCGTCCGGTCAGTGCGCCTATCTTAGTAATCGAAATTGACGACGTATTCGTCGCCAGAATTACATCGGGCCTCGTGATGTGGTCGAGGTCGCGGAAGATTGCCGCCTTAATCTCGAACTTCTCGGTCGCGGCCTCGATGATCAGTTTACAATCCGCGAGCTTCGACCGATCGAGGGCTGTCGTGATCCGGCCAAGTGTCGCGGCCTTGTCATCACTGGTTATTTTGTTCTTGGCCACTTCGCGATCCAGATTCTTGCCGATGGTGGCCAATCCGCGATCGAGAAAGCGTTGCTCTACGTCGCACAACACGACTTTGAATCCAGAACGCGCAAAGACGTGGGCGATACCGTTGCCCATGGTGCCCGCTCCAATCACACCGACCAAATCGATGGCCATGATTGCCTCGCTGAGAAAATTCCCATTTTGGGACAAGCTGCTCGAAGAACCCGAAAGTGTAGCAGATCATCATGAAAACTGAGGGTGGGCCCGGGCAGGCTTAACTTTGTTATTACTATAACCACCAAATGGGTGAGTATTCTGCTACACTCTGCGCGAACACCTTAGGGCTGCTTACATACTCGACTAAGAAGCAGTCGGAACTTAGAGTAGGCAGTTAGTGATCCCTAAGAGCGAGAACGGCAGCTGCTGGAGTCAATCTGGCCGATTGCAAGTGAACTTCCGCTGACTGCAGCAGGTGCGCCATGGTATTGCAACCTGGAGAGCCCCAGCGCCACGTTCCGGAAGAATTACCAGTCGCGTGGGATCTGAACCGGAAGGTCCCAGACGAAAACAAAGATTGGTATCGCGATTTAGTTGAGCACAGCCACGATCTGCTGTGCGTTCACGACCTTGACGGCCGGCTGCTGTCGGTCAATTCCAATCCTGCCCGGCTTCTCGGGTACACCGTCGAAGAGATACTCCGTATCCCCATGCGGGACATGATCGACGCGCCGACCCGCGAACGATTCGACTTGTATCTACGGGAGATCGAACACAACGGGGAAGCGCAAGGCGTTTTGGCGGTGAGGACGCGATCGGGCGAAAGGCGGCTGTGGGAGTATCACAACACGCTCCGGAGCACGGGTACGGGGAGGCCTGTCGTGTGGGGAATCGCCCATGACGTTACGGAACGGGTCCAAGCCGAGACGGCGCTCCAAGCCAGCAACGACAAACTGCTGCGGTTGACAAGGGAGCAAGACGAAATCATCAAGGGACTGACTCTTTTTCGAAACCTACTGAATCAGTCCACCGATGCAATTCAGGTCGTCGATCCCGTAACGCGACGATTCCTCGATGTGAATGACCGGGCGTGCGACGCGCTTGGCTATACCCGAGAAGAGCTTCTGACGATGACGGTCCCGGACATTGATCTGGAGATGGATGGTAGCCAGTGCCTAAAACTCCAGAGTCAGCAGAGTCCGGCAAGTATAACCTTCGAACGAACCCATCGGCGTAAGGATGGAACGACTTTCCCGGTGGAGATAAGCCTGAGGAGAGTGCGTCTGGACCGCGAGTTCTGCGTGGCCGTTACCCGCGATATCACCGAGCGGAAACGGGCAGCGAAGTTGCTCGAGGAAAGCGAAAAGCGATTTCGCGCAGTGTACGAGAAATCTCCGCTGGGAATTTGCGTAGTCGACACTTCGACAGGACGGTTCCTGCACGCGAACCCAAAGTATTGCGAGATTACCGGCCGGACAGAACAGGACCTATTGAGCCGTGATTTCTACAGCATCACACATCCCGCGGATTTCGCAGCGAACCGAATAAACGCGACTCGACTGGTGAAGGGTGAGATTCCCAGCTATGACATCGAGAAGAGGTATGTGCTTCCTGATGGCTCGATCCGCTGGGTCCATGCCACTGCTGTCAGTGTAGTTGGAGATAGCACGGGGACATCGCAGTCGATCGCCATCGTGCAGGACATTACCGAACGCCGACAAGCCGATGAGGATCTGCGTGCCAGCGATGAGCGGCTGCGGCTGGCGCTGAAAGTTGCCAAAATCGGCATGTTCGAGCGCAATCTGAAGACAGGCGAAAGCCTTTGGAGCCCGGAGACGGAAGCGATGCACGGGCTGGCCCCGGGAACTTTCCCGAAATCTATCGCGGCTTTTCTGGAACTGGTTCACGAGGAGGATCGGCCGAGGGTTGCGCGGCTAGTAGAGCAATCGATGACCGAGGGCGAGGTAGAAGGCGAATGGCGGGTCCCCTGGCCAGACGGCTCCGTGCACTGGATTTCCGGTCGCTGGCGTGTTTTCACGGATGCGGAGGGAAAGCCCGCGCGCATCATCGGCATGGACTCTGACGTCACCGAGCGCAAACAAACCGAGGAAGCGTTGCGGCAAAGCGAGGAACGGTTCCGAGTGGCTTTGAAGAATTCTCCCATCGCCGTGTTCAACCAGGACCGGGATTTGCGCTATACGTGGATGTATAACCCGCAGCTTTCCCGGCCGGCGAGCGAACTGGTGGGCAAGACACCTTTCGAGTTCTTCGGCCGCGAAGACTATGAACGCATCACGGAAGCCAGACGGAGGGTACTCGAAACCGGCGTGGGAATGCGCGACGAAGTACAGTTCATGGACCAAGGGAGGAAACGCTACCTTGATACCACGATCGAACCACTGCGGGACGCGACCGGCACGGTCATTGGTCTCACCGGCTCCAATATGGATGTGACTGAGTTGCGCGAGACAACGGAAGCTCTGCGCGCGGCAAAGGAGAGGCTTGCCGAAGAGAAGCTATATCTGGAGCAGGAAATCGACACCGAGTTGGGATTTGGAGAAATCATCGGGCAAAGCCGCACCCTGCGGGACGTAATGAAATTAGCTTGCACGGTGGCGTCGAGCGACGCCGCTGTACTCCTGCTGGGAGAAACGGGGACTGGCAAGGAGTTGGTAGCGCGTGCGATTCATCGTTTGAGCAAGCGGTCGCAAACCAGTTTCATCAAGCTGAACTGCGCCGCGATCCCTTCCGGACTTTTGGAGAGCGAACTGTTCGGCAGCGAAAGGGGAGCTTTTACCGGTGCGGTGAATATGAAGCCGGGGAGAGTCGAACTGGCGGATGGAGGCACACTCTTCCTGGATGAGATCGGGGAGATTCCGCTGGATCTACAGCCAAAGCTGCTGCGGGTTTTGCAGGATCGCGAGTTTGAGAGGCTGGGTGGAACGCGAACCTTCAAAGTCGATTTCCGCCTGATCGCGGCTACCAATCGCGACTTAGCGAACAGGGTGCGAGAGGATGAGTTCCGTAGCGATCTCTACTATCGGTTGAACGTATTCCCCATCAGGATTCCGCCGCTGCGGGAGCGCCGTGATGACATTCAGTTGCTGGTGGAATACTTCGTGCAGAAATTCGCCCGGCGCATGAACAAGACCATCACCAGCATTCCCAGGAAAACCCTGGAGGCGCTGCGGAGTTGGGAGTGGCCCGGCAACATCCGCGAACTGGAAAACTTCATCGAACGCTCGGTGATTTTGACCCATGGCTCGGTGCTGGTCGCTCCACTCAGCGAACTCGCGTCGTTCCAGCCCGTAATGGTTGCAACGGATGACACTCTGGCTCGCGCGGAGCGGGAGCACATTCTGCGCGCGCTGCACGACAGTCATGGGCAGATCGGCGGAGCTCACGGGGCGGCCGCTCGCCTGGGACTGAAGCGCACAACCCTGCAATCGAAACTGAAGAACCTGGGAATTCATCCTCGCCCGGGGTCGCGCGAAACCTAGACAAAAAGAGATAGGACACAACGCGGGGTGCCGAAGGCAAGGCAGTTCGGTTACAATCCTCGCGCACATGAACCGCGAATATCACAAACAATACAGCCACGAATTGAACCGCGATATGGAGTCGCTGGTATTCGGCCACGGCGGGCAGCCCATCCTTGTTTTCCCCAGTTCAATGGGACGTTTTTTTGAGTATGAAGACGCCGGGATGATCCGCGCGTTGGCGGGAAAAGTGGAAGCCGGCCAGATCCAGGTGTTCTGCGTTGACAGTGTGGATGGCGAAAGCTGGTACAACAAGGGCGCACATCCGGGCGCGCGCATCTGGCGGCACGTGCAGTACGAGCGTTACGTGATCAATGAGTTTCTGCCGTACTTGAAGTGGAAGAACTGGGCACCGCAGCTTGCGGTGACGGGATGTAGTTTCGGCGGCTATCACGCCCTGAACTTCTCCATGCGGCATCCGGATATCGTCTCGGCGTGCGTGACCATGAGCGGATCGTTCGACATCAAGAGCTTCCTTGACGGCTACTATGACGATAACGTCTATTTCAATAACCCGTCCGACTACCTGCCGCGGACCGGCGATGACTGGTTCCTGAGCCGTTACCGGCAAATGAAGATCGTGCTGGGATCATCGGACTGGGATATGTGCCTGGATGCAAACGTCAAGATGTCGGCAATTCTGCATGACAAGGGCATTCCGCATTGGCTGGACATCTACGGCGATAACAGCAAGCACGACTGGCCGCTCTGGCAGCGCATGGCCGAAAAGTATTTTTGACGTAGCATTCATCAAAGGAGCTGAATGAACAAGCGCGCCGTATATTTCCACGTCCAATTGGCGGTCACACCGGGGAAGCTGGATGCTTTCAAGCAGATTGCCGAAATGATGATCGCAGTCACCCGGAATGAACCGGGCGCTCTCGCTTACGAGTGGTACTTGAGCGACGATGGCAATCAGTGCCGGCTTGTGGAGACCTACGCGAATGAGAATGCAGTGGCGGCGCATATGACAGGCCGCGCTGTACAAGAACTTGTGCCAAAGCTCCTCGAAGTATCCAGCATCAGCGCCTTTGAAGTTTACGGGGACCCGGGCCCGAAGTCAGCGGAAGCACTGATGGGCATCGGAGCTGAGTTGTTCCAGCGCTGGAATGGCCTCGCCGGCGACTGACATGCGGGGAAGATTTCAGGAACTGGGAAGAGATACGGAATCGACATCTCTACGGAGTGAGTGATGAAAAAGGTTGGCGTTTTGTTTGGGATGGAAAACACCTTTCCGCCGGCGCTGGTGGAGAAGATCAACTCGATGAAGGTCGACGTGACGGCTGAATTCGTCAAGATCGGCGGTATTCGAATGGACGAGCCGAAGAAGTACGACGTAATCATCGACCGTATTTCGCAGGACATCCCCTTCTACCGCGCATATTTGAAGAATGCGGCGCTGCAGGGGACGATTGTGATTAACAATCCGTTCTGGTGGACGGCAGACGACAAATTCTTCAACTATGCCCTCGCGCACAAAATGGGCGTGGCGATTCCGCCGACGGTGATCTTGCCACATCACACCCATCCGCCGGATACGACCGACAAGTCAATGCGAAATCTGATGTATCCGCTGAACTGGGAAGAGGTGTTTGCTTATGTCGGATTCCCGGCGTTTTTGAAGCCTTACGCGGGTGGCGGCTGGAAGCATGTGTATAAGGTGCATTCTGCGGAAGAGTTCTTTCATCACTACAACCAGACCGGCGACCTTTGTATGACGCTGCAACATGGCGTTGAGTTTGAGGACTATTACCGCTGCTACGTCGTGGGGCAGGAAAAAGTGCACATCATGAAGTACGATCCAAAGGCTCCGCATCACGAGCGGTATGTGAAGGGGAATCCTCCGCCTCCGGCCAAGTTGAAAGAACGGATTGAGAAGGACGCGTTAGCGCTTTGCCGGGCTTTGGGATACGACTTGAACACGGTCGAGTTCGCCGTCGAGGACGGCGTTCCCTACGCCATCGACTTCATGAATCCTGCGCCCGACGCAGAAATTACTTCGGTCGGGCAGCAGAATTTTGACTGGGTCGTGGACGCCGTGGCGGAAATGGCCGTGAAGAAAGCGCTTGAGGGCGGAAATCCTGTTGAAGAGCTGCGCTGGGCCTCATTCCTGAATGGCCCGAAATGGGTGGACATTCATCCACCCAAGGCGCGAAAAAAAGCTTAGGCGTCTTACAGAAGAAATCCATGGACCCAGTGAAGAAGAAACGATTCCTCTGGGGCATTTTGCTAGCTTGGGCACCGTGGCTTCCCACCATCATCGGCCTCGGTTACGCGTTCCGAGGCATATCGGCAGAGAAAGCGACTGGCCTAGCGGCCGTGGCCGGTGGCCTCACGGAGACCTTTCTGCTGTTCGGTCTTCTTGTCACTCTGGTGTTCGAGGTGGTTGCGATCATCCTGCTCGTTCGCGCGTTCGACTCTGGACACTGGCTTAGGAGCTCATTTTCGGCGTTCTCCCTGTTCTCAAGTGGGCTGATGCTCTTCCTTTTTGGCTTATTCCTGTGGTTGAGTTGGACCCGGATACATCATCCAATGTAGCCTCAGGGCGATTGGGCTCGCAGACAAGCATGTCCGCGCCACACGGGCTTGGTATACTAATTGGACTTTCTGCCAGAGTTCTCCCGCCTGGCAGCTCTGGACGCCACCATGAAGCCTACGTTCACGCTCGGTATTGAAGAGGAGTATCAGACAGTCGATCCTGACACTCGGGATTTGCGGTCGCACATTCACGCCGAGATCATCGAGAAAGGCAGACTGGTCTTGCAGGAGCGCGTCAAGACCGAGATGCACCAATCGGTGGTGGAGGTGGGAACTTCGGTCTGCGCGAATATCAAGGAAGCGCGTGAAGAACTGAAGAGTCTGCGCCGGCATATGATCCGGCTGGCGCGGGAGAATGGCTTGCGGCTGGCGGCAGCGGCGACGCATCCGTTTGCAGATTGGCGCGTGCAGGAAGTCACTCCCGGCGAGCGCTACAAGAACATTGTGGAGGACATGCAACTGGTGGCCCGTGCCAATCTGATTTTCGGGCTGCACGTGCATGTGGGCATCGAGGATCGGGAGACGCTGATCCAGATGATGAATCACGCCCGGTATTTCGTGCCGCACCTGCTGGCGCTGTCGACGAATTCTCCCTTCTGGCTGGGCATGGATACGGGGCTGAAATCGTACCGCTGCAAGGTGTTTGACAAGTTTCCGCGGACGAACCTGCCGGATTACTTCCCGAGTTGGGGCGAATATGAGAATTACGTCAAGCTGCTGGTAAAGACGAACTCGATCGACAACGCGAAGAAGATCTGGTGGGACATGCGGCCGCATCCGTTCTTCAACACGCTGGAATTCCGCGTGTGCGATCTCCCGATGCGGGTGGATGAGACGATCGCGCTGGCGGCTTTGATTCAAGCTACCGTCGCCAAGCTCTACAAGTTGTACTCGCAGAACCAGGGCTTTCGGCTGTATCGCAAATCGCTGCTGATGGAGAACAAGTGGCGTGCGGCGCGTTATGGCATGAGCGGAAAGCTCATCGATTTCGGCAAGCAGATGGAAGTTCCGGAGCCTGATCTGATCGAAGAGTACCTGGAGTTCGTGGATGACGTGCTCGACGAACTCGATTGCCGGAGCGAAGTGGAATACATCCGCGAGATCATGAAGATGGGCACGGGCGCGGACCGGCAGCTGGATGTTTATCGCAAGACCGGCGACATGAAAGCCGTGATGGACTACATCATTGAGGAGACTGAGGTGGGCGTGGACGACGTCGACAGCATGCCCACCGCCAAAGCCGTCTAATGAGTTTGATGAATACTTCTATCAACACTGCAGAACAATCCAACCGACAACTGAATCAGATGGCGTTTGATCCGCAGCTCTCGCAGGGCGCCAGAAACGCAGTGCGTGTCTGCCTGCGCGTGCTGCCGACGGAAAAGGTTACGGTCATCACCGACGAGGCCAGTCTGGAAATTGCCGCCGCTCTCGTACACGAACTGGAAGCGGTGGGCTGCCGTTACCAGACATGGGTGCTGGAAGATGTGGCGGCGCGTCCGTTGACGGATTTGCCGTTGCCTGTGGCGGAGGACCTGGAGTCAAGCCAGGTCAGTATCTTCGCTGTCGTCGCGCAGACGAACGAGTTGAAGTCGCGCATGCAGATGACCGACATCGTGAACCGGAACAAGATCCGGCACGCGCACATGGTCAACATCAACAAACGGATAATGCTCGAAGGCATGCGTGCTGACTTCCTGAAGGTAGACCGGCTGAGCGTAAAGGTCGTAGAAACCGTACGCAAGGCGAAACAGATTCGCGCCAAGACTCCTTCCGGAACCGATTTGATCGCGGACCTGAATCCGAATTACAAGTGGGTGAAGACGAGCGGCATCATCAGCACGGAAAAGTGGGGCAACTTGCCGGGCGGCGAGGTGTTCACGACTCCGGGCGAAGTGAACGGGACTTTTGTCATCGATGGCGTGGTCGGCGACTATCTGTGCGCGAAGTTCGGAGACCTGAAAGCGGCTCCGTTGTCGGTGCAGATCAAGGGAAATCGCCTGATCGAGGCACATTCGGCAAACAAGGAATTGAAGGATGATTTCTGGGCCTACACGCATACCGACGAGAACAGCAACCGGGTCGGCGAATTCGCCATCGGGACGAACATCGAACTCAAGGATGTGATCGGCGAGATCCTGCAGGATGAAAAATATCCGGGAGTGCACATTGCTTTCGGCAATCCTTACGGGGCGCACACGGGAGCGGAATGGTTTTCGTCGACGCACATCGATGTGGTGGGACGCAATTTCGATATCTGGGTTGATGGCGAGCAGATTATGCGCGGTGGGCAGTTTCTGATCGAGGCGTAGGATCAGCACTTAGCTGTTAGCCATTAGCAGTTAGCTCTTGGTTGGCAAGCTTTGCCGTCAGATTTGAACGGGGCTTAGCCCTGTCACCACCCCGGCTCTTATGATTCCCTCCTTTCGGCAAGACTTCAACTCGCGATTCACTCCTGAAAAGTATGAACAGTTGCGGCGCGAGATGACTTCTCGTTGCGGCATGGAGGTGCCGTTCGCGCTTTGCGAGACTCCTTGCTTCTTTCCTGACGCGCTCGTGTCGCGGATGGGCGAGGATGGCAAGGCGCTGATCCGGCAACTCGTGGATAATCCCGAATATCGCGCGCGGTCCGAGGCCTCTATCCCTGCGGAGTTTCGCGTGCCGAACGAAGCCGAGCATCCGATGTTTGTTCAGGTCGATTTCGGACTTGTGCGCGACGCGGCTGGCGAATTGCAGCCGAAACTTGTTGAGCTGCAGGCCTTCCCTTCTCTCTATGCTTACCAACCGGTTCTGGCACAGGCATACGTCGATGTTTTTGGCCTGGACCCGGAGTTGCGTTACTTTTTGAGTGGACTTGATTCGGCTGGCTACCAACGGCTGTTGCAGGATGCGATTGTTGCGGGGCACGATCCGGCGCATGTGGTGCTCATGGAGGTGCATCCGGAGGAGCAGAAGACGCGTCCTGATTTTCTGCTTACCGAGAAACTGCTCGGCATCCATACCGTGTGCATCACCAAGATCCGCAAAGAGGGACGGCGGCTCTTTTATGAAGAAGGTGGCAAGCGGGTGCCGATCGAAAGAATTTATAACCGCACCATCGTGGATGAACTCGAACGCAAAGGCATCACGCCGCCGTTTGATTTCCGCGACGATCTGGAAGTCGAGTGGGCGGGGCATCCAAACTGGTATTTCCGCATTAGCAAGTATTCGATTCCCTACCTCAAACACTCGTCGGTGCCGCGGACTTGGTTCCTGGATCAGCTGAAGGAAGTGCCTTCCGATTTAGAGAATTTCGTACTCAAGCCGCTGTATTCTTTTGCCGGCCTGGGCGTGGTGATCGCGCCTTCGCGGGCTGACATCGATGCCATTCCGGCAGCGAAGCGCGGCGAATACATCCTGCAAGAACGGATGAACTTTACGCCGGTCGTGGAGACTCCACACGGCGCGACCAAGGTTGAGTTGCGGATTATGTATGTCTGGCTCGATGAACTAAAACCGGTTCTGACGATCGTCCGCATGGGCCGCGGGCTGATGATGGGCGTGGATCAGAACAAGGGCATGAAGTGGGTGGGATCGTCGGCCGCGCTGGTTAGCGCGTAGTTGACGGCTACCTCAGAGGCTGAAGCCGTTTTGAATCGATGGCACTCACGGCGCGTCTAAAGCCGCGCCCTTTCAAAGCAACAGCGGCGGGCATAGCGCCAAGTCGTCACCGATTGGCGTGACTCGCATCACAGTTCAAGAGCCGGTTGCGCCATACCTTTGAAGCATGGCTACCCTTACTGCGGCGAATTCTCGCGTACTCAATTCCAGTCTGGCCTCGCGCATCATGAGCGCCGACAATGCGGCGGCTCTGATTAACTTTGGCACACGCATCGGCATGAGCGGCTTCACCGGTTCGGGCTATCCGAAAGCGGTGCCGATGGCGTTGGCCCGCCGCATCTCGGATGCGAATCTGCGTGGCCAGAAATGCCAGGTCAGCATCTTTACCGGCGCTTCAACGGGGCCAGAGTTGGATGGCGCACTGGCCATGGCGGGCGGCATCCACCTGCGACTGCCGTATCAGTCGGACCCGGAAACGCGCAAACGCATCAATGCCGGCGAGATGGAGTACATGGACATCCACCTCGGCCACGTTGCGCAGTATGTCGAGTACGGGTTCCTGGGAAAAATGGACTGGGCGCTGGTCGAGGTAACGGCCATTCTCGAAGACGGGCGGCTGGTTCCGAGTTCGTCGATCGGCAACAATCGCACGTGGATCGACCAGGCAGAGAAGGTGATACTCGAAGTGAATTCGTGGCAGCCAGCTGAACTCGAAGGCATGCACGATATCTATTACGGAATGCAGCCTCCACCGCACCGGCAGCCGATTCCACTGGTGCATCCGGGACAAAGAATTGGCACTCCATATCTGCATGTTGACCCAGAAAAGGTCGCTGCGATCGTGCTGACCGATTCTCCGGACCGCAACAGCGCGTTCAAAGCTCCGGACGAGGCTTCGCGGCGAATTGCTGGGCACATTCTGGAATTTCTGGCATGGGAGGTGAAGAGCGGGCGCATTCCGTCTTCCCTGCTGCCGTTGCAATCGGGCGTCGGCAACATCGCCAACGCTGTGTTGTTCGGACTACTGGAAGGGCCATTTGAAAATATGACTTCGTATACCGAAGTCATTCAAGACGGCATGATCGAGTTGTTGCGCAGCGGCAAGGTCACATGCGCTTCGGCGACGGCATTTTCGCTAAGTCCGAGCATGCTGGCGCAGGTCAACGCTGAAATGGCGACCTTCCGCAAGCAGATCGTTCTTCGTCCGCAGGAGATTTCTAACCATTCGGAAATCATCCGCCGGCTGGGCGTGATCGGTATGAACGGCATGATTGAGGCCGACATCTACGGCAACGTGAATTCGACCCACGTCATGGGATCGCGGATTCAGAACGGGATCGGCGGCTCGGGTGATTTTGCGCGCAATGGATACCTGGCTATCTTCATGGCGCCGTCAACCGCGCAAAAAGGTGCCATTACGACAATTGTCCCGATGGTCTCGCACGTGGACCATACCGAGCACGACGTGGGTGTGATTGTGACCGAGCAAGGACTCGCCGATCTGCGAGGCCTATCGCCACGACAGAGAGCGAAGCTGGTCATCGAGAACTGTGCGCATCCGGACTATCGTCCTCTGCTGCGCGATTATCAGGAGCGCGCTGAACGACTCTCGTTTGGAAAGCACACACCCCACCTACTGCATGAGAGCTTGGGATGGCATGACCGCTATGTGCGGACGGGACGGATGCTGCCCCACGAAGAAATAAGTAGACGGCATCCGAGTCCAAGCTACTCCGAAAACGATCCGGGCATCTGCTCTCGCGCGCTCACGCCTAACGACTCCCTGGAACCCAGCATGGGCTTTCCCGCCGGGCAGGCTCATCACTCAGGGTTTACAAATCTATGCGCAACTTCCTTCGCGGCGGGGAGTTAAATTGATTAGACAGATGTCCTTTGACCAGATTACCGGCTTCGCGGTCGCATAGTTGATGGCCTGGAACGAACAGCATTTCGGTTTCAAGGAGTTTATCGAATGAAGACCAAGCTCGTTCTTCCTTTGATCACGTTGTACTTTTGCGTGATTCTCTCCGGTTCCGACGCTTTCGGACAAAAGCTCTACCCCGTACAGGGGCCTCTGGCAGCGCAGACACCCCAGTCGGTGTTTTCAGGCAAGATCAGGCGACCCGTCTTTTCGGCTGGTCCTCCGTTTTTGCTACTGAAATCCTGGACCGTCGCCAACGGAGAAATACTCGAGGGCAAGCCCAAAACGGTCAAAGCGACTTCGGTGAATATGCCCGCGGCGGGAGCCAGCAATCCGCCCCAGCCCAACCTGGCCTTTGCCTGGGATGCCGTCTACGGACAGGGATATTTCGTCGCCCATATTCTGGGAAAGAAGATTGGACAGGGTGTGTTTACGGGAAACCAAGGAACGGTTCTCCAAGTAGAGTCGCTGGACGCGCGACAAGGCGTCGCCGTGGACAACAAGGGGAACACATACAAAATGATGTGGCAATAACCCGGATCTACCTAGGACGAACTTCCCACGCGGGTCACTATTGTCGAAGTAAAGCGACAGAGCCTATTTCCAAGGCAAGTAATGTCAGCGCTTCACGACGAGAATCTCAGGTTGGAAACGGTTGACCCCACCGCTGTGACACTCTAACATTACGCCTTCGCGGGTAAGGTCCGTTTCGGCCAACCCGCAGAGTCGAAAGCAAAGGCGGCGGGCAGGAATGTCCGCCCCACACGAGCTATGGAGATTGTCGGGCAGACGTTTTCCCACTACCGGGTGCTGTCGAAACTGGGCGGCGGCGGGATGGGGATTGTTTACGAGGCGGAAGACCTTCGCCTGGGACGTCACGTCGCGCTCAAGTTCATTCCTGAACATCTGGCCAAAGACCCGCGGTCACTGGAACGCTTTACTCGTGAAGCGCGGGCCGCCTCGCAGCTCAATCATCCGAACATCTGCACCATCCACGACATCGAAGACAACGACGGACATCCGTTCATCGTCATGGAGAAACTGGAAGGCGAGAGCCTCAAGCAGCGCATCCATGGCAAGGCGCTGGAGATCGACGACACCTGGCGCTGGCTCCGGCGGACGACGTGCCCGCCAGGCCGCCACTTGCTGCGGCTGGCCGGTTCGTTCGTAGAGCGCATCCAGTGCGTCAACCGTGAGCCGCAGCTGGTCGCTGACATCGACGGTGAGTTTTGCCAGCGTGGCGTGGTTTTCGAGCAAGACCGCCTCCGCCTCGGCCGTCTTGTTCTGCGCCGCCAACGCCCCGGCCAGCGCCCGATGAATGTCGCTGAGCACATATTCATTTCTCCACCGTAAACCGGCCAGGTCCGCCAAGGTCTCGCGGCTGAGCTGTTCGGCCTCGGCGGCCCGCCCGGCATGAGTGAGAACGATCGCCAGATCCGCGGCGGCCGCCGCGCCGTTGCCGGTTTGGCGTCGAAACCACTCGTAGGCAATCCGGGCCTGCCGGATGGCTTCGTCGGTGGCCGCCCAAGCCCTGCGCGAGTGGGAGTCTCGAGCAGAGGCGCAAGGTCTGCGGGCTCCCGTCGCCAATAGCCGCCGGATCGCCGTCGCGCTCGGTTCGACTTCAGCCAATGCCTCCGGAATTCTCCCCTGGTGCGCGAGCACGTCCCCCAGCGCAAGACGATAGAGCTGCGTCTCCAGATAGTCGTTGCCAAAAAGTCGTTTCGCCATCTCGTACGAGCGCCGCGCCAGGGTCTCGGCCCGGACGTAGGCCCCCATCGCTCTTTCGTTGACGGCGGCGGAGTGCAAGACTTGGGCGCGGGTTTGCTCGTCCTGGATTTCCCCCTTGGTCACCAGTGTCTCCCAAAACACCTCTCGGGCCCGGGCACACTGCCCCGGCTGGGAGAGCATCTTCCCCAGATCATCCTTGCCATGCACGATATCCCAATCGTTGGCCGGGAGGTTTTCCTTGAAGTTCGCCAGCACTCGGAGTTCCGTTTCGACGGCCTCGTCAAATCGTCCTTGCTCCCCCAAACAGAGGGCGAGCTCACGATTTACGCGTCCGATTTCCAAGGCGTTGGGTCCCTGTTTTCGTCCGAGCACCGCCAGGGCCCGGCGAAGCTCCGCTTCTGCCTCCACCTCGTGCCCCATCAGCATCAAGCCGGATGCCTCGCCGGCCTCCAGCTGCAGGGTTTCGACCGCGTCGGGACCGTACACCGTTCGTGCGAGCAGGGCGGCCCTCGCCGCATGCTGAGCCGTCAGATTGTACTGGCCGAGTCCGGCGTAGGCTTCCGCGATCGCATCGTGGATGCGCAGTTCGGCCGCCGGCCGGTCCTTGAAGTCCTCGCTCAGGGTCGAAGCGGCCCGATCCAGCACCGCCTTCACCGAGACATCCGGGCCGGCCAGCCAGGGATCCGCGTAGGACAGCATCTTGGTGAAAAACCCGGTGACTGCGACGGCTTCTTCGCGGGCGCTGACGGCGGCGCGGCGCGCCGTTTCCGCGCGACGGTATCCGGCAATGGCCAGCGC
>CAVRYB010000054.1:0-74542 GCA_963725295.1 uncultured Acidobacteriaceae bacterium
CCTAGCATGGAGAGTTTGGCGGGTGGCCAACATCTCCGCGATAGTTAAAGACGGAGAGATTGTTAACACACAGGCTGGTGGCCCACTCAAGCCAAAGGACGGCTTGAATGGGGCACCGGATGAATCAAGATGTATCAAGTTGTGCTGGCGCGGATGAGACAAAATCATTGATGAGGCTCCAAGTTGTAAGTTCTCAGTTTTCCCGATCTGGTACTTGTTCTCTGATGGTGCCCCATTCAAGCCCGGTTTCGGCTTGAGTGGGGCCTTTCCGCGGACGTAGTCTGGCGTCATGCCATGGGGATTGAAAAGATTTCAGGAAACCGGGCACAGCCATTTCGTCACCTTCTCCTGCTATCACCGACAACCGTTGTTCACGGCCGGGCCGTCGCGACGAAGCTTCGAGTTCGCGCTGGAGCGTGTGCGGCGCAGTTCCAGACTTTGCGTGTATGCGTATGTAGTCATGCCGGAGCATGTTCACTTACTGGTCAGCGAACCCGAGAGCGGTCTGCTCGCGGATGCTATCAAGTCGCTGAAGCAAGGCGTCTCGCGGCGTCTGGTCGGCGAGGCCGATCACTTCTGGCAAAAGCGTTACTACGATTTCAACGTCCGAAACTACCGCCAGTTTGTGGAGAAACTCCGATACATCCATCGCAATCCGGTGAAACGCGGGTTATGTGAGCGTCCGGAAGATTGGGAGTGGAGCAGCTTTTGCCAATACGCGACAGGATGCGAAGGAAGAGTGGAGATTGAGTGCGAGTGGACAGCCAGAAGGCGAGAACGAGCGGCAGGGACACTTTGTCCGGCGGTTGAACCTCCCCACTCAAGCCAAAAGACGGCTTGAATGGGGCACCCGGCAACACTTTGTCCGGCGGTCGAACTTCCCCACTCAAGCCAAAAGACGGCTTGAATGGGGCACCCGGCGAACGGCGAACGACGAATAGCGAACGACCAACGACCATCGACCAACGACTACCGCCTGGCCAATTTCGCCGCTGCAGCTTCATCCAACATCCAGAGCAATTTTCCGTCGGACGGTTGGATTTGTTGAGAAGGAAATTCTGTCGCGTTCTTGCCTTCCAGAACCTGGCTTACGATATCGGCTTTGTCGGCGCCCGCGGCCATGAACATTACTTCGCTGGCGTTGTTCAGCACTGGGAAGGTGAAGCTGATGCGGAAGGTCTTGAACTTCTCGACCCAGTTGGCAATCACGAGGCGCGATTTTTCTTTCAAGCCGTCTGAGCCGGGAAAGAGCGACGCGGTGTGGCCGTCAGGACCGACGCCTAACAGGATGAGATCGAAGCGCGGAAATTCTTCATTCTGAACTCCGGCTTTGAGATCGAAAAATTTGCGCAGCTGCGTTTCATAATCAGCGGCAGCGGCTGCAGCATCGGAGTTCTCGGCCTTCACGCGAAAAACATTTTCCGGCGGAATCTTGATTTTGGTAAGCAGCGATTCGTTGACCATCCGGTAATTGCTTTCGGCGTCGGTTGGCGGAACGTGACGCTCATCGCCGAAGAAGAGAAACACGCGATCCCAGGCGAAGTTCGCGTAATTCGCGGCGAGCAGGGAATAGAGAGCTTTGGGAGTCGAGCCGCCCGAGAGCGCAACGGTGAATCGTCCTTGCGCGCCGATCGCGGCGCGCGCCGCGCGAACGAATTCCTCGGCAGCGGCGTGATAAAGATCGGCAGCTGTGGCGAGCACTTCGATTTCGCGGGTTGAAGGCATACGTTATGAGGAGAAACGGTCCACGCCCCAGCCCCTAAAGGGGCATTCAATTCGGGCAATTGTCGGTATCGCTAAAGCGATACCCTGATACGAATCGCAGGTTGTCGCCCAGCATTATTTTTCGAAATCTCTCCAGCGACGTCCATCGCGTTCCATCAACTCTTCCGACTCTTTCGGTCCCCACGTTCCCGAAGCGTAGTTGGGGAAGTTGCGCGGAGGAAGCGCTTTCCACACGTCGAGCACGGGATTGACGATGCTCCATCCCGCTTCGACCATGTCCGCGCGCTGGAACAGAGTTGCGTCTCCAGTCATGCAGTCGTGGAGAAGGCGTTCGTAGCCAGTCGATGGCACAACGCCGAAATAGTCAGCGTAAGCGAAGTCCATGTTGACTTCGCCGAGTTGCATGGCAGGTCCAGGAGTTTTGGCCGCAAAGCGCAGCGAGATACCTTCTTCGGGCTGGATATGCAGCACCAGTTGATTGGGCATCATGTTCTCGACCTGCGTCTCGCGGAAGAGCATGAACGGCGCGCGCCGGAACTGAATCACGACGTGCGTGTTGCGTCCGGGCAAACGCTTGCCGGTTCGCAGGTAGAAGGGAACTCCTGCCCAACGCCAGTTGTCGATCAGCAGGCGCATGGCGACAAAGGTCTCGGTGCGCGAATCAGGAGGAACGCCGTCTTCGGCGCGATACGCGGGAACGCGCTCGCCATCGACGATGCCTTCTCCGTATTGGCCGCGAACGGTTTTGCTGAGGACGTCTTCGTTGCTGAAGGGCTGAATCGCGTGCAGGATCTTCGCTTGCTCGTCGCGCACCGCATTCGCCTCGAACGAGATTGGAGGCTCCATTGCGGTCAGCGTGATGAGCTGCATGATGTGGTTTGGCACCATGTCGCGCAGCGCGCCCGCTCCGTCGTAATAGCCTCCGCGCTTCTCGACGCCGACGGTTTCAGCGACGGAAATCTGCACGTGGTCGATGTAGCGGCGATTCCAGATGGGCTCGAAGATTCCGTTGGCAAAGCGAAGAGCCAAGATGTTCTGGACCGTCTCTTTTCCGAGGTAGTGATCGATGCGGTAGATCTGGCATTCCGAGGCGACTTTGAGGATCTGCTTGTTGAGAGCCTTGGCGGAATCGAGATCATGGCCAAACGGCTTCTCGATGATGACGCGACGCCACTGGCCATTCTCCTCGTGCATCAGTCCGACGTTGGCGAGGCGCTCGACGATGTCGCCGAAGTAGTTGGGCGCGGTCGCGAGGTAGAAGAAGTAGTTGCCGTGCGAATTGTGTTCCTGGTTGACCTTGCCGAGCGCGTCTTTCAGCTTGTCGTAGGTCGCGGGATCGTCGAAGTCTCCATTGAGGTAGCTGATGCGGCGGACGAACCACTCCCACAGATCCTTGTCGACCGTGCCGGTGGCAAACTGCTTGAAGTCTTCGGTGACTTTCTTCCGCGCGTCGTCATCGCTCATCGGACTGCGGCCAACTCCGATGACGGCAAACTCGCGCGACAGCAGTTGCTGGCTGGCGAGGTTATAGAGAGCGGGAATCAGCTTGCGGCGCGTGAGATCGCCGGAGAAGCCGAAGATCACCATGACACAGGGATCGCCGGTACGTCCGACTTTGGGCTTCGTCGCTGCGGGCAGAACTTCAGTCTGAGCCATCGATTACCTCTATTGAATCATTTAGACATCGAATCATTGAATCATTTTGGAAACACTGCATCACTGGAAGGTCGAGTCAATGACTCAATACCTCAATGACTCAATGTCTCAATGCTTTTTCGGTTCAACGTGTCCGCCGAACTTCTGCCGCATAGCGGAAAGCATCTTCTCGGCAAACGTATGATCTTGCCGCGAGCGGAATCGCGTATACAAAGCTGCGGTCAGCACTTCGGCTGGAACCGCTTCTTCGAGTGCCGCCTGGATCGTCCAGCGGCCTTCGCCGGAATCCTGCACGAAGCCGCTGTATTCGGCGAGCGTGGGGTTCTCGGTCAGCGCCATCGCGGTCAGGTCGAGCAGCCATGAACTGACCACGCTTCCGCGCCGCCAGACTTCGGCGATATCGGGAAGGTTGAGATCGTAGCGAATGTCTTCGGGCAGGTCTTTGCTGGTCGCGTTCTTGAAGATGTCGAAGCCTTCAGCGTAGGCCTGCATCATGCCGTACTCGATGCCGTTGTGCACCATCTTGACGAAGTGTCCGGAGCCGGATGGGCCGCAGTGAATGTATCCGTCTTCGGCGGTGCCTCCGCGCTTGTCGAAACCAGGAGTGCGCGGGATGTCGCCGCGTCCGGGCGCCAGCGTCTTGAAGATCGGATCGAGGCGCTGCACGGCATCTTTCGGGCCGCCGATCATCATGCAGTAGCCGCGGTCGAGTCCCCAGACGCCGCCGCTGGTGCCAACGTCGACGTAGTGCACGCCCTTGGCAGAGCAGAGCTTCGAGCGGCGAACATCGTCTTTGAAGTAGGAATTCCCGCCGTCGATGATGGTGTCGCCCGCCTGCATGGTCGCGAGCAGAGCCTGCACCGTCTTCTCCGTGGGATCGCCTGACGGCACCATGATCCATACGGCGCGCGGCGCGGTCAGTTTGGTGACGAGGTCGTTGAGCGAAGAAGATCCGACAGCGCCTTCGCCGGCGAGACCTTTGACGGCGTCCGCGCTGAGATCGGAGACGACCATCGTGTGGCCGCCGCGCATCAGGCGACGTGTCATGTTGGCGCCCATGCGCCCGAGTCCTACCATTCCGAGTTGCATTCGTGCTCCTTAAATAGTGGGGCTGGACGGGCATTCGCCCGTCCCCACGCAGCCCAAGGAAGTGACTACAGAACTTGCTTCACCAGTTCGTTCAGCTTTGCGAGACCCGCTTTAACGTCACTGCCCAGGTGCACGCGCAGCGCACGGCGATGGCGGTCGGCTAGTACCTTGAAGTCGCCGCGAGCCTGAGCCGCTTTCACAACGCCGAAGGTGTACTTCTGTCCCGGAACCGGCAAGTCTTGCGCGTCGTCGCACGTGATCTGCAGAAAGACTCCGCTATTCGGACCACCCTTGTACGCCTGGCCGGTGGAATGCAGAAAACGCGGGCCAAATCCTAGGCAGGTCGCGACATGCTTGCGATCACGAACGGCAATGCGCAGGCTTTGCAGCAGAGCTTCGTGTTCGGCATTCATCTCGATGTAGCCGAGCACGGCGAAATAATCGCCAGCGCCGAGACGCTTGAGATGCGCGCGGACAAAAGCCGTGAGTGCATCGTCCGAGACCGGGCCGGACTTTGTCACTTCGATGAGATCGGCAACGTTCTTGTCGTCGGTGAAAAGTTTGATGGGTCCATCAACCAGGGGCTTTTCAGCAGGCAACGAGCCCGAACTTTCATAGGCGGACGTCAGTTGCTTGGTGACGATCTTGCTTGCTTCAACGTCGGGCTGGTTGAAGGCGTTGATGCCGATAATGGATCCGGCGACCGCCGTTGCAATCTCCCAGCGGAAGAATTCCTGGCCGAGACTGTAAGTATCAGACACAGCGATGCGAACGACGGGCTGGCCGGCCTTTTCGAGGGTGGCCACCTTCGCGTCTTGTGCGGCGTCGGCCGCGCCTTCGAGGCGGAGATAGGCGAAGATTCGATCATTTCCGTAGACGTCGGGCGAGGCGAGTTCTTCACGATCGACGGGAATGATTCCTTTGCCGACTTTGCCGGTGGACTCCGCGATCAATTGTTCAAGCCATGCACCGAGATCGGAAATGCCCGGCGAAGCAATCAGCGTGATCTTGTCACGGCCGGCTTTGGCGGCGGTTCCCATGATCAGGCCGAGCATGACTCCCGGATTCTGGTCGACCGGGACATTTGCCTTGCAGGCGTCGACCATCTCGTGCGTCCGCTGCAGGAACTTGTCGACGGCAAGGCCCATCGCTGCGGCGGGGACCATTCCGAAGTTGGAGAGCGCCGAATAACGCCCACCGATCGAGGGCAAGCCATAGAAGATGTGACGGAAGCGGTCGCGTTCGGCGACGAGTTGCATCTTCGAGCCGGGATCGGTGATGGCGATGAAGCGACTGCCCGCCTTGTCGGCGCCAACGGTCTGTTGCACGCGCTCGAAGAAGTACTGCTTGTAGATGTTGGGCTCGAGCGTGCTACCGGACTTGCTGGAAACGATGAAGAGCGTCTTCGCGAGGTTGACTTTTTTCTCGATGCTGCGAATCTGCGCCGGATCGGTGGAGTCGAGGATATGCAAGCGCGGGAAGCCCGGCGTTTGCGGGTAAGTCAGGGATAGGACTTCGGGGCAAAGGCTTGATCCGCCCATGCCGAGGAGAAGAATGTCAGAGAAGCCGCCGCCCTTTAATTCGTCGGCGAGCGCTTTGAGTTTTGCGACATTTGCGATCTGGTCGTCGGTGATGCCGAGCCATCCCAGCCACTTGGCTTCGTCGTCGTTCGTCCAAAGGGAGGCATCTTGTTGCCAGAGGCGTCTTACTTTGCCCGATGCCCGCCAGTCGTTAAGATTTTTTTTTACCGCGGCGTCAAGGTCGGCAGGCAGGGAAGCGCTCTGCGCGTTGACCTTTGGCGAACTGGTGCGTTTCGTGTTTTTCTCGACGGCGGCTAAGAGCGTGTCGAAGGCATCGGCGAAAAGCTTCACGCCATCGGCGGTGAGCTTATCGGTGACGTCCTTCATGACGATGCCTACGGCGGCCAGGTCAGCCATCGTTTTGCGAGCTCCTGCTAAGTCCTCGGTAAGGCTCTGGCGCGGTTTGCCGTGATCGCGGAAGGCATCCAGAGTTGCTGGAGGGACGGTGTTTACCGTGTCTGGCCCGATCAGTTCTTCGATATAAATGACGTCGCGGTAGGCCGGATTCTTGGTGCTGGTGCTGGCCCACAGGACGCGCTGCGTCTGCGCACCTTTGGCAGCCAATGCCTTCCAGCGCGGAGAGGAGAAGATGCGCTCGTAGGCTTCGTATGTCAGCTTACCGTTCGCGATTGCGACCTTTCCGAGAATTCCCTGGAGCTTTGCTTTTCGGCCGGCGTCCGTCTCGTTTTTGAGTTTTTCGCCCACCAGAGAGTCGACCAGGGAATCGATGCGGCTGATGAAGAAGCTAGCCACGCTGGCAACTTTGCTGGCATCGCCGCCGCCGGCGGAAAATTTCTCGACTCCATCAATGAAGGCCGCGGCAACTTCTTCGTACACGGGCTGAGCAAAGAGCAGGGTGACGTTGATGTTAATGCCTTCGCTCAGCAGTTGGCGGATTGCAGGGATGCCTTCGGGCGTGCCGGGCACTTTGATCATCACGTTTTCGCGGGCCACGGTTTTCCAGAGCCGCCGCGCCTCGTCGATGGTGCCATTCGTATCGTGCGCGAGGTAAGGAGACACTTCGAGGCTCACATAGCCGTCGCGTTTTTTCGTGCTCTGGTAGACGGGGCGCAGCAAGTCGGCTGCATCCTGGATGTCGCGAATGGCGAGCAGTTCGTAGCGGCCTTTGGCGTCAAGCTCAGTACGGCTGGCGAGCGAATCGAGAAAATCCTGATATTGCGTCGAACCGGCGATCGCCTTTTCGAAAATGGCAGGGTTCGAGGTCATCCCTCGGAGGCCGTCTTCGTTGATCAGACGCTGCAGTTCGCCGCCCTTCAGCAGGTCGCGGCGAATGTAGTCGAGCCAGATTGACTGGCCGAAATGTTGAAGCTGAACCAGAGGATTTGCGGCCTTTGCGGTTTCGAGGGTACCTACGGGATTCATGGACTTCTCCTTGCGGAAACGCGTTTCTTTCGCCCCTTTCGGGGCTAGCTTCTTCGTCACGATTTCCACCCACGGCTTGCGCCGTGGGCTGAGTTCTTTTGCCGCTTCGCGGCTGGGAAACAGGTGCAACGCTAACCTGGCGTCGAACTCATCTGCCTACCAACCCGCGGGCTGCCTGGGCGACTGCGTCGGCGCTGAAGCCGAATTTCTTCTGTAAATCCTTAAGCGGTGCCGATGCGCCAAACGTGCGCATGCCGATGATCCGGCCTTTCAGCCCCGTGTACTGTGCCCATCCCATCGTCGATGCCTGTTCGACCGCAACCCGGGCGGTGACGTCGGGCGGGAGCACCTGATCGCGGTAACTCTGGTCTTGATGTTCGAACAGTTCCCACGAAGGCATGCTGACCACTCGCGCCCGCACACCTTCAGATTTCAGCTTCTCGTAGGCGTCAATGCAAAGGTACACTTCGCTGCCTGTCGCCATCAGGATGACTTGCGGCTTGCCTCCTTCGGCTTCCGCCAAAATGTACGCACCTCGAGCCACGCCCGATGCGGGCGCATATTTTGTGCGGTCGAAGGTCGGCAGCGCTTGCCTGGTTAGAATCAGCGCGACGGGTTCCTTCTTAAGGGCCATGATGACTTTCCACGCCTCGACGACTTCGTTGGCATCGCTGGGCCGCAGGGTAATCAGTCCGGGGATTGCCCGCAGGCCAACCAGTTGTTCGATCGGCTGATGCGTGGGGCCGTCTTCGCCGACGCCGATGGAATCGTGAGTGAAAATCCAGATCGACGGTATCTCCATGAGGGCCGAGAGCCGGATCGGATTTTTCATGTAGTCGCTGAAGATCAAGAAAGTCGAACCGTAAGCTCGGACATTCGATAGTGTCATTCCATTGACGATGGCGCCCATGGCATGCTCGCGAATGCCAAAGTGGAAATTCCGTGCGTTGTACTGTCCGGGTTCGAAGTCGCCGGCACCATCGAAGGTGAGCCGCGTTTTGGTCGATGGATAGAGATCCGCCGAACCGCCCATGAGCCAGGGATGATTCTTGGCGATCGCGTTGAGCACTTTCGAGGAGGATTCGCGAGTGGCAAGTCCCTTCGCGTCGGCGGCAAATGTGGGTAGTTCCTTATCCCATCCCGGCGGAGTTTGCCGCTGGAGCATTAGCCCGAGTTGCGCAGCCAGATCCGGATATTGTGCGCTGTATCTTGCGAACAGCTCTTTCCACTGACCGCTTAGCTGCCGTCCGCGCTTACCCATGACATCGCGGAAGTTCTCGCGCACGCCATCGGGAACGAGGAACTTGGCGTCTTCCGGCCATCCGTAGGCGCGCTTGGTGAGCTTTACTTCTTCTTCGCCAAGGGGCTCGCCGTGCGCTTCTTTCGTGTCCTGACGGTGGGGCGAGCCATAAGCAATGTGGCTGTCGACGATGATCAGCTTTGGACGGTCTTTTACGCTAAGTGCGTGAGCGTAGGCATTGGCGAGCGCGACAAGATCGTTGGCGTCGTGGACGTGCGTAACATCCCAACCATAGGCGGCGAAGCGGGCGGCAACGTCCTCGTCGAACGCGAGGTCGGTCTTGCCCTCGATCGTTATTTTGTTGTTGTCGTAGATCCAACAGAGATTCGAAAGCTTAAGGTGGCCGGCGGTTGAGGCAGCTTCGGAAGAGATCCCTTCCATCATGTCGCCGTCGCCGCAGATGGTCCAGATGTTGTAGTTGAAAAGGTCGAAGCCAGGACGATTGAAATGTGCCGCGAGCCAGCGCTCGGCGATCGCCATTCCTACACTGTTAGCAACGCCTTGGCCCAGCGGCCCTGTAGTGGTCTCAACCCCGGTGGTCAGGCCATACTCGGGATGCCCCGGTGTTTTGCTGCCCAGTTGCCGGAAATTCTTGATCTCATCCAAAGACAGCGCAGGAGTCGAAAGAACCTTGCCGTCGGGATTTACCTCGCGCACGCCGGCCAGGTGAATCAGCGAGTAGAGCAGCATCGAAGCGTGGCCGTTGGAGAGGACAAAACGGTCACGATCCGGCCAAAGCGGATTCTCGGGGTCGTAGCGCAGAAACTGCTGCCAAAGACAATAAGCGACCGCCGCCAGACCCATGGGCGCGCCGGGATGGCCAGAGTTTGCTTTCTGCACCGCGTCGATCGAAAGCGTACGAATGGTGTTGATACACAGCTGATCAAGTTGTGTACCGGTGGCGACAGACTGGTCACTGACGGCCATCAATTCTCTCCTGGCAGATCGACTCGCAATTGCGCCGCAGCCTCAGGAACACTTCCATTAGATGAAACGGGCGCAAATTGGTTACATCGGTGATTTTCCGCCCCAAGTCTACGCCGCATTCCCGAACAAAACGACGCACGAGTGGACAGGCTTCGATTTTACACTGGGAGGAATTCTCTGATCAGTTCGGGTGGTCTACCAACCACAGAGGACACGGAGGTACACGGAGGAACGCACAGGCTCAATCAGAGTCTTCTAGGTGAGGTACAGCTTGTTGTTGTTGAGGCGGTGCTGCAGCGTGGAGGCTAACTGGTCTACATCGGTGGCGGAAAGGTTCATCATTTCGGCGTCGAGGAGTGGAATGCGGTTCGATCCAACCGTGTCTCGCCGTACCTGGATGAGAAGCGCCTGCAGTGCCTGGGCGTCGTATTTTTCGGGGGAGACGCGGATCAATTCCTGAAGCGCCGCTCCGATCGAAAGCCGCTGACGGTACGGGCGTTCGCTGGTCATGGCATCGAAGGTATCGGCCAGGGCAATGATGCGAACCGCTTGCGGCATTTCGCTCCCGTGGAGTCCGTCCGGGTACCCCGAACCGTCTCCGCGCTCGTGGTGCCAGCGGACGATTTCCGGTATCTGAGGCCAGGGAAACTGCACATGGCTGACGATCTGGTGACCGACCACGGTATGGTCCCGCATCTCGCGAGATTCGTTCGCATCGAGTTTCGAGGGCTTCTCAAAGAGCCGCTTATCGACGGCAACTTTGCCGATGTCGTGAAGGTAGCCGGCCGACCGAAGGGAAGAAACGTCGGTAGGTTCCATGCCGAGCGCTTCGCCGATGGCCTGGGCATAGCGGCCGACACGCAGGGAGTGTCCATGAATATTGACGTGCTTTACGTCGATGGCGGTGGCAAAGGCCTCGAGGGCGTTGTCGTAGAAGCCATGTAAGGAGGCCAGAAGTCGCAAATTTTCGGAGACGCGTTGTGCGAGCGTCTGTCCCAGAGTGTGATTTTGAATCGCCAGGGCCACGAAGTGGCTGAGCATCTCGAAAGCGTCGAGCGCGTCTTCTTCGTAGAGCGCATCGCCTTGCCGACGCCCGAGCGCGATCACGCCTACGAGCTTTCCCCGGACTCTAAGCGGACAGATGCACTTGAACAGCTCCGGCGCCACGTTTCCACCCGAACTGAGGAATATGTCGTAGGTCGAGCCGTTCAGCAGCACTGGGCCCGAGGCGGCCGCCAAGGTATGGACATGACGGGGAAGCAAGGGCATTACGGCCGGGTCGGGCAGCAGGGCGAATCCTTGCGAATCGACCGAGGTCAACATCGAAGGTCGCTCGCCGAATGAAAAAAGCACGGCCTCACGCGTGCCCGACGCTTCCATGATCGCGGACAGCATGGTGCGAGCGGTTTGGCGGAAGTCGCGGTCCGCAGTCAGTTCGGGACCCAAATCCGCCAGCGCTTCGACCGTTCTTAGCAGCTTCTTGAGATTGGTTCCCTGCAATCCTCTTGCGGAGGCAACTGCGAGAAACCAGAGCGCCATCAGGGTAGCATCGCCGTGGCGGCCAAATTGTTAGTTAGTTTGGTGCTCGGGCGATCTCCCCTGTGTATAACTCCAGTGGTCAGTGTGGGTTTGGGAACAACCTTAAGGGATACGCGAAAGGGCTTAAGAGCGGCAGATTCCTTGACAGGCGCGGGTTCTTGGCTCATACTTCGGCCAAATTAGCCGCGCCGCTTGCGTTCTGCCGGTTTCGCCCGGCAATCCGCCTTTTTGAGAAAAATCAGTGGTAGTGCCTCAGTCCAAGCCGTCACGCACCACCCGACTATTCGGTGCATTTGAGCGCTCATCTCCGGATGCCCTGCCCGGCCGGAACGACCAGCCGTCGGGCGACGTTGCCGAGAAACTGGACGAGGCAACGACGCTCGGATCCTTGAAGGATCTGATCGCGGGTGGCGACCATCGTCTGGAGACGATGCTGGCAACCATCACCGATACCGCCCGGCAACTGACCGGGGCCTCGGGCGCCGCTCTTGCCATGTGGAAGGAAGGAGCGATGGTTTGCCGCGCGCGCAGCGGCGACCCGGCTCCTCCGATCGGTGCGCGGTTGAATGCTGACGCAGGAATCTCAGGCGAGTGTCTGCGAACCGCGAAGGTCCAGCATTGCTCCGATACCGAGAACAATCCGTTTGTCGATGTGGAGGTGTGCCGTAGCCTGGGGTTGCGTTCCATGGTTGTGCTGCCCATTCAGGGTTGGCGCGGGGTGAACGGGATCCTCGAAGTTCTTTCGACCCAGCCGTCGGCGTTCAGCGAAGAGCACATCGCGACTCTGCAGCAACTGGCTGCGCTGGCGGAAAGAGCGCGCGCTACACGGCCGCACGGGGCCTCCCCGGCTCCGCCGAAACTGGCGTCGGCGATCGAAAAGCCGCAGTCGGGGCTGTTACCGGCGTCGGATCGCGTCGGGGATGTAGCTCTGGCGTTTGTCGATCACCGGTCGCGCCCGTTCGTGCTCGGCGGCATTGGACTGCTGGCTCTCTCGCTGCTTGCTTTCGTCATCTGGCTGGGCTGGCGTGGCCCGGATGACTCGAACAGCAAGGCCCATGCGGCTGTGCCCGAAACTATGAATCATGCGGTCGATGCTCCCCCAGCCGTCCGTCCGGCTGCGGTTCATTCTGCCGATGGTGATCCGGTGTGGAAGGAAAACCCGGGCGGCGAATCCTTATTTACTTCTTCAGGGAAGCCGTCGGCGGGAGCGCCCGTGACGTTTGCCTCCAAAGTGGACGTCATCTCCAGAAAAACGGCCGCGCCGTCCCTGATGGGCGACGTTGCCGACAAAGTGGCGGCTAATGTCAGCATCCCTCACCGGACGCCCGATGCTCCAACCCGGGATGCTCCAACCGACGAGCCTGCGCTTACTGAGCCGCCGGCAATCTCTGGCGAGAGGGCCGGCAAGTCGGAGCTGAGCGGAGTGCTTTCTGCCAATGCGGCACTGCCAAGCCTTTCTGCGCCGGTGTCGGGCGGGGTCTCCGGCGGAGAACTGGTGCGCCGCGTGCAACCCGTTTATCCGGCTCAGGCCCTCACTTTGCGGTTGGAAGGCGCTGTGATGCTGGAGGCAACAGTCGCGGAAAATGGGACTGTGCGTGAGATCCGGGTTGTGGACGGATCGCCTGTGCTCGCGCCATCCGCTGTGGATGCGGTGAAGCGCTGGCGCTATAAGCCGTTTGAGTTGGACGGAAAGCCCGTCGCCTACGCGATTCAGATCACCATCGACTTCAAGCTTCCCAAGAACAATTGAATTCAATGCCTCAATGGCTACACGCCAACAGGAAATGGCTTGGTGTGAGTTTCTGAACCGACGGAAAGCCCCGCGAATCTCCCCTGCAATAGCGACATCAGGCCGGTACACCAGTAGCCGACAACGAAGAGCAGCAGGAAGGGAACGGTGAAGTAATTCTCGTTGTCGATGGCGTAGTAAATCGCCGCCGCAAAATAGGTTCCGACTAGAAGTTCTGCCCACGGAACCCATCCCAGACGCTTGCGATACTTGTTCGCCCCCACCCTGTCCTTTTTCGACTCGACGCGGTATTTGGGCGTTCGGGCAAAAGCCGTTTGCTTGCCGACGAGAGCTTCGATCACGGCGATCGTATTGGTGATCGTCAGGCCGATTCCCAGCGACATCAGCAACGGCAGGTAAAGCAGAGCCCGTCCCCAACTCTTGGGAAACAGCTCCTTCTGCGAGACCAGATAGAAACTGGAAATCGAAAATGTCGATGCCATAAACAGCGGCAGGTCGATATAGAGCATCTGGAACCATCCCTGATAGAAGCGGATGATCATGGCCGGCATGAGCAAAACCGATAGCACGATCATGAGCGGATAGCTCAGGTTTGCCGTCAGGTGGTACCAAGCCTCGATTTTTATGTGTCGCGACTCATCGCTGGCGAGGACGCGCGGCAGAATTTTCTTGGAAACCTGGATCAATCCCTTCGCCCAACGCGCCTGCTGAGTTTTGAACGCGGTCATTTCCACGGGCAACTCGGCGGGGCATTCGACATCCTGCAGATAAACGAACTTCCAGCCTTTGAGTTGGGAACGGTAGGAAAGATCGGTGTCTTCGGTCAGCGTGTCATGCTCCCAGCCACCGGCCTCATCGATGGCGCGCCGACGCCACATTCCGGCGGTTCCGTTGAAATTGAAGAAGACGCCGCTCCGCGAACGTCCCGAATGTTCGAGCACGAAATGGCCGTCGAGCAGAATCGCTTCAACTTGAGTCAGCAACGAGTAGTTGCGGTTGATGTGTGTCCAGCGGGTTTGCACCATGCCAATCTTCGGATCGGTGAAATGATGGATGCACTTCAGCAGGAAATCTGGCGGGGGAACAAAATCAGCGTCGAAGATGGCAACAAACTCGCCCTTCGCAGTCTTCAGTCCGGCTTCCAGAGCACCGGCCTTGAATCCCTGACGATTTGTGCGGTGCACATACACAACTGGGTTCCCCAGCGCGGCGTAGCGTTCGACCAAGAGGCGTGCGACTTCTACGGTTTCATCGGTCGAGTCGTCCAGCAACTGGATGTCGAGTTTGTCTTTCGGGTATTCGAGTCGGCACACGGCATCGAGCAAGCGGTCGACCACGTATTGCTCGTTGAAAATCGGCAACTGCACCGTAACGCGCGGAAGTTCGGCGAAATGTCCCGGAGGATCAGTGGTCTTGTTCTTTTTATTCTTGTAGTAGAGGTACACGAGCCAATAGCGGTGTCCGCCATAGGCCGCCAGAATAATCAGCACAATGAAGTAGGGAATGAGCAGCGCGAGGTCAAAGGCATTGACCTGATAAAGCCCCTGAAAAGTCTTATCCAGAAAATGCTGGCGCAGATACGGACCCAAGCCTTTGGTCGCAAGGGCA
This sequence comes from uncultured Acidobacteriaceae bacterium, assembly GCA_963725295.1. Lineage (GTDB taxonomy): Bacteria > Acidobacteriota > Terriglobia > Terriglobales > Acidobacteriaceae > Acidiflorens. Next base: position 14,558 of record CAVRYB010000054.1, read on the forward strand.
AGGACAGCCGTCGCCAACGGCGAAGAAATGAGGGTCAGAAACATGGATCAAACAGAACCATCGAAAAGGAAAGTCTGCGGCCCCAATATTGTACCTGATCAGGGCTAAACCAATTTCTAGCGCCATTCCTCCGCCACGGGACTGATCTTGAGCTCAACTTTCTGAGTCGAGCCTTCGCTCACTCGCACCGCCGTGCCGTTCGCCTCCTGTGATTTCAGGAAGTCGGGGTCGCGCCAGACGCTGTCTTCCAGGTCTTGCCACGCGTAAAGAGTGTAGGTCCCCGGAGCCAGGCCGCGAATCGTGAAGAGGCCGTGCTGGTCAGTCGCACCAACCAGAAAACGTTCTGGAATCTTCCGGAATTTTTCCTCGGGTACGGCTACAACCGTAGCGTTCGCGACGGGATGATCTTCGTCTACATCCTTTTCTTTCTCAACGACTACGCCTTCGACGGTCCCACCCTTCGTGCTTACGACCAGTTCAATCGTGGCCGGACCTGCCGCAGAAAATCCGGTCATAACGTCGGCGCCACCGAGGTTTGCGGATTGCAAGAAAAGGCCCTGTCCGTCGCCTCCATAAACTTGCGCAGTGTAGTCGCCGACGCTGACATTTTTCCAGGCGAAATTACCGTAACGATCCACCGGTGAGTTGGCGCCAAAGAAATCTTGCGACAACATGATGCCCAGGTCATCCGAAGCGGCAGCCTGACGCAGGTTGGCGGAAAGTTGAGTCACGTCTCCGCGGCCGTCTGCAATTCGGAGATGACCGGTAATGGTGAAAGTGGGCTGTGGCGTCAGCTTCAGGCCGTCAACATCTCCGGCTATTACATTGACGTCTTGCTTTGCGGTCAGGGTCTGCGTGTCGGTTCCAGCCGTGACGCGGAGCACGTAAGAGCCGGGACCGACGCCGATCAGTTCGAACCGGCCGTCCGATCCAACTTCACTCGCGTGCACAGAATCTCCACCCTTGGAAACCAGGTCCACAGTGGCCTTTTGCGTTGGGCTGACTCCGGTCACGATGCCGCGGACGCGATACGTTTGCGCCGGAAGCAGGGTCAAACTGACCGGCATTTCGTCTCCCGCTTTGAGAGTGACCAGCGAGGCCTGCGTGGCGTCGTAAGTTCCCGGATAGTACGTCGGGAGGTAGCGGGTGTCCCGACGCGGCTCACCGGTGTTGCTGTTAGCCGGGGTCTTCGTCTCCTGTTTTTCGTAATCGCGCGCGTCGGGAGGAGGTATGGCGACAATCCAGTACTGGCCGGGGAATAACCCCGAAACCCGGTATTCGCCGAGGTCGTTGGTTCCGGCGGTGCCGACGCCCTCTCGCCCGGTTTTGCCCGGACGCCGTTTTTGCACGACGATTCGGACCTCGGACATGGGATCACCGTCTTCGTCGGTAACTCGCCCGCTGATGACAGCGGTAGGCAGCATGCGGAAGAGCAGATTTTCAACTGGCTGGCCTTCGCGAATCGTGTAAGCGTTGGTATCCGCTTTGAGGCCGCGGCCGTTGACCTCGACGAAGCCGGTGCGCTCGAAGAAAATCCGGTAGCGGCCCGGCACAACGTTATCGACGTGGAAACGGCCATCCGCGTCGGTGGTGGCCGTGTAGTTGCCGCCTTCTTTCTGATTCTCAGCGACGATCTGAACCAGAACTTTTTTCAGCGGTTCGCTTCCGGGTTCTTTGACGACCATCCCGGAAATGGATGATGTCTTATTCGAGAGTGCCGAGTCTTGCGCCCTGGAAACCAGCAAGGCACCGACAAGGAGACAGGCGAGGGCGAGTGAGCGCTTCATGGAGATTGAATCATTGAGGCATTGAGATATTGAATCATTGAATCATTGCCCAATGTTTCAATAGGTTTCGCTCAGTTCAGGAAATATTGCCGGTACAACGTGTCCCGCTGTGCTGGACGGAAACCGGCATCTCGTATGATGCGCCGCAGTTCTTCTTCAGTGGTGCAATTCGTGACACCAGCCGCGCGCACAACGTTTTCTTCCAGCATTACCGAGCCGACGTCGTTGCCGCCGAAACGCAGCCCCATCTGGCAGACTTTCAAGCCTTGTGTGACCCAACTGGATTGAACATTCAGAAAGTTCGAGAGATAGAGGCGTGAAATCGCCAGCACTTTCAGATACTCAACCGCTGTGGCTTCGTCCCAGTGACGTCCGCCGAGCGCGGTGTGTGCGGGCTGGAAACTCCACGGGATGAACGCGGTGAAGCCGCCAGTCTCTTGCTGCAGATCATAGAGAACCTGCAGATGGTTGATGCGGTGTTCGATGGATTCGCCGACACCGAACATCATAGTGGCAGTGGTTCTCATGCCGAGCTGGTGAGCGGTGCGATGCACTTCCAGCCAGTCGTTGGTCAGGCATTTCAGCCGAGCGATTTTGTAACGGACCTCGTCATCGAGAATTTCGGCGCCGCCACCCGGAATCGAATCGAGACCAGCGTCGCGCAGCCGCGCAATCGTGTCGCGCAAATTCAGATTGCTGTATTCGGCGATCGCCAGAATCTCTGACGCGGAGTAGCAGTGCAGATGAATCTTCGGGAAACGCTGCTTGATGCCGCTCAGCATCTTCTCGTGCCAGTCGATTTTCAGGTCTGGATGCAGGCCGCCCTGCATCAGTACGCCGGTGCCGCCCAGTTCTACGGTCTCGCGAATCTTGTCGTAAATGGTATCGAAATCGAGGATGTAGCCTTCTTTGGCGGCCGGTCCTTTTAATGGGCGGTAAAAAGCGCAGAATGTGCAGTATTCGGTGCAGAAGTTCGTGTAATTGATGTTGCGGTCGATGATGTAGGTCACGGTGCCTTCGGGATGCAGTTTGCGGCGGACGGCGTCCGCCTCCATGCCAATCCCGATCAGATCGTCGGACCGAAACATCTCCAAAGCCTGCTGCTTAGTCAGGGACATCCTCTTGCACCCCACAGTAGATATTTTAGCTGGTGGGAGGGGGTACAGGCGAGTTCGGGAAGTTTTCGGTGATCAGGGGTTCGCCCCATCCGCGAGCGCAGCCAACGCGCGTGCGACGTGATCGTGGTAATCGTCCAGCTTTTTGTGCGTCTCCTGCGAATTCGGATCGACGTTGTAGTGCTGGGCCAAAGTTTCAATGTCGTGCTGGCTTGGCGGCTTGGCCAACTCGTTCACCTTAGCGAGCGCATGCGGCAGCACGGCGCGGAAGCGGGTTAACTGCTCGCCGGCTTGTTCAGGGTGATAAGTCAGGCGATCGCCCGCCTGCATCGCGTCGATCAGTTCATCCGGTGCCCATGCCACGGGCCAGGTCTGGTTAAGCGAGTCGTAGGCTTCGCGCAGCCGGGTCATCGCGCCGGCGAAACCGTTCAATTCGGATCGTCGAGCGAACAGAGCGGCCGAGCGAGTTACTCGAACCGACACCACTTCGTTCACCGGCGTTTTGGGGACGGTGATGATGGTTGTCAGGGTGTTGCCCTCAAAACGCCAACCCGTCGCCCCTTGACGCGGAGCGTAGGAGAAAGCGTGTCGGTTCACGGTGACTGCGGCTGGCGGCCAGTCGGCTGGCAGGCGGACTTCATACCCTCGCGCGCTTGGCATGCTCTTGTAGCGGCCCTTGGCGGCGGCGATGACGATCGTCAACTCGCTGCCGTTCTCTGACGAGCTGAGTTCGGTGCGCGCGACCTCATCATGTTGGTAGTCACGCGAGTCACCTGCATCTTCGTAGAGCGTGTAGTTCGAGCTCTCTCCATCCGCAAGAGGAAAAACGTTGACGACCAGTGGGTCGAGTGGTTTCTGGTTGGAATACTGCATGGGCGGCGCTTCGGGGACAATTGCGCCCGAGCGCACATAAACGGGCGTCTGCCGGATGGAGAAACTACGCTTCACGGTCGCGGGGCCTTTGAGTTGTGTCCCGGTCTGCCACTCGATCCACTCGCCCGGCGGCAGCCAGATGGATTCGTTTGCCAAGCCAGTGACCTTGTCGACCGGCGTGACTACAGGATCGACAATCATCTGCTGCCCGAATACATATTCGTTTCTGGTGGTGTAGGCCTCGTCGGCATCAGGCCAGTCGTAATACAGCGGATGCAGGAATGCTACGCCGGTGTCGTAGGTGCGGCGGGCTTCGGTATAGATGTACGGCAGCAACGCATAGCGAAGGTGGAAGGTGCTGCGCATGATGTCGGAGTATGGCTCGGGATAAGCCCAGATGCGGCGCTCGGAATCAGGGTTCTTCGTCGTGTGCGTGCGCAGGATGGGGCTGAAGGCGCCGAACTGAAGCCAGCGGGTGTAAAGCTCGGGATCGACGACGCCCGGCATGTGCCCGCCAATGTCATGGCTCCAGTAAGCATAGCCGACGTTCGCGGCGGTGGCTGTGAACCAGGGCTGGAATGCCAGCGACTCCCAAACCGAGATGGTGTCGCCAGAGAAACCGATCTGGTAGCGGTGATTGCCCAGGCCTCCCCAACGATGGAAGAGCAGTGGGCGTTTGCCTTCGCGTTGCTGGTCGGTGAAATGCACGTAGTTCAGCCACCAGGTGGGGTTTACGCCCGGGGTCTGGGTATTCGCTTCCTGTTGCCAGTCGAGCCACCAAAAATCGATGCCCTGCTTTTCAAGCGGATGATGCAGCAGGTTCATGTAGTTGGTGGCGAACTTTTTGTCAGTGATGTCGAACGGCACGTACCTTCCGGCCGCGGGATCGCTGCCCATGGCTCGAGCCATCGCCGGGTAAGCGTCTTCCCACGGCTGCACGCCTGATGCGGGATGCATATTGAGGGTGGTCTTGAGGCCCTCGGCGTGAATGTTCTTCAAGAACTGCGTGGCATCCGGAAACAACAGCTTGTTCCAGCTGTAGCCGCTCCAGCCCTTGGAATGTCCGGACTGGTCGAGCGGGTGATCGGTACCACTGGGCCCGAAGGTCGGGTGCCAATCCATGTCAATGACCAGCACGTCGAGCGGGACATCGTTGCTGCGGAAGCCATGTACCAGGTCCTCGAACTCCTGGTCGCTGTATGCCCAGTAGCGCGACCACCATGTGCCGAAGGCAAAGCGGGGCGGCAGCGGGATGCGTCCCGCAACTTTGGTGTAGTCGGAGAGCGCCTGCTTGTAATCGTGGCCGTAGCCAAAGAAGTACCAGTCTTGCCGGTCGCCTGCCGGACGCTGCATGACCCAAGGCCAGGGGCTGCTCTCGCCGTTAACAAACCTGAAGTCGGCCGAGTCGAAAAGCGGCCGGGTGGAATCGTCCAACACGGTCCAGCCATCCCGAGAGACGAGGCCCGGCTCGATCGGTTCTTGGGTCTTACTGCCGAGAGCTTCGTCGAGAGTGCGCGTAGTTCCCAGCAGATTGCCGGTGTCCGCCATGCCGGGATGCCACACGATAACCTTGCCGTTGAGGCTGAACTTGATCTCCAGATTGTCGGCGGCAAATTCTCCATCGGAATTCGGCGCCGGACGATAGCTCAGTTCAAGCGCGTCAGTTTTGATGGCGAGGTCCGTATGGGCTCCTGCGTTTGAGTTGAACTCGGGCACGGGTAGCCGTCGATTAAGGAAGACCAGCGAGGCGTGGTCTTCGAACTTGCCGTCGGACGCCCACTCCATCCGGATCAATTGCGGAGTCAGAATGGTGAAGCGCGCCTTGCCATGAGTGATGACGGCTCTTGGATCGGCCGCAGGCGTGTAAACACCGGGTACTTTCGAGATGCTGCCGGAGGCTGGCGGTGCATTCGAGTCCGCCGCCGAAGCGGAAGCGCAGGCCGTGATCAGAACAATCGCCAGCAGGAAAACGGAAAAGGCTGAATTCGAGACCGGAGAGAGAGATTCTGTCGGCAATGCACGGCTGCGCTCGATCATGGCAGCGAAATTGTAAATGGCGAGATCGAGAAATGGAAAAAAGCGCCACTAGGTCAATACTGCGGCCGACCCCTTCTTTCAGTACATAACTGGAAAAAGGACTAATCTTGCCTCGTATCGGCGTATAGTGTGGACGAAGCGCGGTCCGGTCGTTAGCCAAACAGACGGGCTAGTCCCCTGCAATTTTCGGCGGCGTGCCCAACAACTGGTCCGACCTCTCCGCTGAGTTCGGGGCGTGTCGTCGAGATTCCCCCGGTTTCGTCTCCCGAACCAGTTGTCAGACTGCCGATATTCTTGGCCAACTCGGAGTTGCCGCGACTCAAAGAAAGAAGTATCGGAGTTCCGCTGTTCAGTCTTGGGAGGTCTGCCATGCTCAGTCACTTCGTCCGCTCAACCTGCAAGCTCTGTTTCGCTACTTTGCAAGTCGCTATTGTCGCGATTCTGTTCACCCCGAACTCCATGGCCCAAGTGGAGGCGAATGCCGTGTCCAGCGCATCCGCACCCCCTCTTGCCGCTTTGAAGTCTCATACGCGTCAACATCGTGGCGGATCACCAGATTATGACAATCCCTTCTTTCTACCCGCAGTGGAGTACGATTCAGGTGCATGGGGAGCGGGTTCCGTAGTGGTTGCGGACCTGAACAAGGATGGCAAACTCGATGCCGTGGTGGTCAACGACGGCGGCGGGATCAATTTTGATGGAACGGTTGGTGTGCTGCTGGGCAACGGCGACGGAAGTTTTCAACCGGTCGTTCTCTACGATTCGGGCGGGTGGCAGCCAGCATGGGTAGCGATTGCAGATGTAAATGGCGACGGTGTTCCCGACCTGATTGTAGCCAACGCCTGCGACGTTGTAGTGGGCTGTTATGTAAGCGGCTCGGTGGGCGTATTGCTCGGCAAGGGAGATGGAACTTTTCAACCGGTCGTGACCTATGGTTCTGGAGGAGTGCCCGCCTCAGGTGTTGCCGTCGCAGATCTGAACGGTGATGGCAAGGCCGACATCGTGACGACCAATTGCGATACTGCCGGAGGTTCGTGCTTTGACAATGGCCAAGGAGTTGTCGGCGTTTTGCTGGGCAACGGCGATGGAACTTTCAGGACAGCGGCGGTCTATAACTTGAGCCGGACGTTTGGCACATTTGGCGCCGACCAAGTGGCGATCGCCGATGTGAACCAAGATGGTTTTCCTGACCTTGTTGTGGGTACATCGAGAGGGCTTGCCGTACTCCTGGGTAATGGTGACGGCACGTTCTCCCCGCAAAACCTTTATCCGGAAGGGACTTTTGCCCCCACCAGTTGGCCTTTTGTTGCCGATGTGAATGGGGACGGTATTCCCGATCTTTTGTCGGTGAACTACTACTCCTACACTGCAAATGTGCTTATCGGCCAGGGGCACGGTGCATTTGCGCCGGCCGTGTCCTACAACGTTAATACCGGATATCCGGTTTCGATCGCTGTGGCTGATGTGAATGGAGATGGAAGGCAGGATTTGGTAGTAGGCGTTGATGGATGCGCGAGTGCATGCGACGGTACTGGGGCTGCCGTTTTGCCCGGTAATGGCGATGGAACGTTCCAGACGGCGGTCTTCTATGAAGGTGCTGCCCACGTAGCAGAGGTAGCGGACTTGAACCGCGACGGAAGATGTGGCGGTATCGGGAATGGTCGATTTTGTTGCGACGGCGTGGTTTCCGTATTAATAAACAATCGGCAAGGTCCTCCCTAGCACTCCTGCTGCAACCGCACTGACATCAAGTGCGAACCCTGCAGCTCGAAAACAACTTTTCTCCTACACGGTTTTTGTTACGAATCAAACAGGGGGACCGGTCAGCGGGAGCGTGATCTTATTTCAGAACAATGTGGCGTTTGCCGCTTTAGATTTGACTGATAACCAAGCATCGTGGACCTTGTCATACCAACACTCGGCTACGTATAAGATCACGGCCGCATATTCTGGCGATGCAGCCAACGCTCCGAGTACTTCTCCACACTGCTGCAATATGTTGGAGTGCTGCCGGTCGCCAGCCAAACCTCAGTGCACACATCACAATCGCCTTCGATCTATGGCACCGCGCTAACGTTTACGGCCACTGTGAAATGGGTCGGCGGAAAGGCCCCCGATGGTGAACTCGTGAACTTTAGTGACGGCACGAATCCGATTGGGACTGGGACCACCGCAGGGGGAGTCGCCACACTCACGACTTCTGCACTAGTTGCAGGCACACATGTTATCGGCGCTTCCTATGTTGGCGATGCGAAACTCAAGCCTAGCCATGGGCAAGTGACGCAAATAGTATCGGTTCCACCGGTCGCGGCGAAGACAGTGGTTAGTACGTCTGGCTCGCCATCGCTTTTGGGACAGCCGGTCACTTTCACGGCACTTGTGAGCTCGCAGTATGGTCGGATTCCTGATGGTGAACTAGTGACGTTTTATGACGGCTCGGCTGAACTCGGTACGGGAAAGACCGCGAGCGGCGCCGCGTCCTTCACCACATCGTCGTTGACCGCGGCGACCCACACGATCAAGGCTACCTATGCCGGGGACGGAACGTTCAAGAAAAGTAGCGGTACAGTCACTCAAGTGGTGGACCAGTAAGTGCGGCAAACAACCCGTGTCGTGACATGGCGGCCCCATCGCAAATCGCCTTCGGGTGCGCCCTATTGGAAACGCAGAGCTGGCGCGGAAGGCAATGCTCCGACCTGTGTACCCAGTTGGTAATAAAGTTCAAGCCCGTCCAGGCACGGAGCGTCCAAGTAATAATGGATATTCTGCAAAAGGTAGGTGCGAACCGCGTCAGCCTCCAGGCCAAGGCGCGGAGCCCACTCCTGCACGATTACCTCTAGATTCCTGGGTGATAGCCCGTGGTCGCGCGAGGTCTTGAATACATCGGCGATTGCTGAGCCGTTCCGTCCCGAGAGGGCCTGTTTTCGAATCGCCCAGAAAGCGAAAACGAATGACTTGCCGGTGCGTGCGACCCACTCTTCGGCTAGGTCAAGTGTGCGGTAGCGCCTACGGTCGACTTGCAGAGCCGGATCTCCGATCAGCAACGCTGCGTCGCAAGCGTTGAGCATTGCATCCAGGTCAGGAGCCATCGCTTTATATTCGCGGGATCCGCCGAGCCATCGCGCGAAAATAATCTTGGCCAGAGCGACCGAGGTCATCGAAGAAGTATCAAGCGCAACAGTCCGCGCCTGATCGATGGGCGCATTACTCACCAGCAGGATCGAACGCACGGCTTGCCGTGCCGCAATCGCAACGTCAGGGATAATGACGAGATCGGGAACCGTCGTGTACGCGGCCGCGGGGATAATGCCGATATCCGCGGTTCCAGCACGCAGAGATTCGGCGCAAGCGGAGGGGATGGTATAGGAGATGTCGAAATCGGCACCTGCCTGCCCGTGCTCAAAATCCCACATGAGAGGTGCCGTATTCAGGTAGGAAATGGCCGAGATCTTTAACCGGCTCATCACTTTACAAATTCTACCAAAAGCAGTGTGCGAACCATCCTTGACAGCGTTTTCGGGCGCGGCATACGGTCGCGAGATATGTCGAACACCAATTCTATTGCTATTGCCGCTCCGCCTCGCGTGACTTCGTCCCAAGCCGTTTACTGGCTCGCTTTGGCCCTCACGCCCGGACTTGGCCCCACCCGCATCAAGAAGCTGACCGAGCAGTTCGGAGTCGCCGAGCGAATCTTCCAGGCCAGCCTTACCGAACTCGAAGCGACTGGAATGCCGGCAATGTCCGCGCAGTCTCTGGCGACGGGGAAATCGCTGGAACTGGCGCAGGAAGAATGCGGGAAAGCAGCAGGCCTGGGGGCTACGATTCTCGCTCTCAGCGATGCGGAATACCCTCCGCGCTTGAAGGAAATCTATGACCCGCCCGTGATCCTGTTCGTGAAAGGAAGCGTCGAGTTGCTGAGCCGGCCGGGGATCGCAATGGTAGGAACGCGCCATCCAACTCCGTATGGCAGCGGCATGGCCGAGCGTCTCGCAACGGATCTCGCTGTGCGCGGGTTGGTGATCATCAGTGGACTGGCTCGCGGCATTGACACGGCATCCCATCGCGGCGTCGTTGCCGCCAAAGGAAAGACGGTCGCCGTCCTCGGAACCGGAATCGACGTGATCTATCCCAAGGAGAACAGTCGACTTGCCGAACAGATGCTGGTTTTAGGAGGTGCACTGATTTCTGAGTTTCCCCTTGGCACCGCCCCGACGCCGCAGAACTTTCCTATTCGCAACCGAATCATCAGCGGTATGTCTGCCGGAGTCCTGGTGGTCGAGGCCGCGGAGTACAGTGGCACGCGCATTACTTCGCGTTGCGCGCTCGAACAGAACCGCGATGTTTACGCAGTTCCGGGCAATGTGACCAACAAAAACTCCTGGGGTCCGAACACGCTGATCAAGCAGGGAGCGAAGCTCGTGGCCACGTGGGAAGACGTGTGGGAAGAGCTTCCGGCCGAGGTGCAAGCGGAACTCGGTTCCCAGCGGAATGAATCCAGCGAGCCGGAGACCGCATCTCTATTTCCGGATGAGGCAACCTCTCCCCACGAAAAAAAGATTCTGAAGTTGTTGAAGGCCGATGAATCCACGCACATCGATCAACTAGTGGAATCGCTGGAAACTGAAATGTCGTCCTCCGAAATCTTTGCCGCGCTCTTCGAACTGGAACTGAACGGAAAGATACGGCAACTGCCGGGGAAGAATTTTGTGAAAAGCTTTTAGCTGTCAGCTCTCAGCTATCAGCTTTCAGTTAAACCGGAGGGCGCATGCAGAGTTTTCGGAATCTTCGAGTTTGGGAAAAGTCGCATCGGCTGACTCTGGATGTTTACGCTACCAGCAAGGCGTTTCCACGGGATGAGATGTTTGGTTTGACTCGTCAAATGCGGCGATCGTCAGCATCGATTGGGATGAATATCGCGGAGGGTTGCTGTCGCAAAGGTGACGCCGAGATGGGGCGGTTTCTGCAAATTGCGATGGGGTCCGCGAGTGAACTTGAATACCAATTCCTGCTAGCCCGCGATCTGGATTATCTGCCTAATCCAGAGTATGAGCGCCTCACATTGCAGGTGGAAGAGGTGAAAAAGATGTTGTCGTCTCTGATGCAGAAAGTGAAGGTCTTTAACTGACAGCTGACAGCTGATAGCTGACAGCTGACTGCAATTCGTGCTAGCTTCAATTCCAATACTCCATACTGAGGAACCATTGTCTAAAGGTCTAGTCATTGTCGAATCGCCCGCGAAGGCGAAAACCATTCAGAAATATCTGGGCAAGGGATTCACGGTCGATGCCTCCTACGGCCACGTGAAAGACCTGCCCAAGAGCAGCCTCGGCGTCGATATCGAAAACGACTTCGAAACCGAATACGTTGTGATCCCTGGCAAAGAGAAGGTGTTGGCTAAACTCAAGAAGCTGGCGCTCAGTGCTGATCACGTCTATCTGGCGCCCGATCCTGACCGCGAGGGCGAAGCGATCGCCGCTCACCTAGCCGATGAACTCGGCGAAGACAACGGCAAGAAGAAAAAGGGCAAAAAGGCCACTAAGAAGAAGATAGACGACGTTGGGGACGAAGCCCGTATCCGCCGGGTCACCTTTAACGAGATTACGCAGCGCGCTGTGAAGGCCGCCTTTGATCATCCGCGGGACATTGACAGAAACCTGGTCGACGCGCAGCAAACCCGCCGCGTGCTCGATCGCCTCGTGGGGTACCAGGTCTCTCCTCTTTTATGGGACAAGGTTCGCCGCGGTCTTTCCGCAGGGCGCGTGCAGACAGTTGCGCTCCGGTTGATTGTTGACCGCGAACGCGAAATCAAGGCTTTTGAGAAGAAAGAGTATTGGACGATCGACGCCAACCTCGCCGCCAGCAAGCCGCCTGCGTTTGACGCGCGCTTTCTGGGCAAAGGCGAGGAGAAGGTCGAGGTTACGAACGCTGAGCAAGCGGAACAAATCCGGTTGGCGCTGGAAAAAGCCGACTGGGTTGTCCGTTCGGCAGAAAAGAAGGAGCGGCGGCGCAATGCCACTCCACCATTTACGACCAGCAAATTGCAGCAGGATTCTTCGCGCAAGCTGCGCTTCAGCGTGAAGCGCACCATGATGATCGCGCAGCGCCTGTATGAAGGTGTTGAACTCGGGGATGAGGGTCTCGTCGGTCTGATTACCTACATGCGAACCGATTCGACTCGGGTTGCTCCCGAGGCGATCACCGAAGTTCGCGAATATATTCTGAGCAGTTCGGTGCGGCGTACCTGCCTGATTCTCCCAATACATATAAGGAGAAGAAGGAAGCGCAGGCGGCGCACGAGGCGATTCGCCCGACTGCGGCCATGCGCCATCCTGACCTGGTCAAACAATACCTGCAGGAAGATGAGTTCAAGGTCTACAAGTTGATCTGGCAGCGTTTCATCGCTTCGCAGATGAACCCGGCGGTATTTGATCAGACTTCGGTCGACATTGATGCCAAGTCGGGTAGCGACGTGTTCTGGTTCCGCGTTACCGGGTCGGTGATGAAGTTCGACGGCTTCCTCAAAGTCTACGAGGAATCCAAGGACAACAAGGACGAGGAAGACGAGGAACTGAAGCACAAACTGCCGCCGCTCGAAGCTGGACAGAAGTTGACGCTGAAGTCACTGCTTCCCGAGCAGCATTTCACGGAACCGCCGCCGCGATTCAATGAAGCATCGCTGGTTAAGGAACTCGAGGAGCGCGGCATTGGACGTCCGTCGACCTACGCGACCATTCTGAGCACGATCCAGGAGCGGCAGTACGCGCAGAAAATCGGCGGCAAGTTTGTGCCGACCGAAATCGGCCTTGTTGTTACAGATCTTTTAGTCGAGAACTTCAAGGATATTTTCGACTTCCAGTACACGGCCCGCCTGGAAGAAGAACTCGACGAGATTGAAGAAGGAAAGCAGACGGGTAACGACGCGCTTTCCGAGTTCTACAAGAAGTTTGCTAAGGATCTCCGATACGCAGAGAAGCACATGGAAAACATCAAGCGTATGGAGAAGCCGACGGACGAGAAGTGCGAACTCTGTGGCTCGCCGCTCGTCATCAAGTGGGGCAAGCACGGCTCGTTCTACGCTTGCAGTACCTACGACAAAGAGAATCCGGATTCCTGCAAGTTCACCAAGGAAAATCCGATCAACCTTCCCGACCTCGACTCGGCCGACATGCAGGAGACGGCGCAGGAGGAATATTGCGAGAACTGTGGCCGCGTCATGGTGCTCAAGCGCGGACGCTTCGGGCAGTTCATGGCCTGTACCGGTTATCCAGATTGCAAGACCACGCGGCGGCTCGATCAGGGCAAGAAGGTGCCGGACATTCCGCTGGATGAAAAGTGTCCGCAGTGCGGGCGCAACATGATTCTGCGGCACGGCCGTTACGGCGAGTTCACGTCGTGCAGCGGATATCCCGAATGCAAGTACGTGAAGCAGAACTTCATCGGCGTGAAGTGTCCCGAATGCAAAGACGGGGAACTGGTCGAGAAGCGTGCTCGCAAAGGCAACACGTTTTACGGATGCGGCAATTATCCGAAGTGTAAGTTCACTTCGGCGGCCAAGCCGGTTCCGGAGAAATGTCCGAGTTGCGGACATGAATATCTGGTAGAACGAATCCGCAAGGATGGCACCGTGATCGCCTGTCCGAACAAGGAATGCGACTACGAGCGTCCTGGTGAGGCTGGAACGACACCGACGCCCAATCCTTGATAGACTGCCAAGTCTGAGTGGAACTTAAAGTCTTACATGAAGAGGGAACTCTATGGCGAAAAAGGCTACTGCCCACGATGCTGAGCTGGTTCTGAAACTGTATGACCTGCGCCGGGAAGCGGAAATGCGCAAGGCGAGAAACTGGTTTGTGGCGGAATTCTGGCCGCAGAGCGCCGACGACGTCCTAAAGGTCGTTAATTCGTCTGACAGCCAGGAAAACGCATGGTTCCGTCAGGCAGGCAGCTACTGGGAGATGGCCGCATCGCTGGTAGTACACGGCGCCCTCTCCGAAGATCTGTTCCTCGCCAGCAGCGGTGAACTGTTTTTCCTCTTCGCTAAGATTCATCCCTTCCTTAAGGAAGTCCGGGAGAAGATGAACAATCCCGAGGCGTACGCCAACATTGAGAAGGTTGCCACGGGGTCGAAGCTCGCGCGCAAGCGCCTGGAACGCATCTCCAAGAATGTGGAGAATCGCCGCAAAGCGCTGGCTAAGCCGGCGAAGAAGAGTTGACCGCAGCTAGTTGTCCTGGATCACAATTTCGCCGCCATCGATCTGCTATCCTAGCTGAGTTGTGAGGATGCTTTGGTGGTTCCTGATTCTGGGGTTCAGTACGGTGGTCGTAGTGTCGGTTGCGCTCACGATTTTCATGCGGGTCCGGCGGCAAATGAAGCGCACGGCAGCCCACAGAGCGGAACTCGACCACCTCGATCACTCGTCGCCTGAGGCCTGATTCGCCCTGCCATCACCAGGTCAAAAGGAACAAAGAGAAAGGAACATCATGTCGACAGTAGCGACTCAAGTTGTCGGCCAACGAACGCGGTCGGTCCAGATCGCCAAGCAGATAGCTATCGTGGTCAGCGCCAGTTTATTCGTCGCCCTGTGTGCGCGGGTGACTCTGCCGCTACCCACGCCAGTCCCGTTGACTCTGCAGAACTTCGGAGTTCTGGCGGTGGGTCTGGTTCTCGGTTCGCGGCGCGGATTCGCGGCACTTTCGCTCTACCTGCTGGAAGGCGCCTTGGGGATGCCGGTGTTTACTCTCGGCGGCGGAGTTGTTCATCTATTCGGGCCAACCGGCGGGTTCCTGATGGCTTATCCGGCGGTGGCATTCGTTGCGGGATGGATTTATGAACACAGCGGACGTCGTTTTCTATCGGCGGCCCTGGCATCGGTAGCGGCCGAATTCGTGCTTTTTGCAGCCGGCCTGAGCTGGCTCTTCGTGCTTACACATTCGTTTTCATTGGCCATTCGTTATGGCCTTTATTGGTTTGTTTTTGCGGAAGTCATCAAAGTTCTGATGGCCGCAGGCGTAGCCGCCCGTTGGCAGCAGTGGAAGTCAACGCGAGCGTAGTTTAGACAGGATTTTATAAATTATGAGTACCGTATCTTCTCCCGTTCGAGAAATTACCGTGGCGCACAGCCCGGACTCGGACGACGCATTCATGTTTTATGGCTTGGCAACGAACAAGGTTCGTGTGCCCGGACTGAAATTTACTCACACTCTTTGCGACATCGAAACGTTGAACCGCCAGGCGCAGGAAGGTGTGTACGACGTGACTGCAGTTTCGTTCCACGCCTACCCCTACATTCAGGACAGCTACGCGCTCATGTCGTGCGGAGGCAGTGTGGGCGACGGCTACGGTCCCATGCTGGTCTCGACGCGTCCGTTTACTCAGGACGAAATCAAGCAGAGAAGAATCGCGATTCCCGGAAAACTGACGACCGCTTACCTGGCGTTGGAACTTTTTGCGCCGGGGATTGAGACCGAAACTGTGCCTTTCGATCAGATCATTCCGCAGATTCTCGAAGGCAAGTACGAAGCTGGGCTGATTATCCACGAAGGCCAGTTGACCTACGATAAGTCAGGTCTGCATCGTATCGTCGATCTCGGCCGATGGTGGCAGAAAGTTACCGGGCTCCCGTTGCCGCTCGGAGGAAACGCGATCCGCCGCTCTCTCGGTCCGGAAACGATGGCCAGCGTCACACGCGCGTTGCACGAGAGCATTCAATACGCGATCGATCACCGCGAAGAAGCGCTCGCCTATGCCATGCAGTTCGCCCGCGATCTCGACACACAGCTCGCCGATAAGTTCGTCGGCATGTACGTGAACGAGCGCACACTCGACTACGGCGACGACGGCAGAGAAGCCGTGAAGCGCCTGCTCGACATGGGACACAATGCGGGGATCATTCCGCTGCGGCCGAAAGTGGAGTGGGTGTAAGAGGGAGCTACTGGCTGCTGGCTTCTAGCTACTGGCGGACCTACCGCTAGCCCCGTCCATCGTGGAGTTCACTGCTGTCCTGATCATGGACAAGAAATCTCAACTCGTTCTGGCGTGTCGTGACAGGCTGCTCGTGAAGTTCACTCGGAGGCAGGTATGAATAAGCCTTGCACCTTGTCGGCGGTAGACCAAAACAATTTCGCTAGCAGCCAGTAGCTAGAAGCTAGCAGCTCTTATCTCACCTTCTCCGGGAACGCGAAGACAGGATCAATATCCACCGGAACATCGGAAACTGTCTGCAGCGACGTCTTCAACTCCTCGGGCATCGTATCGTACCTTTTGAACCAGTTCTCGGCACGCGCGCGGTCTCCGGTGGCCTCGATTTCGAGCAGTTCCTTTGCTAGATCGGCGACTGCGCCCGGCATCTTTTCGTAGTCAATCGCATAGTTGCCGTTGGCGTTCCGCCGAATCGCGCCATGCTCCGAGAGATAGTTGAACTCCATCATCTCCGCTTGACCGTGCGCTTCCGCTGTCCCAAAGCGCACCGTGCGGAAACAGGTCGCCCACGTACGACGCGTAATACTCTTCCAGCTTTTCTTTCGGAAGCGCGTCGTGGTCCACCAGCCATTTCAGAAGCGAACATGCCGGTCACATCGGCCTTCGCCTCTTCCACTCCACTGAATGCCGGACCGATCGCCTCGCGAATATCGATTTTGCCCGCGACGGAAGTTCGCGCAAACGCCGGACCGAGCCCGTGGCAGATTTCGTGCGTGATCGTGCCCAGCAGATAGCCTTCGCTCGAAACCTTCGCCGCCTGTTCCGGTTCCATCAGTTTGCGCGCGACCGGCAAGATGATGTAGTTCACGCGTGCATCCATGAAGTTCTTGAAGAACAGTTTCTTGCTGCCCTTTCTGTTCATGAACTGCGCGGATCGTTCGGCAGGTTGTCGGCCACCGCCTGGTATCCGTGCGTCAGGTCTCCGGCGCGAAACGGAGCGTCCATGACTTCCATCGGCGTTTCAAGCCCGTGTTTCGACGGCCGGTCCTCCGGCGCCAGCGGTAGCGCGTCTTGAATGTCGGGGACATATTTCTGGAACAGCTCCAACTTCTTGCTCTCGCGCTCGTTGCGCACCATGCACGGCCGCGCCGTAGGAGCCTTTTACCCCAGCAGGTCGTCCATGTAGGTTTCGTAGGGCGCAAAGACAATGTCGAATTTTCGGGTTCTTCAACTCCAGCCACGCCAGGTCGCTGGGAAATAATCGTCGCTGAGCAGCGCATCGGCCCGCAGTGCGAGAAAATTTGCAAAAGCCGCATCGTCACTGAGCTTCGCAGCGGCCCGCAGGGCATTCGCCGCCGGCTCCAGAAAGTGCGCGAAACGCGATGTGGTAGGGAACCGCTTCAAGCTTGGCTCTGCTTTTGCCAGCGTACGATGCGTGAACTGATCGTAGATGGCCGCCTTCTGGTCGGGATGCTGCATTGACGTACTGGCTCCACTTGCGTCGCGCGTCAAGGTTGCCGGATAGAAGCCGCGACCCGGCGGCATGGGGTCGTTCCGACGAACGGCTTGTTGTCGTCAATCAGGTCAAAGCGCGACGCGTTGATCCACAAATAGCGCCGCAGTTCGCGTCGCGCCGGTTCTGGCTCGAGGCCAGCGACTGGTACGAGCGCCAGACCTTCAGGATCGCTCTGCCGCCAGTAAATGCTTTCCAGGTAGCCGCAGGCCTCAACCAGTTTGTGAACGAGTTGCTGCTCGCGGGCGCTCAAGGCCCAGCTGTCCGGAAAGGCATCTGGACGCGCCGGAACTTCGCCAGCCGTTGCTCCAGGTCAGCCGCGACCTGCAAATTCGCCGGGTGCGCCGCCGCTTCGCCGCCGACCCTGTCATCGTGCGGGTTGTTTTCTTCTGCGCCGCAGCGAACAACTCGTCAGAAGGAGAATGAGAATACTAAAACTGCACCTGAAGTTTTGGAAAATTGCACGAAAAGTGCGCGTCTAAAAAGCTTTTAATACGCACCCGTTCGTCATATGTATCTAAGTCTATCAGAGCCGCAAATTTCTGCTGGCAGCCGTTATCATAAATATATGCGGGTGAGAAAATGGGGCCCAGACTTTGCTCATCGATGCGGATGACACGCTCTGGGAAAACAACATTATATTTCGAACGCGCGATCGCGAAGTTCATCTCGTTCCTGGATCATCGCGAACACACTCCTGAGGCAGTTCGCCTGGTGCTCAACGACGTGGAGCGCGATTCCATCGTCAAGCATGGCTACGGCTTGCACAGCTTCGCCCATTCGCTGGTGGAAACTTTCGAGAAGCTTTCGGTCGATCCGGTGACACCGGAACTTGCACGAGCGCATTCGCAGCTTTGCCCACCAGATTGCCGATCATCCGATGGAAGTGTTGCCCGGCGTGCCCGAGACTTTGCAGTACCTGGGCGAGCGCCACCACTTGATCATGATGACGAAGGGGAATCCTGCCGAGCAGTCGGGAAAAGTGGAGCGATCGGGATTGAAGGAATATTTTTCGGCGATCGAAATCGTGGCGGAGAAGGACGAAGCGACCTACCGCTCCGCAATCGCGAAGTATGGGCTTCCCGGCCGATACGACATGGATGGTTGGCAACAGCCCGAAGTCCGATATCAATCCCGCACTCGCGGCGGGGCTGCACGCGGTCTTCATACCGCATGACAAGACGTGGATTCTGGAGCATGAAGAACTGGCAAGTGCACCTGTATCTCAACGGTTGCTGGTGATCGAGCGATTCCCGGAATTGAAGAATCATTTCTAACTAAATTCGTTGCTGCACAAAAGACACAGGCCGGGACCCGGAATTGCTTCCGGTCCCGGCCTGCGCTTCTATCAACTTGAAATCTGAACTAGTTGGTTGGAGCGGCGGTGGCGTCGGCGGTGGTGGCCGCTGTCGTCGGTGCCGCTGCGGTGGTTGGTGCCGGTGTGGCCGCGGTGTTGAAGCGCGAAAGCCGCGGATAGAACGGCGTCACCTCAAACGGCATCTTGTCGCGCGCCGACGTGATGGCCACCGGTTGCGACTTTACGATTTCCACTTTGTCATCCCACGGATTCAGTTTCACGCGTCCACCCAAAGGCAGAGCCGCGATCTGGTCCAGTTTGTTCCAGTCGAGTGCCGGAGCGGAAGTGGCCAGCGCCGCCATGCGTGTTACCGTGCCGTTTTCGGTGATGCTGTTGCCGAGATGGGCTTGCAGTAGTGCCTCAAAGTGCGGAGCGCGTTGCTGCAGAGCCTTGATGAAGAGCCCGGCAGTATCAAGTTTCTGAGCGTACGGCGAGGCCTTCAGCATCTCGACTGCTTTCTTGTCGGCTGCTGCTTCTTCTTCGGGAATGTGTTTAAAACCAAGGTTCGAGTAGGTGCCTTCGTCGGAGAACAGCATGCGGTCGTTGAACGCATACTGGCTGCCGAGGTTATGGCCGAGAACGATGTGCGCCAGTTCGTGCGAAAGCACCATGGCCAGGCTGCCTTCATCCGGAAGCACGTCGATCAGGCCGCGGCTGACCACGATCGTGTTGCCCACGCTAAACGTTTCGAGCGGTGAAGTCGTCAGCACGCGGGTGCGAACCGGACGCGGTAGTTCGATGTTATTGGTGATCTCGATGTTGTTGACGACCGTCTGCAGGATTTTGTCGACATCGCCTTCTGGCGCCAGCAGTCCAGCGCGTTCCAGGCGTTCGACCACATTGTCTTCCGCCTGCTGTTGCCATTCACGTTCGGCGGCCAGCGGAGTTGCATCCTGCGCCGTCGGTGTATCGTCTTTCACGCTGTCGACGCGGATATTGGTAAGTTCGTCATTCGGAGTTCCGGTCTTCAGGTTGTAACCCCACATGCGGGTCTGCGCCTTGAATGCAATCTTGTTCTTCGCGCCGGCGGTGAAGTCGCCTTCTTCGCTGTAGATGTAAGAAGGCACCCAGTAGCCGGGGACCAGATTCAAGCGCCAGCTATCCATGTGGAAGTAATAGTTGTTGCGCTGCGGCCGGGCATACGTGCCGTTCAGGCGGACGATATTGAAGTCCTGATCCTCAACCCAGATGCGGCCAAGGAAACGTCCGCGTCCCGCGTCCTTCTTCGGTGTCAGATCGAACACCAGGCAACGCACATCGCCCAGGAACTCGCGGCGCGCATAACGGAAGTTATAGTGCTCGCGGTCGAAATCGTTGCGATCGGCAAAGATCATCCACGAAAAGCCGAGGGGCTGGTATTGGAACTTGAACTTCTTCGTGAACTCGCCGAGGAGGTGCTTCTCCATGCCCTCCTCTTTGTCCTTCGTGCCCTTGCCATCCAAATAGTCGCTGCGGTCGATCGATTCGCTCAGGTCCATGCGGCCGAGGAAGTAGTGATCTTCCTGCGGAACGGGTCCCAGTTGCGGATCCTGGGTCAGATTCTGGAGATAGGTTTCCACAATGGGAGTGCGCGGCGACAAGAACTTGATCAGTTCTTTCTCGCGCAGGATGACGCGATCCACCACCTGATCCATGGTGGTCGGCGGCGCCAGATTGGTCTGGGCTTGGGCTGGCTGCGTCGTCGCAGCCGGCGGTTGACTCTGCGGCGCAACCGACGCCGATTGCTGGGCCGCTGCCGTCATCGTTACGACGAGCAGAGCCAAAACCAACCAATTCATCTTGCTCATTTTCCGCATGACTCTTATCTCCAAATCCTTAGTACGCCAGTTGAAATACGACGTGCACAATTGCTGTTGAATCTGCCGGCTGTCCGTTCCGCATCGCCGGTTTGAAACGCATCTTGTTAGCGGCCGCAATCGCAGCTTCATCCAAACCATGGCCCAGCCCGCGGACCACGCGATTCACATGCAATTGACCGTTTGCTGCCAAAATCCACTTCCAGCAGTACTTCACCTTCCAATTTCAAATTCCTAGCTTCGTCGGTATAGACCGGGTTGGGCTTGAATGTGATCTCCACCGAAGTGGCCGCTGGACCGCTGTCCATACGCTGAACGTGTGGAGTATTCTGCGCGACTTCCTGCGAACCGAAGCCGGATGTCTGAACGCTGCCGCGGCCGCTGCGGCGTCCATCGCCTTGTCCGCCAGTAGCCACACCGTTACCAAAATCGGCGCTCGCCACGGTTCCCTTGATTCCTTTTGCGCCGCCCGATCCATTGCCTTGTCCGGGTCCGACGGGCATATCGAAGCCTCCGGCAACGGCTGCGACCAGCTTGCCGCCCGGCTTACTGTTTTCGCTCGGCTTCAATCCATTCGGATCGCCAAAGCCACCGGTCTGAACCTTTTCAATCGGAGCGTTCACCGTGGGTTCCAGAGAGCTTCCCGCTCCAAAATCGCCAGTGTGAATCAGCACCGGACGCGCTCCGCTTGTTTGCTTCAACACTGCCGGCGCAAAATTGTTCATTGCCACCTTCGGTGGCTCGATCTCCTGCGGCTGTGGCCGCGTTTCGTGAATTTCTTTGGGTACGATCAGTTTTGGCTTTTCAAACACCGGCGCTGCAGGCAGCAACTTCGCTTGCACCGGAAGCGGCTTTGGCTTGGGCAGCGGTTCCGGCCGGAGCGACGGGCGCGGCACCAGTTCTGTGACGTGATAATTCACGGCCGTGATCAGGGTGTCCTGCGCCATGATCCCGACAATCGCCATGAGCACTATCAACGCCGTAAGAAGCCCGTAGCTGGTGGCGAAAGTCCGCCAGTTCCACTTCTTCTCAGGCAAAAGGCCGAGTTGAAAACCGCGATCGTACGTAGGCATTCATTGACTCCAATGGGGTCCCAAGGTCGGGGAGAGCGCTTGGGCGTTGGAGTCTTCACATTAGGGGAGAATGGGCAGGGGGTAAACGTGTCCCTTGCGCGTGTCCTTTGGTAACCGGCAAGGGTTTCCGGCGGTTTTCAGGCGAATGATGATTACTTTGGTGACGTCAGCGTGGAACGTTCGCGCGTCGCCGCGCAAAGAGATAGAAGATAGGGATGCCAGCGAGAATTACGAGGCATCCCACAGAAGAACTCTTCAGGTTATCCAGAAATGTGCGGTAGAGAACGTAAGCGGAGGCCAGCACGAACACTGCTGGAACCACCGGATATCCCCACACGCGATAAGGCCGCTCGGCGTTCGGCTCACGGTATCGAAAAACGAAGACTGTACTGGCCGCAATCATGTAGAACAGCCACTCCGCGAAAATCGCGAGCGAAAAGAATTGGCGAAAATTGCCTCCCAGCAAGAGCAGACTGATTGCCAGTCCGCACTGCATGACGATGGCCGTGGACGGAGTGTGGAAAGTCGGATGTACCTTCCCGATAGCTTTGAAGAAATATCCGTCGCGCGCCGTGGCAAAGGGAATCCGCGCACCGCTCATGGTGGAACCGTTTAAAGTGACGAGCATTGATATTGCAATGCCTGCCGATACGAGTCCCGCGCCCGCATGCCCAAGCACCAGAGCCACTGCGTCGGAGGCTGGACGCTCCGATGCCGCAATCGCAGCCGCGGGAAGTACATATTGGACTGCCGCGTTCACGAGAATGTAGAGCGCCCCTACTGTTGCTACGCCCCAGATCAGCGAGAGGGGAATATTGCGTTGGGGATCGCGTATTTCCCCCGCCACCATGTTCAGATCGTTCCACCCGTCGTAAGCCCATAGCGCTGCCACCAGCGCCAGAACGAAGCCGGACATTCCCCCTTTTGCCCCGGTAAATTCGGTCGCGAAATTCGCCCAAGTCCCGCCGTGATAGGAAAATCCAATTGCCGCAATGCCCACGATAATTGCGACTTTGAGGAGAGAGAAAAGAAATTGAAACTCACCCGCTCGCCGCACTCCGATGTAGTTCAGCCCTGAGATCAGCAGCGTGGCTCCAATGGCTACCAGCTGCCCGTAGCTAAGTGAAAATGGAATAAGCGTCGACCGGAACGAAAAGGTATGCGACAAAAAAGGATGGGAGAAGAATGAAAAAATAGAAAATGTCCCCAGGATTCGCACCAGGCCGGTCGTGATCGTGGCGATCGAGGCCGGCTTCGAGATCAGAAACGTCGTCCAGGAATACAAGAATCCGGCCAGCGGTCCGTAGGCATCGCGAACGTAAACGTATTCGCCCCCAGCTTGCGGCTTCATCGCTCCCAGTTCCGCATAAGTGAGCGCGCCAAAGAACGACAGCAGACCTCCGACCAGCCAGGCCAGATAGACGGTGCGGGCCGATCCCACGGCCTGCATCATCTCCGTGGGAACCAGGAAAATGCCGCTGCCGATAATCGTGCCGACCACGACGGCGCCCGCGTGTGACAGGCCCAGATCGCGCGCCAACTCCGGCCGAACACTGCGGTCTGTTCTCGTCGCGTTCATCTTCGCTGCATTGTACAAGCATGTTCCAAACGCTGTGTCGGACATCACCTTGGCCGCGAACCTGTGTTAGAAATAGCGCGATGCCTTACTTTCTCGGAATCGACGGTGGCGGAACCAAAACGCGCTTCCTGCTCGCTGACGAGACGAAGGTTTTGGCGAAAGCCATGACCGGCGGCAGCAATATAGTTCGCCTTGGTGAGGAGCAGGCGAGGGACGCGTTGCATTCTGGCATCCGTCAAGTTTGCACTGCCGCCCAGCTAAATCCTGAACAGATTTGTGCAGTTTGCATCGGTGTCGCCGGTGCCGCGCGTCCCGAGATAGCTGCCAGGATTCGTAGCATTCTTGCCGAAGCCAATCTGAAGGCCGCTTCTGCGAAGGTGGAGATCGTCGGGGACAGCGTCATTGCCCTGGACGCCGCTTTCGGCGAGGGTCCGGGTGTGATCGTTATTTCCGGCACAGGGTCAATCGCCTATGGCCGCGACGCCAGCGGCCGCACTGCACGGGCGGGCGGATGGGGCTTTGCGATATCGGACGAAGGTTCTGGCCATTGGATCGGACGCCGCGCCGTTGCCTCGATCCTGCACGCGCACGATCAAGGTGCGGAGACCGCCCTCAGTTCCGCAGTTCTTTCAGCTTGGAAACTGAGTAATATCGATGAATTGGTGCAGGAAGCCAACGCCACGCCTCCGCCCGACTTCCCGCGCCTTTTGCGTTCCGTCTTACGCGCCGCCAACGAAGGAGACACGGTTGCTCGCGGGTTGCTAACGGAGGCGGGAATCGAGGTGGCGAAACTCGCATCCGCCGTTGTTTGCCGCCTTGCGCCTCACGATTCCGCTGCTTTGCTTCCGATTGCCGTGACGGGCAGCGTGTTTCGCCAGTCAGAAGATGTGCGTCAGGTTTTCCGGCAGGCCCTGGAAACCAAATTCCCGGGCATTGATGTTCGGCAGGAGCTCATTGACCCGGTCGAAGGCGCCCTTGCTCGAGCGAAGCGGCTCTAGTCGAAACTGGCCTCAGCGGAGATTCCGGCTCGACCATGTTTGACAAAGAAATGTCCGACAAAGAAACGTCCGATGAAAAAATAGCTAAGACCGAAGCGGCTCCCGCTTCAGATAGAACAACTGCTGCCGCTGCCGACCAGCTGGATATTGCCGCCAATCCCGACCTCACCGAGGATTTGGCGCTCTCGTTGCTTAAGAACAATGATCTGCACCCGGAAGTACTGGAGCGACTTGCCAGGAACAGCAACCCGCTCAAGAGCCGCAAAGTGAAGATTGCTCTCGTGAGCCATCCGCACACGCCGAGGCATGTGTCGGTTCCGCTGGCGCGCCAGTTTTACACGTTTGATTTGATGAAAGTGGCACTCGCGCCCGGAGTCCCAGCCGACGTGAAGGTCGCCGTTGACGACGTTCTCATCTCTCGCCTCGCAACCGTCACCCTGGGTGAGCGTCTGACTCTGGCTCGCCGAGCCTCAGGACGGGTGGCCGCGGCGCTAACGCTTGACGTTGGCGGTATGGAGGGAAAGATTCCTGCGGTAGATAACGGAGATCAGAAGGGAAAAAGCGCCGAGACCGTGGCTCGCGAAACTCGTGTCATGCGTACAGCCCTCGATAACCCGCGGCTGACCGAAGCGCTCGTGATCGCCTCAGTGCTTCGTCCCAACGCCGGTGCCGCTTTGGTGCAGGCGGTGGCGCGACACCCACGGTGGTCGCCCCGGCGAGAGATTCGCGCTGCCTTGCTGCGAACCGAGCATCTGTCACTGGCTCGCGCCCTCGAATTCAGCCAGGAGATCCCGGCCGCCGCATTATCTGAATTGCTGGCCAGTTCGCGGCTCCCAGAAAAAACAAAAGAACTACTGCTTCGCGGAGAGAAGACTTAGACGCTATCTACGGCACCCAGTCTGCGATGAACACATTGGTCTCGTGTTGTGATTTTCCGTTGCGATGCGAAATCCAAACCAGCTGCTTCCCATCGGGACTGAACATCGGGAAGCCGTCAAATCCATCGCTGAAGGTAATCCGCTCCAACCCGGTTCCATCGCTATTGATCGTGTACAACTCAAAGTTGCCCATGCCGCCGGTGGAACCGACGTTCGTGGCAAAGATAATGCGTTTGCCGTCCGGGAAAAATGACGGCGCGAAGCTGGCGGCGTTCAAATTCGTGAGCTGACGCTTCCCGCTGCCGTCGGCTTTCATAATCCAGATTTCCAGCGTCGTCGGACGAATCAGATTCTGCTTGAGCAACTCCTTATACTCGGCAATCTCCTGCTCTGTCTTCGGGTGATAAGCGCGATAAATAATCCACTTCCGGTCTTTCGAGAAAAAGGGGCCGCCGTCATATCCCAGTTCATGCGTGAGCTGCTTTACGTGCTTGCCGTCGGCATCCATCGAATAGATGTCGAGGTCGCCATTCCGCAGGGAAGTGAATACGATCTTCTTTCCGTCCTCCGAAATCGTTGCCTCGGCGTCGTATCCCGGCGTGGTTGTAAGCTGCTTCAGATCGGAGCCATCCATTTTTGCCGTGAAGATATCGAACGTCGGATAGACGGCCCAAACATAGCCCTTCGAGTAGTCCGGGCGCGGAGGGCAGGCCGCATCTGCCAAATGAGTTGAGGCATACAGAATCTTGTCGTTATGCGGGTAGATATAGCTGCAGGTGGTGCGCCCCTTGCCGGTCGAAACCATCTTCTGGTCGGTGCCATCCACGTTCATGGTAAAGATCTGGTCGCACTGCAGGTTGTCGCGGGTTGATTGGAAAATCAACCGCTTGCCGTCCGCGGAAAAGTAGGCTTCCGCATTCGATCCGCCAAAAGTCAGCTGCCGGACATTGTGCAGGTGTTTCTCCTCCGGAGTCGCCAACTGCGACGTGGAAGGGGTTACGGCCGATTGCGCACACGCTACGCACAACAACAGTCCCGTGCACAGCGCCAACTGAAGAAGGATCGTTCGAGTTCTCATTGGAGGAAAAGTGTAGCAGGATTTACGTGGCGCGGGCGCCCCCGCCCGCGTGCCGGCGGTGCAGTACGAGGCTGAGGACGGCCCACTGTTGTCCGTGGTAACTTTATCGCCGAACAATTTCGACTGCCATCCAATGATCTCCGATCAAGGAGCCTCGATGAAACGAATCGCCATAGCCGGTCTGCTGCTTGTAGCCGCCTTTTCTTTCGCCGCTAAACAAAAATCGGCCAAGGGCTCCGATCTCCTCGTGCAATTGGAAACCGAGTTTGCCGCCGACGTCGCGCAACACGGACATGCCGCCTTCGTGACCCACTTCGCCGAAGACGGTGTCGAAGTCGTGGACGGTGGCGGGTTCGATACCCTGGAAGCCATCCGAAAACAGCCGCCGTGGCCGGAAGGAACGACTCTGACCTGGACGCCCGTGAAGGCAGAAATGGCCTCTTCCGGCGACCTTGGCTATACGTATGGCAACTACGTTTTCACGGGCAAGAACAAGGAAGGCAAGCTCGTCAGCAGCTACGGCAAATACACTTCGATCTGGAGAAAGCAGAAAGACGGGCAGTGGAAGGTCGTCGTAGATGTGGGCAACTCCAGCCCGGACCCGAAATCAGCAAAGTGAGCGCGCCTTTAGGTCGCGCGCTGAAGGTGCGTGAGCTTCGACTGAATCACGGCGATCAGCTCCGCCGTGGTACTCACGTCAATGCCGTATTCTTGTCCACCGCGCAAAATCGGCCCGCCAATGGCGTCTAGTTCAAGCTGACGGCCTGCGGCAAGGTCTTTCTGCATCGAGCTGCGCATGCCTGGCAGAACGCCGTCCAGAACCGCTTGAAGTTGCGCCGCATTCACTTCTGCGCCGCTCGCGTTGCCTACGGCGCAGGCTTCGGCGATCGCCGACATTACTTTCTGTTTCCAGTCAGCATTCGCAAGAATCTCGCCGAGGTTCATGCCGGAGGCCGACGTCACCAGCGCAAACGGCCCCAGAAAGCAGAGCTTGCTCCACAATAGCGTCTGCTCATTCTGTATGAACTGGCAGGTGAATTTCAGATTGCGCAACTTCTCAGCGATGGCTCCCAAAAGAGGTTCGCCGCTGGCAGCAAGGTTGAGCCGGGCGAAGAGAGAGCGCTGGATGAATCGTCCGGGGGCAGTCTTCTCCGCCTCCACCGCGATTGTTGCCGGGACCACCCGTTCGTTCCCAAATCGCGCCCGGAGCACCGCGATGTGATCCACTCCATTCAACAAGGGAACGACGCGGCTGGGTGATACCTTCACGGTCTCCAGGGCAGTTTGCAGCTGATAAGTCTTGGTGGAAATCCATAGCACGTCCACCGGTTCGGCAATTTCGGTGACGACCTTTACCGTCGCCGATATGGGGCCCGTCGGACGTTCGAGCGAAAGACTGCGTGGATAGGCTGGCAAACTCTCCGGTCGAACGACCGCCGTGACATCCTCGCCCAGAGAAGCCAGCGCAGTCCCGATCAGGCCGCCAATCGCTCCGACTCCCAAGATCGCGTGCTTCATCAGAGTCTCCCGTGAAAACTATACGACACCGCTTCCTTTTGGATATGCCCACAAGCGACTTCGACTCACCTTTACGCTCTGCCGTGGAATCTGTCACACTGACGACTGACCGCGATCCGCTGACGCTGATTCCATGGGAAAAATCCACGTTCTCTCCGAGAGAGTTGCCAACCAAATTGCCGCCGGTGAGGTGGTTGAGCGCCCCGCGTCGGTGGTTAAGGAACTCCTCGAAAATTCTCTGGACGCTGGTTCCACGCGCATCCGCATTCAGGTTGAAGCGGGCGGGAAAAAGCTGATCCAGATTGTTGATAACGGATGCGGCATGGTGCGCGATGACGCCATGCTGGCCTTCGAGCGTCATGCCACTTCAAAGATAAAAGAAACGGAGGACCTGCTCAGCATTGCGACCCTCGGATTTCGCGGCGAGGCGCTGCCTTCTATTGCCTCCGTCGCGCGGTTGCATCTTGAAACGCGGGCGGCCGAGGAAAATGCCGGCACCATCATCGAGATCAACGGCGGCAAGATCATTCGCGTCGAAGAGGCCGGACTGCCGCTCGGCACTTCGATTACGATTCGCGATCTTTTCTTCAACACGCCGGCCCGTAAGAAATTTCTCCGCTCCGAATCGACTGAACTTTCCCACATCGCGTCGCTGGTGACGCATTACGCGCTGGCGCATCCGGACAAGCATTTCGAACTACACTCTTCCACCAATGCCTTGCTGGTCGCTCCTCCTGTGGCCGATCATCGCGAACGCGTCTACCAGGTGTTTGGGCGCGAAACGCTCGATCAGTTAATCCCGTTGGCGGCCTTGCAACCGCTTGAGCGTATCGGACTTCCGCAGCCGCCGCCGTGGCGGCGCAACGTGGAGACGCCAGTGCCTGCCGCCGAAGCGCAAGATGAAGCTTCGCGGGTGGGGGCGTCCGCGCCACAGGACTTCGGCGAGGTTCGTCTCCACGGCTTTGTCTCCAAGCCGGAAATTCAGAAGCTCAACCGCAATTCGATCTTCATTTTTGTCAACGGACGCCTGATTCGCGACCGGCTCATTCAGCACGCGATCACCGAGGCCTATCGCAATATTCTGGCGCCAACCGTGTTTCCTGTCGTGCTGCTTTTTATCGAGATGCCCACCGCTGAAGTGGATGTGAATGTCCATCCTTCCAAAACCGAAGTACGATTTCGCCAGCAATCGGTAGTGCATGATTTTGTCCGCGAGTCGATTCGCGCGGCACTGATGAAGGCACGGCCGGTGCCGCAGTTTCTCACCGAAATTGGCGCGCAGCCGACCGCAACTCCGGGACTCAGCAGTCCCGGCCTCACGCGCGGCTCTCTGACTCCTGGCAATGGCGGCACTCACGAACCATGGCGTGATTTGAATGGGCCGGCCGAGGCAGGCGTGACGGGTTTTGCTTTGGCACCACCCGCAATCCCCGCGACGACGGCGCGCCTTGAGTTCGAAGGAGCCATCGCGGTGGAAGCCAACGCGGCCCTGTCGTTAGCCCGATCAGGCGGAGCGGTTGCTGTTGCGTCCATCCAGGCCGTTCCCGACCACGGCTGCGCGCCTCCGATCGATCAGGAACCGCAAAC
Source organism: uncultured Acidobacteriaceae bacterium (assembly GCA_963725295.1). Taxonomy (GTDB): domain Bacteria; phylum Acidobacteriota; class Terriglobia; order Terriglobales; family Acidobacteriaceae; genus Acidiflorens. The sequence goes on from CAVRYB010000054.1 coordinate 43,666, forward strand.
GCCGCCCACGCTCGAGTCTCTGCGTACATTGCATCCGCTCGGGCAGATTCGAAACTCATTCATTCTCGCGGTGAACGAAGACGGCCTCTGGATCATTGACCAGCATGTAGCTCACGAGCGCGTGCTGTTTGAACGTGTCCTGCGCCAACGCTCGGTGCAGCGCGTCGAGAGCCAGCGCTTGCTGATGCCGATCGTTATCGAGTTAACTCCCGCGCAGCAGGCAATCTTTAGCGAAATCGCCGAAGAGCTGGCGCACAACGGTTTTGAAGCGGAACCCTTCGGCTCCCGCAGCGTTGCCGTGAAGATCGCTCCCGCGGGAGTGGATGCTTCCCAGATCGAGCACGTGCTCAGCGAAATCTTTGAGCAGGTCAGCCGCGAAGATCAGGCCATCAATCTCGAAGCGGTGCGCACGCGGATCGCTGCTTCCATCGCCTGCCACGCCGCGATCAAAGTGAACATGCCGCTCGAGCAGAACAAAATGGAGTGGCTGCTGGCCGAACTTGCGAAGACGGAGCATCCCATGACCTGCCCTCACGGCAGGCCGGTGGTCTTGCGATATTCGATGCAGGATATTCAGAAGGCTTTCAAGCGGATATAGGAAGATCGCTGTTCGCTGATCGCTATTCGCTACAAACCCAAGCAGCAGCGGCGAACAGCGAATAGCGAACCGCCAACAGCGAAGAGCTGTGTTCTAATCAAAACAATGACCGATGCCGAACTCCATCTCGCGCGCACGCAGAAGTGGCACCTCGATGGCCAGCCCGTTCGCACTCTCGATGACGCGCGCTCGTTCCTTGAGTCGGTAGGATTCTGTCTGATGTATCCGATGCGTCCGGCTTTGCTTGTGCCCACGTTCATCGGAGCCTGGGTTGGTGCCGAAGACAAGTTGCCTATGCGGCAACATGCTTACAACGACCCGCGCGCCCAGGAAGCGACCGAGTTGATGGTTCGCGCCCTGCGCGACAAGGCGGCGTACGAGGCTCAGTTACTGGATGAGAACAATGCCTTCCTGCTTTCGGCGTCGGTGTTCCCTTATTTCTACGCCCTTGTCGGGGAACGCAATCCTAAGCAGCCACCCGCATCCGGACCCCGATCGCCATATTCTCCTCTGGCTTGTGACGCGTTCGAAATCATCCGGCGGCGTGGCCCGATCTCGAAATCAAAGCTCGGTGAGATGCTAGGAGGCTCGGTTTCAAACGCGGGCCTCGATCGTGCACTGAGCGAACTCTGGGCAAGGCTGCGCGTTACGCGCGTCGACTACACGGCCGCCGAAGGTTCGGTATGGGACGAGTTATCGCGCTGGGCTCCCGATGCGGTGCGCGAAGGTGTCGGCATTTCGGTGCCGGAGGCGCTCTCAGCGCTGGTCTCGAAATATCTGGACTGCGTGGTAGCTGTGGATGAAGGCGAAGTCGAGAACTTTCTCGCCAACTTCGTTCCGCGCACCCGCGTCAAAGAAGCGATTCACGCCTTGCTATCAGCCCGCGAATTGAGCTTCGTGCACGTGGGCGGCAAAACTTTGCTGCAGGTGACTCCTCCCAAGCAAGCTTATGTCCCGAAGCCACGTCCGGAGCGCGTGAGTTGATCGGCGCATCGCCGCCAAAAACGTATTAGCCGGTAGTTTTCCACCCGCGCGCCGTGTAGAATCGCTGCTTCGCAAGATGCAAGATGACTGATCCTTCCCAACGCAAACTCATTATTGCCATCGACGGCCCGGCCGGAGCCGGGAAGAGCACCATAGCATCCCGTCTGGCGCGCAAACTCGGATATGTCAACCTGGAGAGCGGCGCCATGTACCGCGCCCTGGCTCTTCGCGCGATTGAGTGGGACGCTTCGTTCGATGACGAAGCTGCGCTCCTGAAGATGGCGCAAGAATCACGCATATCGCTCGAGCGCTCCGTCGGCGGCAATCGAGTCATGGTCAACGGCAAAGACGTTTCGGAGCGCATCCGTGAGCGCGATGTTTCCGAAGCAGCTTCCCGGGTCTCCGTACATCCCAAGGTGCGGGAGTGGATGGTCGCTCGGCAGCGTGAAATGGGCGCTGGGGGCGGCATCGTGATGGAAGGCCGCGACATCGGTACCAAGGTCTTTCCTGATGCCGATCTGAAGATCTTCCTCGACGCCGACCCAGTAGTGCGCGAGCAGCGCCGTCTGGACCAACAGAAGGTGAAAGGCGCGCCCGCCCAGGCGATCGCAGCGGAACTGCGGGAGCGTGATCGTCGAGATCGCACTCGTGCCGCTTCTCCGCTGGTGGCCGCCGAAGACGCCATCGTCCTCGACTCAACCAGCATGAGCGAGGACGAGGTCCTCGCGAAAATCGAGGAGTTAGTAGAGCAGCGGATCGCGAAGACCAGCTAAACGGGCCCCTGCAAGCCTATTTCTTCACCACCACGCCAATTCCCAACTCCCGCAACTGTCCTTCGGCCACAGGCGTCGGCGCCTCCATCATCAGATCCTTGGCAGCTGCTGTCTTCGGGAAGGGAATGACTTCGCGCAGGCTTTCCGCTCCCGCGAGGATCATCACAATTCGGTCTAAACCCAGCGCAATTCCCCCGTGCGGAGGCGTGCCATATTCGAGCGCTTCAAGAAAGAAACCGAAGCGTGCCCGCGCCTCTTCTTCGGTCATGCCGAGCGCGTGGAAAATTCTGTTCTGAATGTCTTGCCGATGAATACGAATCGAACCTGAGCCCAGTTCGGTTCCATTCAGCACGACGTCGTAGGCCAGCGCACGCACCATGGCAGGATCGCTCTCCAGTTTGTCCATGTCTTCATCGTGCGGGGAAGTGAAAGGATGATGCGCCGCCATCCAGCGCTTTTCGCCTTCGTCGTATTCGAACATGGGGAAGTTTGTGACCCACAGGAAGCGATAATCCTTGGCCGGGTCGCCCGTCTTCTTAAAAATGCCATGCCGGTCGGCATACTTCTGTGCGAGGGCAATGCGTAGAATGCCCGCCGACGCGTAGATCGCCATCTCGGCCGGCGTAACTTTGCGCTTGCCCGCCGGATGGTCGTCGCGCACTGACTGCGCCGATCCCACCACGAGCACCAGAAGGTCATCGGCCGCCGCGCCCGCTTTCGAACGCACTTTCGCTCCCGCCTCGGGAAACTTCGTCTCGATGCGCTTGAAATCCTCGAAAACGCGCGCTCCGCCCTTTGACACGAAGAGCGGTTTGATGTCATCCCGCTCTTTGCGCGAAAGGTCGCCAACATGCGGAATACGAATCGCAATGACCGGAAGATCTTTGTTAATGGCCAGCGCTTCGAGGTCGGCGGCGGTAAAGCAATCCTTTACATCCGTAAACGCGGGCAAGCGCAGGTCGGGTTTGTCGATGCCGTACTGCCGCATCGCTTCGTCGAAATCCATGCGCGGAAAAGGCGTTTTGATCTCGTAGCCTGCTGCCTTGAACGCCGCCGTCAGAAAGCCCTCAACCACTTCCCAAACGCGCTCCGGCTGTGGATAGCTCATTTCAAGATCGATCTGTGTAAATTCAGGCTGGCGATCGGCTCGCAGATCTTCATCGCGGAAGCAACGCACGATCTGGAAATACCGGTCGAACCCCGAGATCATGAGAATCTGCTTGAACAGTTGTGGTGATTGCGGCAGGGCGTAGAACATTCCTGGCTGCACCCGGCTGGGCACGAGATAGTCGCGCGCACCTTCCGGCGTCGAGCGCGTCATGAACGGAGTTTCAATTTCAAAAAAGCCCTGCGAAGCCAGATTGTCGCGAATCGCCAGTGCGACCTTGTGCCGCAACTCGATGTTGAACTGCATGGCATCGCGGCGCAGGTCGATATAGCGATATTTCAGCCGCATTTCTTCATTCGCGAGCACGGTGTCGGACGGCAGGAACGGCAGCGCTTTCGACACGTTCAAAATGCGCAGTTCTTCAACCACCAGTTCGACTTCGCCCGTCGGAATATTCGGATTAATGGTGTCCGCGTCGCGCCGTTTTACTGTCCCGAGCGCTGCAATGACAAATTCATTACGCAAAGCTTCCGCTTTCGTATGAATGGCTGCGTTCAGTTCGTGGTTGAAGACCACCTGGGTCACGCCCGTGCGATCACGCAGGTCGACAAAAATGATCTGCCCCAGGTCGCGCCGGCGGTTGACCCAGCCCATGAGCACAATTTTCTTGCCCGCATCGGTGAGCCGAAGGGCTCCGCACATATGAGTTCGTCGAAGATCGCCTAATAAATCGAGCACGTTTTTGCCTTGTAAAACCGAATTTGTCTAGCTGGGATAACGATGATGAGCTAAACCAAAGATTATAAATGGAATCGGGGTTGGCGCTTGCTGAGCCTTACCGCGATTCGTCCGGCGGAAGAATTGCATCTCAGTATTAAGCTTGATTCGATCTGGAGGGCGATCCATGTCTCCCTGTCTACTTTCCCGCCGGGCCGCGAATGCTTTCAAGGATTTCTGCTTGTATGCCGCAATCGCGTTAGCCAGTCTCACCGCGACGGCGCAGGTGCAAGGTAGCTCCGTCTATGGAGACGTCTGCTTGAAGGCGTCCCAGGCGGATTTTGCTAACGCTCATGGCCACTCCAGCATAGGATTCAACCCGGCCATCTATTCCATCCCGGAGAAACCCTTTACTGCCAAGCGGGTCTATACGTTTCGCAGAATCCGGCCGGACGAACTGAATTCCCAAGGCCACTTTTCACGTTCCAAAGATTCAACGCGTGCTCCCGACCTGTCGGAGGAAGTGATCATAGCCAGAGACAAAGTTGGTCGCGTCCACTACGAAACCCGCGCACCTGCCAGGGGTGAGATTGCCGTCATGATTTATGACCCGGTTGCTCACACGCTGGCGCAGTACTACCTTTCGGCGGATCGCGGTGTGCCAGACAATGCTGTGGCCACGCTAAAGAAATTCGAGCTTATGAGCAAAATCTCACATCCGATCGAGGCAACTCCTGCCGACGCCGCTCCCGGCGAGCCGGATTCATCGGGTCCCTCGTCCTTAGTTGCGTCGCCTCAAATCGCCGTACCTAAGAACATCGACCCGCCGTCCAAGGATCTGCCCGGGCAAACGATCAACGACATCCCGACTGTCGGATATCGCATGGTGCACAAATATGGCGATAAGAATCAGTACCTGCAGATTCAGGAGGAGTGGCTATCGCCCGAGTATTTGATCAACCTTCGGGAGGACATTATCCGAGAGAGCATTGGTGAATCCACAATCGAAACGCAGGACGTTGTGGATGGAGAACCGGACCCCGCGCTTTTCCGCGTCCCCGGGGGCTATTTGATCCGCAAGAGCAAGTAATTAATCCAGATCGTTGGCGCTCCACAAATTGGGCGTGATCTGGCGGAATTTCAACTTCCATTGTCCGTCGATCTTTACCCATGTGTCTGACATGTGGCGATATCGCGGATGTTCACCGGGCATGATCAGGTTGTAGGCAACGATGGCGGAGTCTTCGTTCAGCTTGATCACATGGAAATCGTAGGCGCGTGTCTCATTCCCTTTCGCGCCCTGCGCGGACTCAACGATCTCGCTGCGCTCGTAAAAGTCACCGTTGACTCCAATGCCGAGGAAATCTTCGGCAATGGCGTGATCCACGGCACGCGTGTCCCGGTCGTTCGTCGCCTGCAGCAACTGCTTCTGTTGATCAATCAGTTGTTGGTCGAAGGCGGGCAATTGCTTCGCAGCCTGCGCGGTCGCAAGGATGGCAGTGACAAGGACAAACAACAGCAGGGAAGTCTTGCGCATGATTTTCTCCTCGGCACGATATTACATCGCGGCAAAGTAATGGCCGCAGTGCTTACCGCGGCAACTACTTCGATGAGATCTTTTGCGACAGTTCCGCTCGAGGCACTATAACCTGCTCGCCGGAGCTCAGATGCTTGAGGGCGAAAGCTCCGGCCGCCACTTCGTTTTCTCCGACAATGAGGATGTAGCGGGCGCCTGCTTTGTCGGCAGCCTCGAAGGACTTTTTCAGGCGGAACGATTCATCGCCCAGCTCGATCACCAGATTCTTCGCTCGCAGTTCTCTCGCCAGACGGGCCGCCTCGCGATTCATTCCAGCGCCAAGTGGAGCAATATAGGCGTCGGGTTTGCTGATTACCGAGTCAGCCGTCGCGGTCTCCATTAGTGAAAGCACCAGCCGGTCTTCCCCGATGGCAAATCCGATGCCGGGAGCCGCCGGGCCACCGAGGGCTTCCGATAAGCCGTCGTACCGTCCGCCGCCGAGAATGGCGTTCTGCGCTCCAAGTGCGCCGTGAGTGAATTCAAAGGCGGTCTTCTGGTAATAATCGAGTCCCCTGACCAGACGCGGGTTTTCTACGTATGGAATCTGGACGGCATTTAGAATGCCTTTGACCTGCTCGTAGTGCGTGCGGCAGTCGTCATCGAGGAACTGGCTGATGGTCGGGAGCGTATCGATGATGGGCTGATCTTCGGGGACTTTGCAGTCGAATACTCGCAGTGGATTGGTCACGGCCCGGCGCTGGCAGTCGACACACATTTTACCGACGACAGGTGCGAGCGCTTTCTGTAACGCCTCGTTGAATTTTGCGCGATCTGCCGGGCAGCCCACCGAATTGAGTTCCAGCGTCCAACCCGTAATGCCGACGCGGTCGAGCAGCGTGGCGATGAGTTCCAGAATCTCGGCATCTCTTGCGGGCGACTGGCTGCCCGAAGAGGCCGGGCCGATGACCTCTGCGTCAATCTGGTAGAACTGGCGGTAGCGGCCTTTTTGCGGGCGTTCGCGCCGAAACATTGGGCCAATCGAGAAGAATTTGTTCAGCCCACGCTCCCAGAGTTTGTGTTCGATGTAAGCGCGGACGATGCCAGCCGTATTTTCGGGGCGCAACGTCAGTGATTGGCCCTTGTCGCTTTCGGCGCGGCCCCGGTCTTCCCAGGTAAACATCTCTTTCGAGACGATGTCGGTCTCTTCGCCGACGCCGCGGGCGAACAGTTCGGTGGACTCAAAAATCGGCGTCCGAATCTCGTGGAAGTTGTAAGCGCGGAAGACATCCCGAACGGTGGCCTCTACGAAATTCCAAAGCGCGGTGTCGGGTGGCAGAAGGTCACGGGTCCCTCGGGGCGATTTGATCATGACTGCGGCTCAACCTCAGACGTCAATTTGCGCCCATGGAACCAGCTCATGTGTGGCAGTTCTCGTTCCACTTTTCTTCGCTTCGCAATCAGTTCCGCTGTGATTGACACGGCGATCTCTTCGGGAGTCACCGCGCCAATGTCCAGTCCGATCGGAGCATTCACGCGGTCAAACAGGTTGGCGGGCAGCCCCTCTTGCTGCAGCTCTTTGAAAATCGTAATTGTTTTTCGCCTGGAGCCGATCATCCCGATGTACCGCGCCGGAGTCTGCACGGCCCAGCGCAGCATGCGCATATCGTCGCGATGGCCGCGCGTAACAATCACAATGTAGGAAGACTCCGTCGGAGTGATCTGCGAGGTTGCCTTGTCGAAATCTTCGGCGATCACCTGATGCGCCTCCGGAAAGCGTTCGCGGTTGGCGTATGCCTCCCGATCGTCAATGATAGTGACATCAAATCCGGCGATCCGCGCGACTTGATAGAGGCTCGCTGCCACATGACCCGCACCAAAAATGTAGAGATCGGCCGGAGGCAGAATGGGCTCGACAAAAATTTCGAGCGTGCCGCCGCACACCAGACCAGTGTCATATTTAGGGTTCTGATTCAGATCGAAGGTCAATGTTCGCGGCTTCTCCGACTCCATTACTTCGCGCGCCGCCTGCCAGACTTCGGCTTCCACGCAGCCGCCGCCGATGGTTCCTACGATCGAACCGTCATCCCGCACCAGCATCTTGGCCGTCTTGAACGAAGGAATAGACCCGCGCACGTTGACGATCGTGGCGACTGCGCCGCGGTGGCCGTCTTTGCGCAACCGGACGATCTCTTCGTACAGGTCCATGTCGTTGATTATGGTTGGATGGAGCAGGAAGGTCAAACTGCGATTACCGGGAGACGTGTTTCCGGAACGCCTGAATGTGTCTCCGATCCTTGCGCGAGCCTGCGTGGTTTGTGCTAGCGTGTAGGGTTCAATTTAAGGAGTTGCGCATCTTAGGAGCCCCATGAAAGCCGTTCGCATTCACCAATTCGGCGGACCGGAAGTTCTGACCTATGAAGACGTGCCCGATCCCAAGCCACGGAAAGACCAAGTCCTCATCCGTGTGCGGGCCTGTGCTCTGAACCATCTTGACATCTGGGTGCGCAAAGGTCTGCCCGGCGTGAACCTGCCCCACATCCTCGGTACCGACACCGCTGGAGAAATCGTCGAAGTCGGCGAGTACATCACCGACCTCAAGCCGGACAGCGCGTGCTGATTGCGCCCATGCATTTCTGCAATCATTGCGCGAAGTGTGTTGCCGGGCTGCAGAACCAATGCCGCCAGTTCACCGTGTTTGGCAATGCCGTGGACGGCGGCAACTGCGAACTCATGGCGGTACCCGCCGTGAATGTCATCCCCATCCCCGACTGGCTCGATTTCAACGAGGCCGCCAGCGTGCCCCTGGTATTTGTCACGGCATGGCACATGCTTACGGGACGCGCGGCGATTCGTCCCGGACAGACCGTGCTGGTGCTGGGTGCGAACTCAGGCGTGGGCATTGCCGCCATCCAGATTGCGAAAATGTTCCATGCGCGGGTGATCACCACTGCGGGCGATGAACGCAAAATGGAGCGTGCCCGCGAACTCGGCGCCGACTTTGTCATCAATCATTATCAGCAGAAGATTTCGCAGGAAGTCCGCAAGATCACCAACTTTGAAGGCGTGGACATCGTCATCGAGCACGTCGGGCTGGCTACATGGGAAGAGAGTGTGAGATCGCTCAAAGCCGGAGGCACTCTCGTGACCTGCGGCGCGACTACAGGGCCGAAAGTCAATCTCGATCTGCGGTTCTTGTTCTCGCGCCAGTTGGCTCTGTTGGGCTCGTACATGGGCACGATGAGCGAACTGCACGAAGTTCTCGGCCATGTGTTCGCTGGACGACTCAAAGCGGTCATCGACCATACTTTCCCGCTGAAGGAGATTCGCACCGCTCATGAGTATATGGAGAAAAGCCAGATGTTCGGCAAGATCGTGCTGAACCCGGAGGGAGTTGACGGCTCAAGTTGGGGCAGCGAGCACCGGGCATGGGCCTAGCTGCATCACGCGATAGGTTGTCGAACCAAACACTGCCAGGTCCAGCGCGCCACGGCCATGGACTCCCATAATCACAATGTCGGCCCGCAATTCCGCAGCGAGTTGAATAATTTGCCGGTATGGCTTTCCGATCCGCACCGCCGTCTTGACTTTGAGGGTTTTGCGATCTTCCGGCGAAATCAGTTTCTCGAGTTGCTCCGTGGCGGCTGCTGTTGCCTCTTGTTTCTTGGCCGCACTCGGAGTCTCCTCCAAAACATGCAGCAGGGTTAGTTCGGCGTTGTACTCGTCGGTCGCAGAAATCGCATAGCGCAAAGCTCGCTTGGAGTTGTCGGAAAAATCGGTACAGAAGAGAACTTGAGTCAGGCGATGCTCTGTGCTCGTGGTGTTAGCGTCGGGTGCGTGACTCACCACCAGAACCGGGCAGGACGCCTTGCGCATGACTCGATCCGTCACCGACCCTAGCATCAGGCGGTCATACCCGCGCCTGCCGTGCGTCCCCATCACGATCACATCCGCTTTGCGTGCCTGCGCAATCGCCAGAATCGAATCTGCGGCGATTCCTTCGTGCACCAGAAGCTCCGGCTGAATCTTGTCGTGGGGGTTTTGCTTTACGAAGTCCTGCAATTGTTCTTTGCCGCCCTCGCCAAAAGCTTGGCAGAACTCTTCATACAGCCCCGCAGAAGCAGTGAAGCCGATGGAAGGATGCCGCCAGAGTTCAACCACGTGCAACGCCACCAACTTGGATTGATAGTGTTCGGCCAGCGAAAGCGCGTGGCGATAGGCCCTCACGGAGAAATCCGAGAAATCAACGGGACAAAGGATGACTTTGAGTTCCAGCATGCTGCCTCTTAAGCTCATTGTAGGCCATCGGCGCGGACCTTTCTTCTGCGCGTTTTGCGTCTCTGCGGTTAAAATATCCCAATGGCGCAAGAACTCAGCTTCGGCCCTTATGTCGATCTAGAGAACGGCAAGAAGGTAGTCAAGGAACTGGTCTACGGCGACGGTGTGCCCGAAGGCATCGTCATGACCACACTCGATTCGACCGTTAACTGGATGCGCAAGAATTCCATCTGGCCGATGACGTTTGGCCTCGCTTGCTGCGCGATCGAGATGATGTCGATGGGCGCCTCGCGTTTTGATATCGCGCGCTTTGGAGCCGAGGTTTTCCGGCCATCGCCCCGACAGTCAGACCTGATGATCATCGCCGGCCGCGTGTCGAACAAAATGGCGCCTGTCATCCGCCAACTCTACGAACAAATGCCGGAGCCGAAGTGGGTTATCTCGATGGGAGCTTGCGCGACTTCGGGAGGCGTGTTCAACAACTACGCGCTCGTGCAGAGCGTGAACCAGGTCATTCCCGTCGATATCTACGTTCCCGGTTGCCCACCGCGCCCCGAGCAACTGATTTACGCCATCACTTTGCTGCAAGACAAGATCATGACCGAGCGGGGAACCGTGAAGAAAGCGCTGAATCTGGTTCCAGCTGGAGAGTAGGGCTAGGTAATCGGGTCATCGGGTGATTGAGCCATCGGATCATTGAAGGTCAAAAGCTTTTGCCGTTCGATGGCCGGATGATCCGATCACCCGATGGCCCGATTGTCTTTCTCACTGTTTCGCCCGGGTGGCCATCTGTCGTTCCGGCGGAGTCATCTGATTCCAGACCGCGCTCAAGTCTTTTTCGAGAATCTGATTGTTTGGATCCACCCGTAACGCCAGCGCGAACCACATATAGGATGTCGGCAGATCCCGCGGTACGCAGTGTCCGGTCGCATACATGGTTCCGAATGCGCTGCGCGCCTTGGCATTTGATTTTGCCGAGGCAGCCTTCAAATTCTTGACCGCCTCATCGCAATTCTCCGGCACGCCACGCCCGTAAAGATAAGCCTCGCCTTTGCGGAAGGCGGCATCGCCAGTGTCCGCCGGCATTGGTTCCGGCGGTTTCGAGGTCTTCGCGATAACCACAGGCTCGCGTTTCTTTTCTGGCTTGCTGGCGGCAGCCGGTACGGGCTTGTGAGGCGCCGCTTCCGCGGGCTTAGCCTCGGTCGCTGTCGGCTTTGAAGCGCTCTCAGTTACGCCACCGGTGTTTTCCGGTGCGTTGGCCGGAGTTGCCGCCCCAGGAGCCGGCGTCGGCGCCGAGTCGGATGTTGCAGGCGGCTCCATCTTTGCGGGCTTCGGCGGCGCCTTGTCAGACGGTGTGTCGTCCGAGTTCGCACTCGGAACTGGACGCTTCTCGCCCAAGCCAAGGTAGTTCGTGTACGTCCACCAGCCTGCTCCGCCTAGCGCTGCCAGTAAGACAATCAGCAGCAGGATGCGGCGTCCTCCGGTTTTAGGCTCTTCCGGCTCAAGAAACGAGTCGAGGCCGGAAAATGCCCGGTCTCGAAGTAGATCCGTAGTCGGAGGTTGCGAACCTGAAGAACTGGCCTCGAAAGGATTCGAGCGACTTGGAGTGGCCTGATTCGCCGTTGTCTGATCCAACCCCAACATCGACGGCCCACTGATCGGCGGTGCCGGCTTGTTTGCCGAGCGTGTCTCGTTGCCTGTCACTACAGAGGGTGCACCGATAGGACGAACGGGCGGCTCTGCACCGGTCACTCTTTGGGCCGCTGGGGTCGGAAAGGCCGACATCGGATCCAGCACAGGCGCGCCGGCCTGCCGTCGTGGTTCGAGTGGCGTGCCGCACATTCCGCAAAAGCGGAAAGTGGGTGCATTGTCCTCTCTACAGTTCGGGCAAATCACAATCTGTTCTCCGAATCGCCGAAATCCAGTTTAACTCCTACGACCTGTGTTCTTGAGAATTTGTCTTCATATTAGAATGCCAGGCAGGCGCCGGATTCCCGCTATGCCCAGAGCCACAAAAGCCAACTCTGCCAATACCTCGAAGAAGCTTTTCCGCTCCGCTCGAACGCATGCGCTCCCGCCTGAACTGGATCATTGTCCGTGTGCCTTTTGATGCGGCCAAAGCCTGGGGGTTGCGTGGGCAGATCAGGGTGAAAGGCGATATCAACGGATTTGCGTTTTGCACATCACTGTTTCCTGATGGCGAGGGTCGCCATTATCTGCTGGTCAACAAGCGTATGCAGAAAGGCGCGCAGGCCAGCGCCGGCAGCGTCGTCCGGATTCGGATGGAACGGGACGATGCGGAACGGGAAGTGAGCGTGCCGTCCGAACTCAAGCGCATTCTCGCAGGCGATCGGCAACTCAGCCGCTGGTACGACAAGCTGAATCCCTCTACCCGGAACGACATTACGAAGTGGGTCACCGACCCGAAGAGCGGCGAAGCGCGGACCCGCCGCGCCGAACAAATCGCGGAACGGATGTTATCTGTCATGGAAGCAGAACAGGAACTGCCGCCGGTCTTGCAGGTGGCGTTCGCGCGTGATCCCCGAGCCAAACAGGGCTGGGATGCCATGTCGCCGGCCCGCCGCCGCGGGCACCTGTTCGGGATTTTTTACTATCGAACGCCCGACGGTCAAGGTAAGCGCATCGACAAGATGCTTGAGGACGCGAGTACGCTGGCCGAGAAAAAGTAGCCACAAAAAGGAGTGAACGATACAGGGATGTACCGCTATCGAGATCCATTTACGGTTTCACTGAGAACTGACAACTGAGAACTGGGGTCTGTTTGCCACCTTCGACAGCAACGTGTTACCATCGAACACGTTACGAAAACGAGACGAGACAGGAGTGCAACAGGTTAGTGTTAGCCAGAGAGCAAAAGCAAACCGTCGTTGACACGTATCGCACGCATGCTACCGATACTGGCAGCCCCGAAGTTCAAATCGCGCTGTTGAGCGAGCGCATTGGCCAACTGACGGAACACTTCAAGACGCACCAGAAAGACCACGGCTCGCGCCGCGGACTTCTCATGATGGTGAGCCGGCGTCGTAGCCTGCTCGACTATCTCAAGAAGTACGACTCGGAACGGTATAAAACCGTAATTTCCAAGCTCGGCATCCGCAAATAACAAGCGCGATTCGGCTCCGCGTGGGGCCGATTCCTTTACTCCGAGAGCCTTTGCTAAGTGCGTTCCCAACCGCGGCCCTGGCATACGCCCGTCCAAGCGGACTCCGTACCCCCGCGCATGCCCTTCTGCCCCATATAAGGATGACCCATGAAGCCTGAAGCCACAAAAGTTTCCGTAGAACTCGCAGGCGGAAAACAGCTGTCCATTGAAACCGGAAAATTAGCCAAGCAGGCACACGGCGCGGCCGTCGTGCGATTCGGCGAAAACGTAGTACTTGCCACCGCTACTTCCAATCCCGAGCCCCGTGAGGGCATCGACTTTTTCCCGCTCACCGTTGATTATCGCGAATACACCTACGCTGGCGGACGCATCCCCGGCGGCTTCATCAAGCGCGAAGGCCGCATGAGCGAGCGCGAAGTGCTCACCAGCCGCCAGATCGACCGGCCGGTGCGTCCCATGTTCGCAGAAGGTTTTAAGTGCGAGACCCAGGTCATCGCGTTCGTTCTCTCCGCTGATACGGAAAACGACCCCGATGTCTGCGGCATCAACGCCGCTTCCGCGGCCCTGACCATTTCCGACATTCCGTTTCTTGGCCCGCTCGGCGCCGTGCGCGTCGGCCTGATTGAAGGCCGCTTCATCGCCAATCCCACCTACACCGAGATGCGCGAAAGCCTGCTCAACATCATGGTCGTCGGCACTTCCGATGCGATCGTCATGATCGAGTCCGGCGCGAAAGAAGTGAAAGAAGAGACGGTTGTCGACGCGATCGAGTTCGGACACACCGAGATCAAAAAGATTTGTGCCGCTATCAACGAACTCCGCGCGAAAGTCGGCAAACCGAAACGCGCCGTCACGCCGCCAGAGTTCGACGAAGCGTACTTCAAGGCCTTGCAGGCGAAAATCGGCGACCGGCTTGTCGATGCTCTTGACACCGCGAAGCATCCGAAGGCGGAGAGCTACGAACTGGTTCGCGTCATCGAGAAAGAACTTCTCGCCGCCGTCCCCGAAGACGCAAATGCGGTTGCCGCCAAAGCAAAGATCAAGAAGTACTACGAGATTTTACGCGAGCGCATCTTCCGTGATCAGGTCGTCGATCACAAGCGCCGTCCTGACGGACGTGCGTTTGATCAGATCCGCGAAATCTGGATCGAAGCGGGTATTCTGCCTCGCGCCCACGGTAGCGCTGTGTTCACGCGCGGTGAAACCCAGGCACTCGTGACTACCACCCTTGGCACTAGCGACGATATGCAGCGTCTTGAAGGTTTTGAAGGCGAAGCCAAGAAGCGCTTCATGCTGCATTACAACTTCCCACCGTTTTCGGTCGGAGAAGTCGGCTTTATGCGAGGCGCCGGACGCCGCGAAATCGGCCATGGTGCTCTCGCCGAACGCGCCGTTTCGTCGGTGCTTCCAACTGAAGACAACTGGCCTTATGCGATGCGTGTCGTCTCCGACATTCTGGAGTCAAACGGATCGTCTTCCATGGCCACCATCTGCGGCGCGTCACTCTCGCTGATGGATGCTGGCGTGCCCTTGAAGGCTCCGGTCGCCGGAGTCGCCATGGGTTTGGTGAAGGAAGGCGAGAAATACGCCATCCTGACCGACATCGCTGGCGCCGAAGATCATTACGGCGACATGGACTTCAAAGTTGCCGGAACAAAAGACGGCATCACCGCCCTGCAAATGGATATCAAGGTCGCCGGCATCACTTCGCAGATCATGCGCGAGGCTCTGGCGCAAGCGCAGCGCGGACGTTTGTTCATCCTGGGAAAGATGGACGAGGTGATCACTGAAGGCCGCGTGAAGGTTTCGGCATATGCGCCTCGTATTTACACCCTGCAGATTCCCGTCGATAAGATTCGCGACGTGATTGGGCCCGGTGGCAAGATGATTCGCAGCATCATCGAGCAGACTGGCGTAAAGATCGACGTCGAGGATTCCGGCAAGGTCAACGTGGCTTCGAACGACGAAGTTTCGGCCAACAAGGCTTTGCAGATCATTCGCGATCTCACTGCTTCCGCCGAAGTGGGCAAAACCTATCTTGGCAAAGTCAGCCGCCTTGCAGATTTCGGCGCGTTCGTCGAGATTCTGCCTGGCCTGGACGGTCTCCTACACATCAGTGAAGTCGCAGAGCACCGCATCAAGGATGTTCGCGACGAACTGAAAGAAGGCGATCAGGTGCTGGTCAAGGTTCTGGCCGTCGAAGGCAACCGCATCAAACTGTCGCGCAAGGCCATTCTGAAAGAGCAGCGCGCCAAGATGGGCGGGGCTCCAATTCCTGAAGGTGACGAAGCGCCCACGCCTCAGATTTCGCACGACGCTCCACGCAGCGCACCGCAGGGAACGCCCACCGCGGTCATCGAAGGCGGCGCGGAATTCGACAACGATGACGAGCCTAACTTCAACCGTATCGATGGAGTCGTTGCGTCGGTCGAGCCGAGCGCAGCCCGTCCCGAAGGCGGCGGTTCCCGCGAAGGACGTCCCGGCGGTGGAGGCGATCGCAATCGTCGTCGACGCGGTCGCGGAGGTCGCCCAGGCGGCGGTTCCGGCGGTCACGGTGGTGGTCATTCCGGCGGCGGCGGACGCGGAAGACGGTAGCAACAGTCCTAAGTCCCAGTTGCCAGCAAATACAAAGGGCCGCAGCGATGCGGCCCATTTTTTATTTTGTCCTGACGAACTTCAGAACGACAGACGCTTGAAAATGCTTTCGGGAACGTGCTCAACCGCCGTCATGACGTATCGCCAGATCTTCGGCGTATAGAGAACATCCGGCGAGCGGCGCTCCAGCGCGCGCACGATTTCGTGAGCCACCCTCTCGGGGTCGGCGAATCGCGAAGCGTTTGGAAGATGATCGGTCATCGCCGTCTGAACCGGACCGGGCTTGATGGTAATGACGCGCACGCCTGACGGGTGAAGCCGGCTGCGTAGTCCTTGCAGAAAGAGCGACAGCGCGCCTTTGGCTGATCCATAGACGTAGTTTGAGCGCCGTCCGCGATCCCCTGCAACCGAAGTGATGGCGGCGAGGCATCCGGTGTGCCGCTGTTCGAGATCGGCCGCAAACAGCGTCAGGATTCCGGCCGCGCTGACAAAATTGATCTGTAATTCTTCGAGCAAGGTGTCGACCGACGACTCAGAATCCTTCTGGTCCTGCATCGAGCCATAAGCGAGCAACACTGTGTCAAAGTCGGGCATCGATTGCCGCACAAAATCAAAGATGGCACTGTGCTGTTGCGGGACTGACAAATCAGCCGAGTAGGGAATTACCCGTTGTGCGCCTCGTACAGCCAGATCCGATTGCAGTTCAACGAGTCGCTGCGGCGATCGCGCCACCAAGAGCAGCTCACATCCCTTGCGTGCCAGCTGCCGCTGAACTTCGACGGCGATCCCGGATGTAGCGCCAAGAACGACAACCTTCTTCATTGGCGATATGTGATCGAGCTTTGACATGTGCATCACTACTGCGCCGGCGTCACCCTTCTCCAGAACGACGACGACATTTTCGGATCGATGTAAGGAACGAAACTGCGCCAATGCGGGAAGGATGCTTCGAACAGGTTTCGGCTCATCCGCGCGTCTTTGGCGGGGTAGAGCGCGCCTCCACTTTGCAGCACGATTTCATCGAGCGATTGCATCAGCTTGAGTGTGCGTTCGCCGCGCATCTGGAAGTCGAGCGCCAGGGTAATGCCCGGACGCGGAAATGAAAGCATTCCTGCTGGCGGAGCAGAACCGAACTGCTTCAGCACTCCCAGAAACGATCCCATGCCGGAGTGTGAGATTTGGTCGAGCAGTTCTTCGAAAGCGGCAGCGTTCGTCTCGGGAATTACGCACTGATACTGCAGGAAACCTTGCCTGCCATAGAGCAGGTTCCATTGACGAATCGAGTCGAGCGGATAGAAAAAAGAATCGTAGGGAACGACAGCTGCCTTATTTTTCGCCGCGTGCACTTTGTAATAAGCCGTGTTGAACGCTTTCACGGCGTAACGATTCAGTGCCCACGCCGGCAGAGCAAAAGGCAGTTTCGGACCGCGCTTGGGCTGATATTCGCGGCCTCGATCAGCGGCATGATTTCCGCGGAAGAAAATGCCGCGCGGAGTCTTGCCAGCAAAACAGTCCAGCCACGCCACCGTATATTCGAAGCGATCGCTGCTTTCGCGGCTCAAGTCCAGAAATGCGTTCAGCGAACGGAAGGGAATGGTTTCAGAATCAATCCACGGACCAGCCACGCGCTTGAGCTGAATGTCTGCGAACGCGATCACTCCCGTCAGGCCGAGGCCACCGATCGTCGCGCGCAACATCTCAGGTTTGTACTGGCCATTGCATTCCACCAGACCATCGTTCGAGCGGTGCAGGCCGATCTGTTTCACATGCGCGCCGAATGTTCCCGCACAGTGATGATTTTTTCCATGAACATCATTCGCGATTGCTCCGCCGACCGTGACGAAACGCGTGCCCGGCGTCACGGGAAGGAACCATCCCTTCGGCAGGAAGACGTCGATGATGTCCGAAAGGCTGACGCCGCTTTCGCAACGCAGCATACCGGTCGACTCATCGAAGCCCAAAATTCGATTGAGGCGGCGGCAGTCAATCAATTCCCGGCCCGGGTTTAGACACGAATCGCCATAGCTGCGTCCCAAGCCGTACGGAAGCAGCGACCCCGGAACCGCGCAAGCGAGAATGTCTGGTATCTGATCGTTCCATGCCGGTTTGTGGACGGCCCGGTGCGCAGTCTTCGGGTAGCGACCCCAGGAGAGCACTCGATCGGTGGGTGCAGGAACCGCGAGTTGTTTGCGCCGAGTTGCTGCGGTTTGGCCAGTCATACGATTCCAGTCATGCGATTACCAATTCACGTGGATCATGCTGCCTGCAATCACAGCCGCTGACGCGAGCGCGACTCCGTAACTTACGGGATCGCGAATGGCGAGCGTGACCGGGTCTTCTTTCAACTCTCCACGATGCGCCAGCAGCCAATTCCGGCTGAGCCAGTAGAGGACGATAGGACAAAGCAGAAACAGGAACTCCGGCGAGGAATAGAGCAGCCGCACATCCGGGCTGTGAACGTAGAGACTGAAGATGACCACAGCGGAGAAACTGCTGCCCACGCCAAGTGATAACAAAAGCTCACGATCGCCCACATGATAGCCGCGGCCCGAGTTACCAGCCTTGACCAGGTCGCTGGCGTGGAGCAGTTCCGAGTATCGTTTCGCCATCGCCAGACTGAGAAAGAAGAACATCGAGAACGCCAGGAACCACTGCGAAAGCGGCGTGCCGGAAATCAGCGCGCCGGCGAGAATTCGAAAGCTGTAAAAACTCGATAGCGTGAAGACGTCGAGCAAAGCAATTCGCTTGAGGTAGAGCGAATACAGCATGGTGATCGCGGCGTAGCCGACCAGAGCAAGACCGAATTGTGCATCGAGCCAGACCCCGAACCCTAACGCCGCTGAAAGCAAAATGGTCGAGGCCAGCAATCCCTCAGGAATCGAGATCTCTCCCGATGCGAATGGACGCCCCTTCTTCCAAGGATGCTCGCGATCGGAATGTAGGTCGAGCAGATCGTTCAGAATGTAAAGCCCGGATGCGCAACAGCCGTAGAGCACAAAGCCCGCGAAGGTGCGGATCACCGGCTCCATCGTCAGATTGTGCGAAAGCGCCAGAGGCAGGAACAGCAGAAGATTCTTTGCCCAATGATGCCCGCGAAGTGCGTTGATCCAGGTGCGAACCGCTGCGCGAAATGTCGTGCTCGGCTCGAGAATTGTCCCTTTCACCTCGGCCACGGCAGCGGCTTGCTCAACGCGGGCCTCTGTGCCAACCACGTAGGCTGCGCGCGCATTTCTCCAGACCTCAATATCCGCGACAGAATCGCCTACATAGTCAAATCCTGAATCCGCGAAATGCTCGGTTAGGAACGCTGCTTTGCTGGCCCCCTTAAGATTGAGTTCACCGTCACTGGCATGAACTTCGTCGAAGATGCCGAGATAGGCAGCGACTGCCTGTGCGAGTTGGGAGTCAGCCGCCGTTACAAGCGCAACACGGCGGCCTCGTGATTTCTCCTGCTGTATGAGATCGAGAACTTGCTGTCGATATTGCAAACGCGCCGGGTCAAGCTGAACGCTAACGGCAAGTTGGTGCTTGAGATTCGCTCGTCCCTTGAGCAGCCACAAAGGAAGCAGAAACGCCAGGTAGAGTCGTGTCTTGAGCAAGAGCAGGACACTTTCCCACAACACATTGCCCCGGATCAGTGTGCCATCGAGATCGACGCACAGCACCGGAGACACACGTGCGGGTTTGGCTCCTGTGACGGACCCCATGCGTTGATCGTCGCATAAGGGGTAGGGGCAACTGCGGTAATAAGTGGCACACCTAGGTAACCTGAGTAACATGCGCCGCAGTGATATTGACGGTTAGTATGGGCCTAGGCTGGAGCGATATTTCCGCGCCGGAAGCCGATCCCCATGGACCGTCCATTGGACCATTCACAAGAGCATCTGGAGCCTGGCGCGCTAGAGTTGCTGGCGAAGTACCTGCAACGGCCGGGCATCCTGCTGTCGCTGCTGGGGATTGTGACATTCGTGCTCTACAGCGGCACCTTGTCGTTTGAGTTCGTCTGGGACGATTGGCCGCAGATCGTGAACAGCCCGATCATCCGCTCCTGGAGCAATCTTCCGCGAGCTTTTGGAAGCGACCTCTGGTACCACGTGGCCCGCCACCAGGTTTATTACCGGCCATTGTTCGTCGCGTGGTCAATGCTCAATTACTCGCTTTTTGGATTGCATCCCTGGGGATGGCACTTGGGAGCGGTCCTGATGCACGTGGCCGCAGTCGCGTCGGTGTTCTGGCTGGCACGTCGACTGGGATTGGAATACTGGACGGCGGCCCTCGCGGCTCTCATCTTTGCGCTGCACCCCGTCCATATTGAGCCCGTGTCGTGGGTCTCCGCTGCATCGGACACGATGGTGACCATATTTGCCGCGCTGGCATTCGGAGCTTTTCTGAGCGCTCGTGATCCACAGCACAAAACCAACTTCACGAAAAGAGTGTCCTGCTGGCTGGCGTCGCTTGTTCTGCTGGCTTGCGCGCTTCTCACCAAGGAAATGGCGGTTGTCTTCGTCGCGCTGGCGGGGATCTACGCGTGGCTGCATCCAGCGGAAGGGAAGACGTCGCTAGCGCGGAGAACGCTCGCCGCCGCGACTGAAGCCCTGCCGTACGCGTTGATCACGATCGCATACATCCTGTTGCGAAAGCATGCCCTGCTGCATGCAACTGGACAGTTCGATCCCAATCATGGCGCCGTCGATGTTGCCCGCACCTTGCCGCTGGTGCTCTTCACCTATGTCCGGCAGTTGCTGATTCCCGTGGGCATGACCGGCCTCTACTACACGCCCTATGTGACCAGCGCCATCCTCAGCCAGGTTCTTTTGCCGGTGTCAGTGCTCGCGGCTGTGCTGTTCTCGCTGTGGTATTGGAACGAGAAAGAAGGCGGCTCGATCGTCGCGTTTTCAGGATTGTGGTTGCTCGTTGGCCTCGCGCCTGCGCTCTACCTCCGGAACTTCGGCAACGGCGACTTCGTGCGTGACCGCTACATGTATCTGCCCTCGATCGGATTCGCGATTCTCGCCGCCCTTGGCCTGCGGCGCCTGCCATCATGGAAGCAATGGAACGCGCAGCTTGTGCAAGTTGCGGCTGCGGTCGTCCTTTGCAGCACGTACGCGGTGGCCTCGCTTGCCCAGCAAGTGTATTGGGGAGACGACCTGTTGCTCGTGTTGCGCGGGCAAACTCTCTACCCCGGCAATCCGTACGCGGTGGCTGGCTTGGCGAAGGAATATAGCCAACGTGGCGCTCATGACCGCGCGATTGCACTCGCCGAGTCGGTCGTGAGAGACCATCCAGAATACGGCTACGGGCCGCTGGCATTGGCCGAAGCTTACATCCACGCCGGTCGATTCCAGGAAGGCCGCGTGTGGCTTGATCGCGTGGATCCTGATTACGCCAAGTCAGAGGTCGGCATGGCCGGAGTCGCTGGGCTCTACGGACAAATGGGCGACTACGATCGGGCACTCGCGCTCTGCTCAGAGATTCTCGAGAAGGAACCCGGTCTTTACTCCGCACTCTACAACTGCGGCAACATTCACCTGTTGCATGGCGATTACAAAGACGCCGAAGCATTGTTATCCCGCGCCGTGCAGTTAGTGCCAGAGCAGGCGGCGCCGAAGCACTTCCTAGGACGCGCTTTATTTGAGGATGGGCGGAACGCAGAGGCACAACCGTATCTGCTGCAGGCAGCGGCTATGGATCCGAAGGTTTGGGATTACCACTACTGGCTGGCAGAGTCGTTGGAACAAGCCGGGAACATACCCGCTGCCCGCGTCGAATACCAACGTGCTCTGCTGCTTAACCAGGACAGCAAGGAAGCGAAGATGCGCCTGACCGCATTGGAGGCGAAGTGAACGAAGGAACGCAGGATACAGCCGTAAAGGATGGCGCGAAGGTTCATTCGCCGTTAAATGTCGAGATCCGGGTTCGCAATGAGAACCAGAAAGAACTAGACGCCAACGGCGCCGCGGCCAGCGAACGGGAAATCGCGGCGTTGACGGCCGCGCAGGGCTGGGTCCTTCGCCTGACGGTGCTGGTTGCGGTTTTGGTCATTGCTGGAATTTACGTTGGTTTCCACATTGGAAGCGGATGGGTTCCCGCCGACGACGGTACGCTGGGCCAAAGCGCGCTGCGAGTGCTGCAGGGACAGTTGCCGCACAAGGATTTTGGCGAGGTTTACACCGGCGGCCTCAGTTTTATTCACGCGCTCGCATTCCGCACGTTAGGCGTGAATCTGATGTCGTTGCGGATCTGCGTATTCCTGTTTTTCCTGGCGTGGCTACCGGCGGTTTGCTCGATCGCGCAGCGGTTCGTCTCTCCAATTGCAGCGGGAGCGATCACGCTGCTGGCGGTCGCCTGGAGTTATCCAAATTATCCGGCGGCTATGCCCTCCTGGTTCAACCTGTTCTTCGCCACCTTCGGAGCGGCAGCAGTGTTGCGCTACCTCGATGCCGGCAAGCGGCGCTGGCTCTTTGCCGCCGGAGTCTGCGGTGGCGTGTCGATCCTGATTAAAGTGATCGGCGCGTACTACATTGCCGGAGTGCTCTTATTCCTCGCCTTCCGCGAACAGAGTGAAAATCAGTCTGGCAGTGGCGACGAAGCGAGTGCGAAGCAGAGTTTGACCTATCGAGTATTCAGCGTCGGCGCACTCCTGTTATTTCTGGCGGTATTAGTCGGAGTGCTCCGAGCACGTTTGGGGATGGCGGAGCTTTACGAGTTCGTGCTCCCTTCGACGGCAGTAGTAGGTCTCATCTTTCTGGGTGAGCGAGAAGTGCGGGCCGGCTCAGCGCAACGGTTTCGGACCATGTTCCGGCTGGCGGGTCCATTCCTGTGCGGAATCGCGAGCCCAATCGTCGTCTTCCTGATCCCCTATGCGCGAGCAGGAGCAGTAAAGAGCTTCTTCTTGGGAGTGACGTCGAGCGCCATCGAAAGATCGGCCGGCCTCGGAGTGATCCGGCCCCTGGGTATGGAGAAACTCATCTACGTCGCGCCACTCGTAGGAATCCTCGCGGCGGCAATGTTCTGGGACAAGTTTCAGACCAAGGCGATCGGCGCCGCCCTCGGGGTGGGAGCATTAGTGCTCGTATTCAAGGCCGCGCAGTCCTTTGATTGGGTCTACGGAATCTGGTGTTCGGTGGTGGTCCTGACGCCGGTGGTCGTGACGCTCGGGGTCGTGCTGGTTTGGTCCCGCCGTCAGACAGACCTGAGAACGAAATTGCAGCGGGAACAAGTTGTTTTATTCGTGGCGTTGGCGGGAACCTGCAGTCTGACGCAATTCCCCTTCGCGGCTGCAATCTACTTGAGCTACATGATTCCCCTGACGCTGCTGGCTATTCTGGCAATCGTCTCCACGGGAAAGACGCAGCGCGGCACGTACGCGCTAGCGCCCGTTTTGGGGCTGTATCTGGCGTTTGGAGTGGTCTGCCTCGTCCCACGCTACATCTATGAGATCACCTGGATCGTCGGCGGTATGCAGACCATGCAATCGCCACGCGCTGGCGGCCTGAAGATCGAAGAAGCCGCATTCTTTGATCGGATGGTGCAGTTCCTGCAACAGCACAGTCCGAACGGAAAGATGTTCGCCGGCAACGACTGCCCGGAACTCTACTTCCTCACCGGCTTGCAGAATGTGGCGCACGATGATGGTGGCGAAACGCCGGAAGCAATCCTTAAAGCCATACGATCGGACGATCTCAACCTGGTGGTAGTGAACGATGCGCCGTATTTCCCCGGAGCAGCGATGCGGCCCGACGTAAAGGCCGAGATCGCCCAGAGATATCCGCACACCACGCGCTTCGGAATTTTTCAGGTGTTCTGGAAGCAGTAGAGGAGTTGCCGCATCCCCGGCCAGGGCCAACTGGCGCGACCTACGGCATTATTTCTGTGAGCACCGGTTGTTCTGAATGCCAACCTCATAGATCTGGCAATCTTCCGTGTTGTTCTCGCAAGTCCCAATCGCTCGCAATTGCGCTCCATCGCGATCAAGTTTTCTAAGCAGCCAGCCTTGCGGATTGTTGTAGGCGCCGACCACCACAAACCGCGGATGCACGGAAGTGAAGGCGCAATATCCTTCGACTTTGCCCCGAATCATAGGAAATGCGGCCTTGACGTTTTCGTAGTGGGAGAAGACCGTGTCGTGCGCGATCGTGGATGCAGCCTGTTCGTCGGTCAGCATGTACAGGCGCTGGGCAACCTCCGGACTCTCCTGATGATCAAGCTTCAGGAATGTCAGGGCAGTGGCCGCAACCAGCGGCAGCTGCGGAGCCACCGATTTGAGATGAAGGACAAATGGCGCGGTGGCCAGTTCCGCTCGCAAAGGAGCAGGAATCGCCGGGCATTGCACCGATATGATCGGAGGCAGGGCCAGCACGTAGAGCAATTTGGCCGCGGCTCTGGCCGGAAGAAGAGCAGAGACTTGGCCGATCAGCCATGGTTTACCGGTTGTGTTGAAAAAGAAAACCACGCCCAGAGAAACGGCGCCCAGCGTTCCGGCGATTTGATTCCGCTTTGTGCGATAGCCCAGAAAGAGTGCGTTGTTGTGTGGGTGGCCGGACAACCAAGTGGAGTGCTTTTTCGCATTTCGCAGATGATGTGTTGACCAACTTCGCGGCAACGTTTCAAAGGATTCCAGCTGATTGCGAGCCTGTCGATGGCCATATCCGTTGGAGGTTGGGCCTCGAAGCGTGCTGACACCAGGCCGGCGGTCGACCCCGACACATCGCTGCCGAAGCGACAGTGCACCGAGGGCTGCGGACGACTCAGAGCCTACCAAGAGGCCGTTGAGCCCGAAGGCCTTGAGCAACGACTCGGGGGGATGCAGCGACAAAGGCGCGAATTCGCAAGTCAAATCCGACACGCAACAGAAGACCGACAAAACGCAACTGAATAAATTTGGTGCAGCCAACCCAATCAATCCCCGTTCAGGAAATACCCGTTTTAGATCTATATTTACGTATATCTATCTATTATTTATCCCATCTATTATACATCTATATACCTATACATACTTTATATATATATATATATGTATATATATGAGAGAGGAGAGCAGAATGATGATGGATGATGAATGATAGATAGGTGGATCGATCGATAGATAGCATATACAGTATACACACGTGTGTGTTGCTTCTAGGGCAGTCTAGTCCTGCAGGCCTAATTCCACTCGGCTGCAACAACCATTGTAGCGCCCGATGCTGCTTTGTGTTTGTTGGGCTTGCTGTTCTTGCTCTCAGACAGCTTCTCCGGGCCGTCTGGTCCACCAGGCCGGGTGCTGCCTCGTCGACATCTCCTTCGCGGCCATTCACCGGTTTCATCCTTGCAGCGCATAGCGTGGCATGTTATCACTCTCATAACTAAGAATCCACACCTCCATATATACTTGGAACACAACAAAACTTTATCATCCATTCATCCATACACACAAATGCATCCCTCCATCCATCATACATGCATACATACAAAGAGCATTAACACACCCATCCATCCATACATACATGAAATCCTATTGGCCCTCCCCCAATCTAAAATAAGCATTTTCTGAGCACTGTCAAGATGATATAAAGTATCATTAGCATGTTTGCTCATATTTGCTTGCTTTCGGTTTGCATTCCCTCGGCGCTGCGTTGTATCTACAATGCGTGCTCCCCGCTGTTATTAGTAACACTGGCAATGTCGCTCGCATCCTAACAGCACATTCGCAGTTGATTGCTTGAATGGTTGATCCACGTCTTTTTTGGTCGTCGCGGCGTCATTCGTCGCATGGCATAAGGCTCAAAAGTTGTCGGACCCGTGCGTCGCATTTGGCGTGTGCACACATGGCCCAATTCAAGTCTCCAACTTTGCCGAACAGCCTCTCGTCGCTTGAACCGAGCGGCAAGGGCAAGGAGCCCAAAAAGCTGACCAAGGAGTCGAAGCACCAGAAGAGGAAGCGCCTCGAGGGGTCGTTACCGGATGGCAGAGCGTGCAAGCTCTATGAGAATTGGATTCCGACAAAGACCCCGTGGACGTTTTGCTCGTTTGGGGGTATGTTCCCAAAGATGGGCACAACGTGGGTCCCGTTTTAGCTTCTATTGCATGCGAGTCTTTGAAGAGCAAATACAAAGTCCAGGCTGCATGCCAATAATATGCCCGTTTCACAAGGATTGCTTTTTTACCCTCATCCTTGAGCTTGGGCGGAACGAAGCGGAAATGACAAGTGTCATCGGTATCCAAAGAGATAAGTGCGTATCCAGTTCAAGAAGCGTGGAACTCGCCACGACATCCGTTTGGATTGGGCCGAAGAGTAGAGAACTTTGCAAAGCTCAAGCTAGTTGATACAGTCCAGGTGGCGTTAAGGAGCCGGAGGTGGAAATGTTGAACCTCCAACTACATAACCGACTTTGGGGATCCTGCAACCAATGGGAAGGAACACAACCCAAATGATGAAGAAAGACAAACATTTCGTAATGTTACAGGGAACAAGCGCTCCATAAACTCCCAGCGGAGCCATATTGATGCGTCCCAATTGTCCACGACGATGGACGACGGAAGCTTCCAACTGTCAACAGATCATATGCAAGTGAACCACAATCCGCTGGGATCGCAAATGGTTGTGCCACGGGCCGCTGGTGCTACTCTCAGCAGCGCTTCTGCGGTTCTTCGGGCATGCAAGCTGCAACACCGACGAAGGAGAAAGTGGGCGCGAGCCCATCGTGTGATTCGCCCGGACTGCCCTTTCGGATGACACGGATTACGTCTCCTATTTAACCGACGGACACTGAGACACCACCGCAGACTCAAGCCGCTGGGACGACTGCAACCCAAGCGTCGTGGTGGTGGTAAGGCGAAAGCCAAAGCCCGTAGCGCTCGCGGGGGGCAACGAGACCACTAACCCACCGGCGGGTGAGCAAAGGAGAACAAAAGCTGGGGGTAAGACTGGCAGGCCACTCAGGGAGAAACATATTGCAATGCGTGCGGCGGTCGTGGCCGGCCGAAGCGGAGGACGTGGTAGCTACGGTCAAGGTGTTTCTGACCGGCTTGACAAATGCTACTGCCACGGACACGGCACTTTTTGGGAGAAGTGCTACAACAAACAAATGTGGTGAATGCGCTTGAAGACTGATTTTGATTTGTACTTTGCAAGAGTTGAACGACATGGACAAGTTCCACAAGCCTGCAACCGGAGTGGAAGAGATTGTGTCGCGCGGTGGAAGTGCTGAAAATTTGGAACACCGTCGAGAACGCGGAGGATGACGCATTCAGCGCGGTGTGGCAGTTACTCGACGCTCCACTGTCTGGACATGGAGCCACAGGCCGCTCCGCCCTTTCCTGTATGGTTGTTTCGAGCACGGCACGACGCGGAAGATCGGGAGGTGCGACGTTTCGAGAAAATTAGGCGTTGGCAAGCTTGTCGGCTTTGGCGAATTGTGGTTCGTTGGTGATGCGGCAGCTGGAAAACAAATGTTGACCTCACAGAGAAGGTGATCGCTGCCATGAAATTGAAAAGCGGTGCCCGTATAATAGTTATTTGAATCTGAAGTTGACTTGTCGCCCGGTCGTCGCTAGTAATATTTGTTTCATGGTTGAAAGCTTCAAGTGTAATAGCAAAACTCTCACGTCAATTGTCTTGCACCAGTGGCACTAGTGACACAATGCAGGTGACATCACCCGCAACCTCCACATCCTTGTCGGACACGTGCCCAATTGAAGTCGTTGCCGTGTGTCCGTCCCGTGCAGAAGTCAATCAGCAACTGCGCCAACATCTGCGGATTCGCTTGCTCACGGAGTCAATGTGGCGGCGGCACTGATGGACCGCTGCAAGGACACCAACAACAAATTGCACCGTCCTTTGCAGGTCTACCCGCAAGGCCGGAAACTCGTGTCAGATTTGGCCGAAAGCTAGAGCCATCGTCCACGCATTGCCACGTCGCACAACAACCTCCAGGTCACCATAGAATTGCTGTCAGAAGTTAGCTTCCCGGCGATGGACAAAATCCGTAATCCCCGATGTCAAGGCCGTGTTGCACTTGCTGAAGAAGGCCGAATCGACTATTGCAAACATGGACGAGGAGGACAAGTAGGCCATGTTCCGCACGATTGTGTCCCCACACGAGCAGATTTTATAGCTGCAATGGCGACAACAGACTTGAAGTTGTGGGCGGACCTTGTCATGCCGGTGATGCGAGAGGAGAAGACTCTGGAGGAACTGGTGCCGCGAATGCCAATTGTGATGAGGTGATCTGCTTATGACAAGTGTTGCTCCCGTCACAGGACTGACATCAGCCACTCATATTGGGTTGGATTGACACACAGACCGCGGTGCTGCAAGCCGTAAGTGTTATGGAGTTACTGCGGACTTGGCAGGCCAAATGCAGGCGCTCAACAACGAGGACATCAACGCGGAGAACCCAAGTGTGGTGGGTGGCGACAAATTTCAAAGTGCACGACGGCCTCAAGAAGGTGACAACGCCAAGAAGGCGCTGCGTCATCGAAATGTATTTCAAAAAGAGCATTCACTCTAATCGCATGGACATATTGTTAAAGTATTTGCATGCCAGACGCCCCGGCACTCACAGCGGCGCCAAGCAAATCAAAATGGTCGTATCGAAGTCCGACACGACATAGCCACGGGATTTTGCGTGGAACCCGTGTTGCCAGAGGAGAAAAATATTTCTTGAGACCTACAAGTCTAACTGAAATTAAAGGTTGACCCACTATTACATTCGTGCAAAAAGTTGACGACCAGAAGACAAAGCAACAACTTCTTCTCTGAAGCAGTTGGAGCACCGGATACGCCTGCCGACGGCCGCGAAAGTTGCCATATCTACATGGATGGCCGGCGCCAGCCTGCGCGAATTCTACAACGCGGTTGTTTTAAGCAATCGTTTTTTGTGTTTTTGTGTTTTTTTTTTGGGGGGGGGGGGGCACGGAATGATAAATAGGTTCGATTCTTTGTTCGTAAACGAAACTTGCCTTTGAGTATAGTGTTTTAAGCAGGCTAGGATGGGCGTCATAGGGGGCCTGCACGGCGAGCCTGAAGCCACCGACGACATGATCGACGTGACGACGGGCTCGCTGCGTCGGGACACGTGTTGCCTTCCTCGCGGCCACGTTGTGTCTGACGGCAGCCCCTTCCACTTGAATGGGCTTGGGCGCGATTACTCCAGGCACACTTCCTTATGCGGGGCCTTGGCCACTCAAGGCCGCGAGCTGCTGCTGTCTCCTTTGTGGGTTGTTGACAAACATTTTCAACGCTTGATCGACGACGTCGAGAAGATGTGTCCGATGTGGGCAACCTTTTCGGGACGACTTGCAGGACAATGTCGAGGTGACGCAGGCGATGATGAGCAACGGCAGCTTTAAGAGTATTGCGGGTGCGAGTGCAAAGGCCCAGGCGCTGACCGCAATTTAGTCAAAGGCAGGCAGGCCGACCATCTTGCCGTCGTCCCGGACACAATAATGAAACAGGCCAAATTGACCATCGTGCTGGCCACGGAGACCGTTGCCTTCACATATGTGCTGTACAAAATTACAGTGGTGGCTGCCAGCATCAACAACTCCCAAGACGCGCAAGGACAAGTTCGAGCAACTGCGAACGTTTATGAAATCCAGAAGAAGGACATAGCCTTTTGGGTAATCGAATGCAGGAGCGCATGAAGGAGATGGAGACGACAGCTTGAAGCGGGGGATGAGGCGGCGAGGCAGTTGCTCGGCTGTGCCGCCGCAGGAGGTAGAGTGAGGTGAGGGTTTTTGCGCCGTCGGGTGTGTCGACCTATTCCAACAGGAATCCTCAGCAGCATTGGCATGGGGTCGCAAGCTGGTCGCATGCCGCATGGCTTGCAGGGTGGATCGAAAGACAAGAGCTTCGGGTGGCCGAGTATCCGTGGTCGCAAACAATCGCAATGTAGCTTGGTCTGATTCGGGTCGCCGTGACAGTAGCGGCACTAGTGGTAGTAGTAGTAGTAGTAGTAGTAGTAGTAGCAGCAACCAGCGGTGATTCGTCTATGAGTGCATGTGCGGAGTAGTCGTAGAACTTTCCAAACGTAATAGATAGTAAAGATCATAGTAGTGGTCGGTGATGCGAGTAGAAGCGGTGAAGTCGCAGTAGCGTGTGTCGTCGTCTTCCTCGCGGTCTTATTGGGTGCTTCGGGTAGTTGGGTCGCCGATGGGCAAACAATGAAACGGTTGGTGTTTTGTTAGCCATCAACATAATAGTGGAAGCCGTAGTAACGCTTCGAATAGTTGGGCAATGTTTTTAGTAATCGGATTTCGTCGGGATCACGGCAGGACTTGAGGTATTTTATAGCGGGTCCCAAGCAAGGGCAGCAGCACAATATCAGTGAAGGTAATGGCTGTGATGATATTTCATGAGCCCCGATTGGCGTTTGTAAGTACATCGGAGGATTTTTCAGGAGTATGTGTGCCATACTTTTCTTTCTCTTTTTCCGCAAACAGTACCATGTAAGACAATAATCATTACTACTGATAATACTCGCTTCGCAGGTATGTCATGGGCGCCAAGGCTTGTGTAGTGACATTTGGCTGTAAGCACTTGTCTTCTTGCATTTCTGTGGCTCCATCTTTGACTGCTTTGCACTAGCTCCTTGTAGTTCTCGTTGCTCCTGTTATTTCAGCAAATATTACAGTATTTGTGGTTCTTTTTCCCGTTGGATTGCTGCTTTTTTTGGCGAGAGAGAGGGGGGGGGGGCGGCTTCATTTTTCGTCATGAATCTCTTCGAGCCGAGGGAGGAGTCAAGGAATGGAGAGCACCTTCGAGGACAGCAGGCTCTTGTAGAAGCTCTCCTGCACCGCCTCGTCCAGCACGAAGGCGTCGTAGAGGAGCTGGATGTTGTGATCTGGTAGCTCGAGGAGCCGGCCTGCGCCGTCGCGCCGGTGGCTGGGTGAGTGAGCCAGTCCGTGACCGTGGGGTTGAGCGAGAGCTCCAGCTCCAGGGGGCGTAGCGCGGGCCACAGCTTCCGGAGTTGAAGGCGCTGGCGTAGACCTTGTGCATCACCGTGTACTGGCCGGCCGCGATGGTGCCCTGGTGGGCACGTTCGTGGGGGTTGGCGGTGCCGTCGACCAGCTGCCGCCCATGCCGCAGAGCCCCGCCTCGCCGTACTGCTCCGCCATCGAGAGCAGCCGCCAGCCGAAGAGCTCGTGGTGCCGGCCGTACTGGGGGATGTTGTCCAGCTCCACGCCGTTGCTCCTCAGAGGCGGC
>CAVRYB010000055.1:0-25561 GCA_963725295.1 uncultured Acidobacteriaceae bacterium
CCACCAGAACACGGTTGTCGCTCAAGCGCTGGCTCTTGGCCAGACGATCCACTTGTTTGGCAATGGAAGCCGGCAGGGACACGCTCCGTCGGACATGTTTGGCTGCAGGCATAGCATCGTTATACACCAATTTGGTGCATTATCTGAAGTTCCGGTACAAAGTTTCGACTTGACTTAGTAATATTGCGGGCAATATCATATAATTGTGGCCACTTATGTCCTCGACACCGACGTACTGGTGGCAGCTTTTCGGAGCGAGACGGGCGCTTCGCGTCAGATCTTGCTGGCCGCACTCGACCGGCGGTTTGAGTTGTTATTTCGGTACCGCTAATGTTGGAATACGAGGCCGTCCTGAGCCGGCCAGAGCATTTGAAGGCGTCGGGCGCCAGCGGAGATGACGTGGCAGATGTTCTGGATGGTCTGGCGCTGGTGGGCAAGCGGGTAAGGTTCGCGTTTCGTTGGAGGCCAGCGTTGTCCGACCCGAATGACGATATGGTCCTGGAAACCGCGGTCAACGGGCAAGCAGATGCAATCGTGACTTTCAACCAACGGGACTTCGACCGGGTCGCTGGGCAGTTTGGTTGTCGGGTGATGCGCCCAAGAGAATTTCTTAGGATGCTGGCGGCGGCTGAAGATAAGTAATTCGGATTTGAGTTGATCGAATTGGAGTATGCCATGAGAAGAAGCAATTTCGCCTTGCGGCTGCAACCGTCTTTGCTGAATGAGGCACGCAAGCTCGCTGAGTCCGAGGGTGTGGCCCTGAATCAACTGATCAACGTGGCGGTTGCAGAGAAAATCTCTGCCTTGCGAACGGAGGAGTACTTCAACGCGCGAGCACGCCGTGCCGATCCTGCCAAGATCGCCCGCATCCTGAAGCGTGTCGGAAAGGGAAATCCGCCAGTTGCGGGGGACGAATTGCCGCCGGAATTCGCGGCTAGGAAGAGGAGGAGTTAGCCGTTGATTGCGGGAATACTCCTGCGTACAAGGTAGTTGTTACTGTCTGATCCTCGGATTCACCGCCGAATACAGCAGGTCGGTCAGGAAGTTCACGGCAACATAGGTCAGTCCAATCGCCAGGATGCATCCCTGCACCACGTTGTAGTCGCGGTTGCCGATGGCTTGAATCGTCAGGCGGCCAATTCCCGGCCAGGAAAATATTGTCTCGGTTACGATTGCGCCTGCCAGTAGCGCTCCGAACTGCAAGCCCAGCACTGTGAGAATCGGGATCATGGCATTGCGCAGCGCGTGCCGATATACTACCGTGCGCTCCGGCAGTCCTTTGGCGCGGGCGGTGCGGATGTAGTCTTGGCCTAACTCTTCGAGCATTGATGTGCGTACCATGCGCGTCAGGATTGCGGCGAGGGCGCCGCCCATGGTGATCGCGGGCAAAACCAGATTCGCAAAGGTTCCCGAGCCTGAAACAGGAAGCCATCCCAGCTTCACGGCAAAAAATAAGATCAACACGGGCCCCAGCGCGAAGTTCGGGAACGACAGCCCGAACAGGCTGACCACGCTCAGCGCGCGATCGTCCCACTGATTGCGCCGCCGCGCCGAGCGAACACCCGCCGGAACCGCCAGAACGATGGCTACGAACAATGACGCCAGGGTGAGCTGCAAGGTATACGGATAGCGCTGCGCAATCAGCTTTGTCACTCCTTGATTGAAACGCAGGGACTTGCCGAGATCTCCGTGCAGCACGCCTTTCCAGTAGTTCAGGTACTGCTGGCCGAGCGGAACGTCGAGTCCGTAAGCGTGCCGCGTCGCCTGAATGTCGCCTGCGGCCGCGCCTTCTCCCAGCATCTGCTGAACCGGGTCGCCGGGCACGAAGTGAATGAGCAGGAAGACCGTCGACACTACGAGCCAGATGACCGGCAAGGTGTACAGGACTCGCGAGATGATATAGCGCGGCATAAAGACAGCTCTCGGCTCTCAGCTCTCAGTTCTCAGTGTCAATCTCCTGCCTTTTGCACTGAGGCTACCGTCGGAGACGTCTCAGGCGCCGGCACGGGTTCGATGCGAACCGAGGCGATGCGATGGCCGTCCATTTTCTCGACCACGAATCTCCTGCCCTCGAACTCAACCGCTTCACCGCCGGTGGGCATTTTCTGCAAACGTGAGAGCACGAAGCCCGCCAAGGTTTCGTAGCCTTCATCCTGCGGCAGCTTTAGTTCGTATTGTGCTTCGAGGTCGCGGATATTCATCGCTCCGTCAAGAGTGAGAGGGGCGTTGGCGTCGGTCACCACCGGTTCCGTGGACGCTACATCGAATTCGTCTTCCAGTTCGCCGACCAACTGCTCCAGCACGTCTTCGGTGCTGATGACTCCGGCAGTCGAGCCAAACTCATCGACCACCACTGCCAGATGGCGTTTGCGCTGCTGGAACTCTCCCAACAGATCAAGCAACGACTTGGTTTCGGGTACCACGAGCACGTCGTGCATGATCTGGCCAATCTTCATTTGCGCAATGCGCTCGGCCGACGGGGCAGCCACCACGCCAAAGCGCATGCGGAGGCGCGTCCAGCGCATCAAGTCCTTGGCGTAAAGCACGCCGACGATATGTTCGGGGCCTCGTTGCGGATCATACACAGGCACGCGGGAATGCTGCTCGTCCACGACACGCGACAGCGCATCGTCAAGGTTCAAGTCGGAAGGCAACGAGAAGATTTTTGTCCGTGGCACCATCACCTGGCGGGCGGTGATGTTGTCGAGTTCCAGAGCGTTGAGCAGCATCTCTTCCTGTGCGGGTGAAAGCTGCCCGGAATGGTGTGCGGCGGTGATGATGAGTTTCAGTTCATCGGGCGAGTGGACGGATCCGTGCCGAATCTCGCGGGTGCCGAAGGCGCGGAGAACGAAACCGGCTGCGCGGCTCATACCGATCGTCAGGGGGCGTGTGATGGTCAGAAACACGTCCATGGGCGCGGCAACGGCCAGGGCAACCCGTTCCGCGCGCTGCAGGGCCAACGACTTCGGAACCAGCTCGCCCAGGATCACGTGCAGGCTGGTGATCATCACGAATGCGACGGCCACGGCGATGCCATGCGCATAGATCAGCGCGTAGGGCACGCTTCCAAGCCAGCTTTCGAACAGGCGCGCCAGAACAGGCTCACCCAGCCAGCCTAGAGTCAGGCTGGTGACGGTGATCCCGAGTTGTACGCCATTCACGACGCGGCTGAGTTGCTGGTGGAGTTTCAGGACGGTGCGGGCACCGGCGCGGTGGGCTTCGATGAGTTGCTGGATGCGAGTTTCGCGCACGCTGACGAGCGCAAACTCGGCCGCGGCAAAGAAGGCATTGGCCGCTACCAGGAGCAGGATGACGAACACCCGCAGCAGCACGTATGCAACCATGGAACTCTAATTCTAACATTCCAAAGGAATAGCCCTCGCAAGAATGCAATGAGAAGCAGCGCTTGCCCCCGTTTTTGAACTTTCAGGCGGTACAATTGGGGGTCACCCGCAAACTCTACCTTTAACCAGCCGCTTTCTTTTTGCCCGTCTGGCGGTCTAAGCAGATACGGACAAAAGAACCGGCGCACATAACAAATTGAACATCCAAATTCCTTGAAGCAGGACGCTGAAATTTAGGGGAACTATTCTGAAGCTACTCCCGTAACAAAGGGTGAATGAAGGTTTTAAGGTTCCAATCAAGGCAGGAGGCAGTCGTGGAAGGTAACGGCAACGGAAAGAAGAAGCGGCGTAAACGAATCATCATCTGGAGTTCGGTCGCGGTCATTCTTGTAGCTCTGATCGTAACTGGCGTGGTGATTGCGTCCACCAGCGGCACCAAGATTGACCCCTCCAAACTTGCGAAAGTCGAAAAGGGAGACCTGGCAAAGAGCGTGGTCGCGACCGGCAAGATTGAGCCCATCACTAAAGTTGAGGTTAAATCCAAGGCCAGCGGCATCGTGAAGAAGCTGTACGTCGATTACGGCGACAAAGTGAAAAAAGGACAGGTGCTCGCCGAGCTGGACCGCGAGGAGATTCAGGCGCGCGTCGATCAGGCACGCGCGCAACTGGAAGCCTCCACTGCCAGCTTGAATGGCACGCGTGCCGACCTGGAGCGAGCCAAAGTCGACGCCGAAGGCCCCGATGTTCCCCTGCTGAAGCGCGCCTATGATCGTTCTGAAGGCATGGCGAAAGACGGGGTGGTTTCCGCTTCCGCGCTCGACGATGCGGAAAAGAATTACAAGATGGCGCTCAACAAACAGAACGTTGCCAAGGCGCAACTGCTGGTCTTGCAGGCCAAGATCGGCCAGGCGCAGGGACAAGTGTCCCAAGACCGCGCCAACCTGAAGCAGCTTGAAGAACAGCTCGGTTACACCACTATCGAGTCACCGTTGGATGGCATCGTGCTTTCGCGTGATGTGGAAATCGGCGACGCCGTCAGCTCAATTCTCGTGCTCGGTTCGACCGCGACACTGGTGATGACGCTCGGTGATACCAGCGAAGTCTATGTCAAAGGCAAAGTCGATGAGAGCGATATCGGCAAGGTCTATCTCGGACAGCCTGCCCGTATCAAAGTCGAATCGTTCAAAGACAAGACTTTCACCGGCAAGGTAACGAAGATCTCGCCCATGGGCGTCGAAAAAGATAACGTTACGACCTTCGAAGTGCGCGTCTCCATCAATAATCCCGAGGGCGTGCTGAAGGCGATGATGACGGCGAATGCCGAAATCATTCTCGAAGAGCACAAGGGTGTGCTGCAGATCCCTGAAGGCTCGATCATTTACGACAAAGACAAGAAAGCGTCCGTCGAAGTGCCCGACCCAAAGGCCAAAGAAGGCAGGAAAAAGATTGCCGTCAATATCGGCATCTCGAACGGCGCCAAGACCGAGTTGCTGCAAGGACTCAAAGAAGGCGACCAGGTGGTACTGCAGTAGAGCAGCTCTTAGCTCTTAGCTGTTAGCTCTGGTTGTTGTCATCCTGAGCGAAGCGTAGGACCTAAGGCATTTGGGTCTTCTTCGCTCAGGCTACGAACCTCGGTGAACTAGAACGGAGTCGAACTGTCATGATCAACATCTTTCGCACTCACGCGCTTCGTGCGCTGGTCTTCATACTGGCCACCTCGCTGGCCAGCTTCGCTTCGGTTATCGGAACCTTCGACCGGACGTTCCAGGTCAACGGCCCGGTCGACCTTGAAGTGCTGACTCGCTCCGGCGACATCACGGTTCACAACGGCTCGGCGGGAACAGTTTTGATCCATGCCAAGATTCAGTCTGGCAATTCATGGTTTGGCGGTGATCACAAAGCGGAAGCACAGGAACTCCAGAACAATCCTCCGATTCGTCAGAACGGGAATAGCATCCGCATCGACTACGTCAATATCAACAACATCTCGGTCGACTACGAAATCACCGTCCCGGAGAATACTGCGATTCGCACGCATACGGGCAGTGGAGATCAGACGATCGAAGGCTTGAAGGGCAACGTCGACCTGGAGAGCGGATCGGGCGATTTGCGTCTGGCCCGTTTGGCCGGCGAAATGCGCTTTCAGACCGGTTCCGGAAATGTTCGCGGCCATGAGCTGGCTGGCCCGGCCAAGGCGAAGGCGGGCAGCGGCGACATCGAGATTGATGAAGTCGGCTCCGGTGACGTTGACATCCGCACCGGCTCGGGCAACATCACCGTCAACGGCATCAATGGCGGATTTCACGCGGAAGCGGGCAGTGGCGACATCCACGGCAAAGGCCAGCCCAAGAGTATGTGGAGCGTGCGCACCGGCTCCGGCAATATACATCTGAATGTGCCGTCAGACGCGGCTTTCGACGTCGACATTTCCTCAAGTTCCGGAAGCGTCAACCTCGGCCACCCTGTAACCACAACCATTCAGGGACGCGTTCAGGAGTCACACAAGAGCGTCGTCGGCAAAGTACGCGGCGGCGGTCCAACAATCTCGGTGCATACGGGATCGGGTGACGTTTCGGTTGAGTAGGGCAGCGATTAGCATTTAGCAGTTAGCAATTCACAGTTAGCCCACGACGGCGCGGAGACTGGGTTGGCTGAATGCTGAATGCTGGCTGCTCACAGCTGATCATGTCTTGACTCGGCCTCGCATGAACCCTGATACTTCGTGGGACTTGAAATCTTTCAGGCCCGGCGAGGTCCGCGCTTGTCACGCACTGCGATCATCACGCTCACGACAGACTTCGGAACCAACGACCATTTCGTCGGCGCCATCAAGGGCGTGATCCTGGAGATCGCCCCGGACGCTCAGATCATCGACATCAGCCATGCCGTGCAGCCGTTCGACATTCTCGACGGCGCGCTGACTATTTCCCAGGCCTACTCGTACTTCCCTGCCGGCACCGTGCACGTCGTCATCGTTGATCCCGGGGTCGGCACGGCGCGACGCCCGTTGGTTATGACCGGAGATCGCCACCTGTTCGTTGCGCCCGATAACGGCGTGCTGTCCTTAATCTACGACCGCGAGGAACGCATCTCCGTTCGCCACGTCACTGCCGAGCACTATTTTCTGCAGTCGGTGAGCAACACGTTCCACGCCCGCGACATTTTCTGCCCGATCGCCGCCTACCTCGCCAAAGGAGTCGACCCCGACCGCTTTGGCCCCGAGATCGACGACTATGTCCGCTTCGCGGCGCCGCGTCCCAAGCCTGCAGACGAGCGGACGCTGCGCGGAATCGTGCTGAAGGTTGACCGCTTCGGCAATCTCATCACCAACATCACTCCTCAGGATGCGCCGCGACTGTTCGAGGCAACGCCTCCCAAGTTCCAGATTGCGATTGGACCCAAAGCGCAGGCCACGCGCATGTGCAAGAACTATGCGGAGGGCGCTCCCGGGGAGGTATTTGGGATTCTCGGCAGCATGGGCTTTCTGGAAGTTGCCGCGAATCGGGGCTCAGCTCATGTGCTGATGGGTGCGGGGAAGGGTAGCGAAGTGAAGCTGGTGATGCGTGAGGGCAGCAGTTAGCAGTTAGCAATTAGCATTTAGCAATTAGCGCTTGGTTCAAAGCGTTCTTGGCTAATTGCCAAGTGCTAATTACTAGGTGCTCTTCTTCGGATGAACGTAGCCATCCATCTCTGCGGTCCACTTCAGGAAGCGCCAGAGTTCCCTTCGTTCCGTCCACAGGAACTCCCAGAATTCAAGGAAACCGATTTGCGTCATCTTGACGCCGGTGTAGGTTTCTATACGCCAGAGAAGGTAGGGGCTGCGCCATGGAGCAATCCGGTGCCCTCGGGTGGAGTTCCAGAGAAAACGCAGCATCTGTCGCATGAGGAAAAGTATAGCGCGAGGCCAAGCTCTCAGTTCCCAGCAGCTTCACTGGGAACTGAGAACTGACAACTGAGAACTACTTGCTAATCTCGACGCTCGCCCGAGTGTTCTCCCACTCCATGCGAAGCGTGCACTTGCTGCCACCCTGATCGAAGGTGATGGTGAAATTCTCGACCGCGCCAGAAGTCTTGGAAACGCTCATGGGCACACGGGCCAGATCTTCCTTTTCTCCCGGATAGTCCGTTCCCCACTCGCCCGTCTTCTTGCTGATGACGAGCGTCCAGGCATCGGCCTTCGGAACGGTAAAGATCGTATAGCTGCCCGCCGGCACAGCCTTGCCGCCGACCGTTACATTCCCGTCAGTAACAAATGTGGTTGCGTCGTTCGCGCCGGTGCGCCAGACCTGGCCATAGGGAACCAGAGCCTTGTCGCTAGCCTCGCCGAAAATCTTTCGTCCTTTTGCGCGCGGGCTTGAGTAGTCCACTTTGATGGTCTTGCCGTCGGAAAACTTGCACTCCGCGCTGGCTGGCGGACTGGGGCGTTTCGATTTGTCCTGCGACATGCTCATCTGTGCAGGCGCCACGGTTGCGGCCGCGAATAGTAGTGCTGCGATAAAGGCAAACTTCTTCATTGTTCCTCCTGAGTTGGCAGTTAGCACTTAGCAATTAGCATTTAGCCAACCGCGCTGATCGAGCTCGGTTTGGCTAACGGCTAAGTGCTAAATGCTAAGTGCTAGTTGCTGCACGAGAATTATACCCACTTCCCCGCTACAATCTTCGGATGGCCGTCTTCAACGAGAAGCAGGAAGAGCTGGAACACTTCGAAACGCGCATGGGCGTTCCGCGGGGGCGTCTCGCTGTCACCATGGACCTGGTAACCGATGCCATGGCGCTCGTCGGCCAGCATGGTGTCTATTGCCAGAGCCAGCGCTGGCCGGGCAAGCCCACAATGGATATTCAGCTCATCATGAAGAACCTGACCGACGCTAAAGAATTGATCCAAAGCGTGATGGAAGAACTCAAGCCGAAAACGCAGGGGTAACCATTAGGCAGGCGCCAAACCGAAGTTTTGCCGAGGTCAGCTCAGATCTCGCGGCGCGGCGTCGAAAGTACTTAGAATTCAGGGATGGAGCGCAAGATCTTCTGGGCGTCATTCACCGTGCTCGGCCTGGTCGCGGACTTCGTTCTGCCACTCTGGTGGGCTCTCGGTGCCAGCATTCCCATTGTGTACGTGTCGTGGTGGATCGCTTATCGCAGCGGCTGGTTTGAGTAGTTCTGGCGGACCCTACTCTTGATCGGACGGGTTGCCCTTTCCCAAGCAGCGCTTCATAATTGTCTTACCGCATTTCCAATCTCACAGGGGCAATGAATGAAAATCCAATGGAAGGTCTCTGCCGTGCTGTGCCTCGTCCTCGTATTGATGCTCGGAGCCAGCTTCGCCCAAACCGCCGCAACCCCAGCTGCCACAACTTTATCCGAGGAGCGTGAAACTGCGCTCCAGAGTCTGCAAGCCACACACGACGCTTTCTGAAATCGATCGCCGGGCTATCGGAGAAGCAATGGAGATTCAAGCCTGCTCCGGACCGATGGTCGGTAGCTGAAGTTTCGGAGCACATCGCCGTGTCCGAATCCACGATCTTTGGACTGGTGCAAAAGATCATGACATCACCGGCCACGCCCGAGAAGCGCGCCGAGGATGCAAGATGACCGACGACCAGATCCTGACAAAGGATTCCGGACCGCAGCCACAAAGCGCAGGCCCCGGAGTTCCTGAAGCCGACGAATCGCTGGGCCACTCAGCGCAGAACTCACCAAGGCTTTCGAACAGAGCCGCAAAGCAACGATGGACTACGTGCGTACCACGAACGACGATCTCCGCGATCACTTCGGACCGCACCCGGTATTCGGGCCGCTCGACGCCTATCAATGGATTCTGCTGATCTCGGCGCACTCCGAGCGTCACACGAAACAGATCGAAGAAGTAAAGGCGGATCCGAACTTTCCCAAGGACTGATTGAAGGGGCTCGATTCTGGCACGAACTGATTTGTTGAGGTCTCTTTACATTTAGACGGTCGTGCTGAGCGGACACTCCGCTCAGCACGACCACGCAGCTACTTTAAGCCAGGCTGTACTTTCCGGCTTCGATGGTCTTCTGCGCAATCTGCTGCCGCAATGCAATCGTGTTGAACGGCTCATGCTTTGACAACCGGCGCACGATTGCCAACTGCGTCCGCAGCATGTCGCCTTCGGCCACGTCGGCAATTACTTTCTTTGCCGCCGCTTCGATCTTCTCCAGCGCCTGGGTCATGTAAACGCGCGTCATGGCAATCGGCAGCGCAGCGGCCGCTTCGCCTTTCTGCTCGACCATCTTCTGCGTGCGCAGCACAGCCGATTCCATGGTGTAGATCTCGATCGTCATATCGGCGATCGCGCCCATGACTTCCTGCTGGTCCTGAATCGTCATCATGTATTTCTGCGTTGCCGAGCCGGCGATAAACAGGCCGAGTTTCTTCGCCTGCGCGACCAGTTTCCGTTCTTCCGCCAGCGGACCTTCGATCTCATCGCCATTGGACGGACCGCTCAGTACTTCGTCCATCAGCTTCTTGATCGCCGGCATCAGCGGCAATTGGCCGCTCATCGCCCGCTTCAGCAGGAAGCCGGTGATAATCAGCCGGTTGATTTCGTTAGTGCCTTCGAAGATGCGGTTGATGCGGGCATCGCGATAAGCGCGCTCCGCCGGATACTCTTCCACAAAGCCGTAGCCGGCATAGATCTGCAGCGTCTCGTCGACGACGTAGTCGATCATCTCCGATCCCCAGACTTTCAGGATCGAGCACTCGACCGCGTACTCCTCAATCGCTTTGCGTCGGTCTTTGGCGGCGTCGGGACTGCGGAATCGATCTCCGCGAGCAGCGCGTCCATCATGCCAACCGTGCGATAGACCAGCCGACTCGCCGACGTAGATCAGCGTGGCCATGTTCGCGATCTTCTCGCGCACCAATCCGAAATCGCCGATCGTCTTGCCAAACGCCTTGCGCTGCTTGGCGTAGGCAACCGCGCTCTCGATCGAAACACGCGCGCCGCCCAGGCACATCGCGCCCAGTTTGAAGCGTCCGATGTTCAGGATGTTGAATGCGATGGTCGCGCCCTTGCCTATTTCGCCCAGCAGATTCTCGACCGGCACCTTGCAGTCGTTGAGAATGATGGGGCACGTGGACGATCCGCGAATGCCCATCTTGTGCTCTTCACCGCCCACTGAGAATCCGGGGAAATGTTCTTTCGACTAGAAACGCGGAGAACTTTTCGCCATCAATTTTTGCGAACACGGTGAACAGGTCGGCAAAGCCGGCGTTGGTGATCCACATCTTTTCGCCGTTCAGGATGTAGTGCTTGCCATCCGGAGACAGCGACGCCCGGGCGCGGCAGTTCATGGCGTCCGAACCGGACGTCGCTTCCGATAAGGCGTAGGCGCCGACAATATCTCCCGCCGCCAGCCGCGGCAGATACTTCTTCTTTTGCTCCTCCGTGCCGAAATAAACGATCGGGAGCAGACCAATGCCGCTGTGCGCGCCCCAAGTCGTGGCGAATCCGGCGTACTTGGCAATGTGGTCGGCGATGATGGCGGCGGTGACTTTGTCCATTTCAAGGCCGCCGTATGCCTCGGGAATCTCGACTCCGGCGAGGCCCAGGTCTCCGGCTTTCTTCACTAATTCGCGCGAAACTGAGAAGTCCTTATGCTCGATTTTCTCCGCCTGGGGCAGAATTTCGTTCACGGCAAACTCTTCCGTCGTTTGCCCGATCATCTGTTGCTGTTCTGAAAAATCCTCTGGAGTGAACACTTCGGCAGTTTGCCGCTCTTCCAGCAGAAAACCGCCGCCCAAAATTTTCGTCTTAGGTATTGCAGTAGTCGCCATTTTTCAGACCTCGGAATTTAAGTAAATGAACACGATGAAAAAGACGGGTGGATGCGAAAGACAAGCTACGAGAGCCATTCTAACGCTCGAGAAGCAGGATTAATAAGCTCACAGCTGGTTTCGCCGCAGCCCTAGGGAACGTCGAACAGACTAAGACCGTCGAGCGAATACAAGCTGAAATAGTTACCGCCGTAGCGCATCACGCATTGCTGATATTGCTGTAGCAGCAACTGCCGCCGCCAGGCCCAACTGGGATCGTTGCTGTTTTGCCACCGATCCATCGAGGCCAGCTGTCCTGCCAGATTGCTGCAACTGCTCAGGTAATACGCGGCTCCGCAGCCGAGGCCGTTCCAAACCTGTCCCGCGACGCAGCCTTGCGTGGGATAAGAGCACTGTCCAAATGCGTTTCGAGACCCGCCGGGGCAAACGCCGCAGTTCGTGCCCCTTCGGCATCGGGGGACGAACATTGTGTGAGTGACCGGTGTCGGCGCCGGCTCTGGCTTCCTGTGACGAAATAACGAGGCCAGGCTGTGGTCGGGGGTTTTTGCCACCGGTCCCGAGTGAGCCCGCTGGTTAGACCCAGCCGGAGAAGAGGAGACGCCGTGAGAGCCGCTCACAGAAGTGCTGTGGGAGGCACCAGCGCTCGAATATCCGCCGGAAAAACTGCTGTGGCTGGCGCCAGCTGAACTCGCGCTACTTCCGCCCGAGGAGTGCTGCGCGAAAGCTGGTGAAATCAATAGGATAGCCGCGATGACAAGACTGGAGAGTCGCATAGAGCACCTCCGCCCGACTGAGGTCGGCCGGGCAAATTCCTTGTCTTTCTGAACACGTTGTTCTTAGTACTCTAGACAGCCGTTTGCAGCTCTAGGTTACCGCAAAATCGTGTCAATGATCATAATTATTCGGTAAAGAGTCGGTAACGGTCAGGCTATATTCTCGAAGATTCCCGCCGCTCCCATCCCGCCACCAACACACATTGTGACCATGCCGTAGCGCGCCTTGCGCCGCTTCAGTTCGCGGATGACGGTGGCTGTCAGCTTCGCTCCCGTGCATCCCAGCGGATGCCCCAGCGCAATCGCGCCTCCGTTTGGATTCACCCGTTCTGGATCGATCCCCGCTTCCTGGATCACGGCCAGCGATTGCGCCGCAAATGCCTCATTCAGCTCGATCACGTCGATATCCGCCAGCTTCAGCCCTGCCAGCTTCAACGCCTTCGGAATGGCGAATACCGGACCGAGTCCCATTTCTTCCGGCTTGTATCCGGCGGTTGCAAACGAAACGTAACGCGCCAGCGGAGTAATTCCCAACGCCTTTGCCCGCTCGGCTGACATCACGACCGCCGCTGCCGCGCCGTCCGACATCTGCGATGAATTGCCCGCCGTGGTTACGCCCTTCACATGGAACGCGGCCTTCAGCGCAGCCAGTGCCTCAAGCGACGTATCGCCTCGCGGACCTTCATCGACCTTGAACGAGATTTCCTGCTTTTTCGGCTTGGATCCGTTTGGAGTGGAAAACGTTACCGGCACAGCGACGGTTTCGTCTTCAAACTTCCCTGCCGCGATCGCGGCGACCGCTTTCTGATGGCTGCGCAAGGAAAAGGCATCGCACGCTTCGCGGGTGATGTTGAAGCGCTGCGCCACGCGTTCCGCTGTCAGGCCCATTGATAAATACGCGTCGGGATAGTGATCCACGAGCCACGGATTGGGCGAGATCTTGTTGCCGCCCATCGGGATCATCGACATCGACTCGGTGCCGCCCGCGACCATGACCTCGGCGCCTCCCGACATGATGCGCTCGGCAGCCATGGCAATCGCCTGCAATCCAGAGGAGCAGAAACGATTGATGGTTACTGCCGACGCCTCGACGGGAAGCCCGGCGCGCAACGATGCGATGCGGGCCACATTCATCCCTTGCTCGCCCTCGGGCATGGCGCAACCCAGGATGACATCTTCAATTTCTTTCGGATCGAGCTGCGGAACGCGATCGAGTGCTCCTTTGATCGCGACAGCAGCCATTTCATCAGGACGCGTAGACCGCAGCGTGCCCTTATACGCGCGGCCCACAGGAGTGCGAACGGAAGAAACTATAAAGACTTCACGCATGAGGTAATTTTACTCCGCGGAGAGCGGGTGTAGGGACGACTGCATTCGAGAGCCTGCATTAATTCCGGAAAAGCAGGTCTCGGACTCCGACCGCAAGAAAGAGAAGCCCGACACCTGCCCAAAACAGGCGACCCGCCCATAACGGCATCGATCGGCCCGTGCCGCAAACACCCTTCGTCCAGTAGAAATGTTGGCTCAAGATTGCCATCAGTTCGCAAGCGACGCCGATGGCGATGGCCAGAGCAGCATGATTTGAGGAATTGGCAGTTGAGATCATAGGTCAATCAGCGCGACTGCGCTGTTTCGCCGAAATAAAGTACGGCCCCGAAACCAAATCCGACTAGCAAGCCGTTGCCATTTAGGATGTCCAGCCAAAAAGGTTATCATCGTCCAACGGCGGTCTGGCATGGAATCGAGCGACAAGAGTAACGGCTATGAAGAAATCGCCGAACTCTTTATGTCCGAGAGAGACTCCGTGACAGGCGTTGCAACTGTTCGCCAATGGAGCCGTACGCTGGCGCGGGGTTCGTCAATTCTCGATGTCGGATGCGGGCATGGTGTGCCCATATCGCAGGCGCTGATCGAAGATGGTTTCACACTCTATGGCGTGGATGCCTCGGCGAGTTTGATGGAATCGTTCCGCAAGCGCTTTCCTGGCGCTCACGCGGAATGTTCGGCTTTTGAGGATTCAGCATTCTTTCAACGTACATTTGATGCGGTTGTGGCAGTGGGTCTGATGTTCTTGCTCCGCCCCGATGATCAATGTCTCCTCATACGCAAGGTGAAACAGGCGTTGAATTCC
Organism: uncultured Acidobacteriaceae bacterium; assembly: GCA_963725295.1. Classification (GTDB taxonomy): domain Bacteria; phylum Acidobacteriota; class Terriglobia; order Terriglobales; family Acidobacteriaceae; genus Acidiflorens. The sequence goes on from CAVRYB010000055.1 coordinate 14,046, forward strand.
AACGGCCAGTTTCTGTTCACATCGCCCAAAGAGAAGTGCATTTGGCAGGACATTCTGACGCACCGGGAATCCGTCTCGTTGGGTGGGCACGGGTACCGCGAGGTTTTGCAGGCTGAGGGTCTGATTCTCGTCGGGGAGATGTCAGACGAGGGGAATAATCACTACTACGCGGCGCGCAAAGGCTGAGGGGCGGTTGGGATAATCAAGCGATCTTTTTGAGGGTTTTGAGTGTAATCGGGATATTAAGCCAACTGGCGCTGCGGACTGGCGGGCGGGATGCGGTAAACTCGGTCTCGACAAGGAAATAAACGACCTGCATGGCTTTCTCCCTGAGCAGTGAAATGAAACAAGCGGCATTCATAACCCTCATGCTCATTGCGTTGGTATCACCCCTTGCCGGTGAATCTTGCAAGCAGACAAGCTATGGAGCCTGCTTCACTGTTCACGGGAGATACGAGAACAATGCGGATAACGAACTTATCTGGATCATCGGGACGCATAAAAAGATTATGGTCGACGAGGGATTGGACAGCGTATATGCAGCATTTGGGAATGATGATCCCAGTGGATACGACCATTACGTTATCGGCAACTTCACGGTCTGTCCCCTAGAAAAGGCTATCCCCGGAGAAATGCGCCGAGTCTGCGTCCAACGAGCGCTCAATCTTCATCGGATACCGCGCAAGTAGTAAGCGACTCGCGGAGTTCAACTGTTGAAAGCAGGCGATAGCACTCATTGACCCTGTGGGTGGTGTTTTGAGTGTAAGGAGAGTCGCCTAAAACCCAGGCGAAGCTCCCGTTCTCCTCAAATTTAACTCTCCTCGCCGAGGTCTGAATACCATTCTCCAGCAACCAGGGAATGGAATCGGCTTCGGGCGAATCGCGAATCGCCGCCCTGCACCTGTCCCCTTAGCGCGACGACAGACCCAACAGTCTGCGAACCGCAAACACAATGAACGCGTAGAGAGCGAAATTGATCGGTGCCGCCAAAGATACGAGACGGGGAGGCTTGGCAAATACACTCCGGAGTCGTATCCGTGCACGCCGCCGCTCAAGGCATAAACAAATAGTAGCCCGGCAAGTAGAGGTAGGTTGTGCTTCTGGGCAGCATGAGCTCGAGCGCGGCACCGAGGAGGGTGATTACGATTCCCGCAGACAGCTCCCATTGGTATTTGGCCAGCCAGGAAGAAGCATTGGCACTAGCTTATTTTCTGCGTGCTCGGTTAGACGAAGCTTCAAACTATACCGCAGAGGCTGGAGACAACTGAGGACCTTCTCGTTACCCGAGGATCCTAGCCGCTTTGCGCGACTCGCGGCTCCGTGCGATTATGATACTCGACATCGCGACCAAAAGAGCATTGAGGAAAATGACAGCAGGCGTTCGACCGAAAAACCGTCTAAGTCTGTAAATTGACATAAGGCAGAGACTTTCGGCTGATTGATGCCTAGTAGCCGCGCCGCCGCTGTCTGGGACAATCGCTGCGCCAGAATAATCTGCTGGATCGCGACCGCAAGACGCACTTTTGTCTGCTTTTCGCCAGCATCACGCAGCCCCAGGTCGGCAAAGACGTTCCCCGAACTTCGCGCCACCTGTTCTCTATGTCGACTGTTTGCCATGCCGTACCTCGTCATCTTCGCTAGCATTATCCTATTTCTAGGATATGCTGTCCACAACTTGGTTATACTGGCCTCCCCCGCTGAGACTTTTTCCCGTTCAAATCAAATTTGTCGAATCCCGAAGAGGTCAATGTTGTCTCCTATTTGATTGTTCATGAGTTCATCAAGTTTGAACGGCTCCCCAGGTTTATGGTTTGCAGCAATCCACTCCAGTTGTTCTTTTCTAGCCTCCGCGATATGCGCAACCGCTTGTCCGGCAATCAAGGCTCTGAATTGGTCTCGATAGGTTGCATCGGCGAGTCCGGGAATCTTGTGCCTGGTATTCAAGGCCCGCCTCACCTCGTAGACCAAAGCATCAGCTGCCTGCACGGGAGCACATTTCTTCTCGTCAATGCTTGTAAAAGAGAGAAGATACTCCGCCGCTTGAGGGTTCGTTTCCTTCAGTTTTCTATATGCATCAGGAGCAAGCGGGCTGTATTTTTCATGCTCATCGCATACGAACGAAATTGACCACCGTTCGTCCATTTGTTTCATTAGCCACGCTGACGCGATGAACGCAAGATCATAGGCCAACCGGTAAGGATTCTCCCCAAGGACAGCACGGGCGTTCTGATCTTTAATAACTTCGTAGAAATCCTCTTGCAAAATCGCAACACCGGAACCAGTCAAATAGTGTGTGGAGTCCAATGTCACCGGGTATGGAATGACTTTGATGAATTCAAGGCTCATCGCGGTGAGCAGTTCTCGTTCATCTTTAGAGATATTCTTGGAGTCTCTCACAAACTTCCCGAACTGTTTCTTTCCAAGTTCACACTCGGAGGCCTTGAAATACTGAAGGCCGTGTTTCGTTAGTAAGTTTTCCCAAGTGCGTTCCAGCTCGAAAATTGCCCAACCACGTCCCATCAGGCCCGCGACGACAAAAAACCCACGTGCCTGTCCCGCACGCTTCGGGTCGAAGCTCTCATCCATGTAAGAGTTGGCAACGAGCAAGAACATGTTTCCTCTGCTCTGGTTAAACGTGCTGGCTCAGCGAAAGGGTCTTAGGCCTTCGGTGCGTAGAAGTAGTAATCGGCGGTGTAGGTGCTCTTTGTCTCTGCGTCTTTGTGCGGCTCGTCGCAGCCGGTTGCGGGAGGCTTGCCTCCATGGGTGTGCAGGCGCTGAATTGTGGTCACGTTGGTGAGCAGGCCCTTTCCGGCATGGCTGACGACATTGACAAGGAGCCAGGGGATGGAATCGGCGTCGGAGGAGTCAACGTGCGCCGCGGCTTTGCCGGTGACTTCGCTGGTGTCGTCGAGCTTCCAGGTGGGTCCGGCGAAATGATGACCGATCACTTTGTCGTTGCCGGGGTCGCGCAGTTCGGCGTCGGGAGCTTTGAGCGTCCAACTGAAAGCGCCATTCGCGTCGGCCTTGCAGGTGTAAATCTGCGATCCGACGCCGCGCGCGGAAAGTACCAGTTCGAGGCCAGCGGGAACGGCGAGCGTCGGCGGTACATCGGTTGGAGGCGCTAGCGGCGCGGTGGTCTGGGCAGCCGCGAAATGGGCTCCAAGAACGATAAAAATCGTGATGATGATCACTGCTGTCAATTTGCCGTTTCGCATGATTTCTAGATGAGTAGCGATCAGATGAGATTCATTACTTCTTCTTCAACTGCTGCTTCCAGCCCAGAATGCGCGCCTTGTTCCCTTCCGCTTCGGCTTCGGGAACCATTCCTTTTTTCTGGTAGAGGATCGACAGGCTGGTGTGCGCGAGGATGTCGTCGGGATCGATGGCCGAGATTTGTTGGGCGACTTCGATGGCTTCGTCGAAGCGGTGTAGATCCTGCAGGGCGCGGCTCAGCCCATGCAGCGCGTCGGTGAATTTGGGATCAGCCGCCAGCGACTTCCGGTACTCGCCGACCGCCTGCTCGTGGTGGCCTTCGAGAACCAGGTCGAGCGCCGCGTAGTAATGGTGTTCGGCCTGGGCGCGGTCGGTTTCGGGGCTGGGTGGATCGTCTGGCATCTGGACTCAGGTGATTTTAGCAGTTGCGGTATAGTCTCCCTTATCTTCATCAGTATTGAGGAGGTCGCGTATGCGCTGGTTCAAACCCTTTGGAATCGTTTTTCTTCCGGTGTCGATTCCAGGCTGGATCGTCAGCGTGCTCATGGCCGCATTCTGCCTGCATATTTTCCTGTTCGTTGACGGACATTCGCATTCGGTTTCCGATACGTTGTATGGAGTTTTTCCGTATTGGGTTCCGACGTTTTTGTTGTGGGCTTGGATTGCGGGACGGACGAGCAGCGACAGCGAGTGAGAATGGTTCTTTCGCCCTTCCAGGGCTTGTCCGTTTGCCGCTTTGTACCCACGGCTTGCGCCGTGGGCTGCATTCTTACGCCGCTTCGCGGCTAACTGACGTTTTCCCGCTTCCAGCGCAGGATCGGCTACGGCGCGGCCTCTGTACCCACGGCTCGCGCCGTGGGCTGCATTCTTACGCCGCTTCGCGGCTAACTGACGTTTTCCCGCTTCCAGCGCAGGATCGGCGTACGGCGCGGCCTCTGTACCCACGGCTCGCGCCGTGGGCTGCATTCTTACGCCGCTTCGCGGCTAACTGACGTTTTCCCGCTTCCAGCGCAGGATCGGCTTGCGCGCGGCTTCTGTACCCACGGCTTGCGCCGTGGGCTGCATTCTTACGCCGCTTCGCGGCTAGCTGACTTTCTCCCGCTTCCAGCGCAGGATCGGTTTGCGCGCGGCTGCGGTTTCGTCGAGACGCTGGATGCGCGTGTTGTGCGGAGCGTCGAGCACGAACTGCGGATCTTCTTCGACTTCTTCGGCGATCGATTTCATGGCTTCGATGAAGAGATCGAGTTCTTCTTTCGGCTCGCTCTCGGTTGGCTCGATCATGAGGGCGCCGGGCACGATCAGCGGAAACGCCGTGGTGTAGGGATGAAATCCGTAGTCGATGAGGCGCTTCGCTAAGTCCATGGTCTTCACGCCTTTTTTCGATTGCAGCTTGTCGCTGAAAACGACTTCGTGCATCGACGGCGTCTCGTAAGGCAGGTCGTAAACGCCTTCGAGTCCCTTGCGGATGTAGTTCGCGTTGAGGACCGCGTCTTCGGTGGTCTGGCGCAGGCCGTCCGGTCCGTTGGCGAAGATATAGGCGAGGGCGCGGACGAACATGCCGAAGTTTCCGTAGAAGGCGCGCACGCGGCCGACCGATTGTGGACGGTTGTATTCGAAGCCGAGCGTGCCATCGGGCTTGGTGATGACGACAGGCTTCGGCAGGAAGGGCTCGAGAATCTTCTTCACGGCGACTGGGCCAGAGCCAGGACCGCCTCCGCCATGCGGCGTGGAGAAAGTCTTGTGCAGGTTCAGGTGCATGACATCGACGCCGAAGTCGCCTGGCCGAGTCTTGCCGACGAGCGCGTTCATGTTGGCGCCGTCCATGTAGAGAAGGCCGCCTTTAGCGTGCATGAGTTCGGCGATCTTGTGAATCTCCTGCTCGAACACGCCGAGCGTATTCGGATTGGTGACCATCAGAGCGGCGACGTCTTCGTTCATTTGCGCTGCGAGCGCCGCCACGTCGACCATGCCGCGTTCGTTCGATTTCAGATTTTCGACTGCGTATCCGACGCTGGCCGCGGTTGCGGGATTGGTGCCGTGAGCGGAGTCGGGAATCAGAATCTTTTTGCGAGCATTGCCCTGTGACTGGTGATAGGCGCGAACCATCAGCAGTCCGGTCATTTCGCCTTGCGCGCCCGCGGCTGGCTGCAGGGTGATGGCGTCCATGCCAGTGATTTCGAGCAGGCAATCGCTCAGCGTCTTGATGATGTGCAGCGCGCCTTGGGAAATCTTTTCGGCTTGATAGGGATGTCCGTTGGCGAGCCCTTCAACGCGAGACACGAATTCATTGACGCGCGGGTTGTACTTCATCGTGCAGGAGCCGAGCGGAAACATGCCGAGATCGATGGCGTAATTCCAGGTGGAGAGGCGCGTGAAGTGGCGGATGATTTCGATCTCGCTGACCTCGGGCATGTCGCCGAGGTCTTTGCGCTCTTGCTTGCCGAGCGCTTTCGCGGTGTCTATCTCGGGAACGTCGAGCGGCGGCAGTTTCCAGGCGGCTTTGCCGGGAGAAGACTTCTCGAAAATCAGGCCTTCATTCTGGCTGATGTGGCGCGTGGCTTTGCGAGTTGTGTGCTTCATGAATTCGTTTCTTTCGCCCTCACGGGGGCTCGACCTTAATCTCTCACGCTACCCACGGTCTTACGCCGTGGGGCTGAATTCTTACGCCGCTTCGCGGGCTTTTGATTACCCGGCAGAACGACGATCAGATCGTTTCGTCGTAATTCGTTCACCGCACTGTTTCTTCTGGTCAACGCCTCTTGATCTGCAGCCTTCACAGCGCGCTCGCTATCGGCGACGAGTCCCTGACTGCGGTGTCGATCATCGATCGCGTCGTTAATTCCGTGGCAGCACCATAACGCTGCGTTGCCTAGTTCGGGATAGAACTTTTTCAGCGGCAGTCCGCCAACGATCTTGTGACCTAGCAGGCGCGAGTTGATGGCGTAGGGATCTTCGCTGGTTTTGACTACAACTCGTTGAATCTGGAGCGCTTGTCGAACAACACTTTGGCATGTTTGCCGAACTGGTCTGACGGCGTAGGCAGTCTTGGCCAGATTTTGCTTTGCGAGTTCTCGGAGGCCGACTTTGCCGTAGACGGTCATGAAGATGTTGACCATCAGCGCGACGAGCGCTTGATTGGTGCAGATATTCGAGGTCGCCTTCTCGCGGCGGATGTGCTGCTCGCGCGTGGCTAGCGTAAGGACGAAGCCGCGCTTGCCGTTCTTGTCGACGGTTTGTCCGGCGAGACGGCCGGGCATCTGGCGCACGAATTTTTCTTTTGTAGCCAGCACGCCGCAGTAGGGACCACCGAAGCCGAGTGGAACGCCGAAGGACTGCGCCTCCATGGCAACGATGTCGGCGGCGCGTGGCGGTTCGACGATGCCGAGAGAAACGGCTTCGGCGATCGAGACAATCAGCAGTGCTCCGCGCTTGTGGGTGATCTCGGCGATGGCCCCGATGTCTTCAATCGTGCCAAAGAAATTCGGCGACTGGATGAGGACGCATGCTGTGTCGTCGCCGACGGCCTTCTCGAGTTCTTTCAGGTCGATTCGTCCGGAGTCGGTGAAGGAAACGAGCTTTTGCGGAATCGACTGGTGGGTGGCGTAGGTGTTGAGAACTTCGCGGTACTCCGGATGCAGGTTGCGCGCGATCACCGCCCCGTGACGTCCGGTGACGCGGACGGCCATCATCACGGCCTCGGCTGCTCCAGTCGAACCGTCATACATTGAGGCGTTGGCTAGGTCCATGCCGGTGAGTTCCGAGATCATCGTCTGGAACTCGAAGATTGCTTGCAGAGTTCCCTGGGCGAACTCGGCCTGGTAAGGCGTATAGGAGGTGAGAAATTCTCCGCGCTGCACCAGGGCGTCGATGACTACGGGACGATAGTGGGAGTAGGCTCCGGCGCCGAGAAAACTGGTATAGCCCTCGCCATTTTCTTTGGCGCGCTGTTTGAACCAGTCGACGATTTCGGACTCGGCCATTTGGCGCGGGACGGCAAGGTCGCGCGTCAGCCGGAAGTTGGCGGGTATGGGAGAAAAAAGATCGTCGATCGAGCGGGCGCCGATGGCCTGGAGCATGGCGGCGCGGTCCGCCGGGGATTTAGGCAGATATCTCATAGGAACCTGTATTGGATGCTAAATGAAGTCGTTTCGATTGCGACATATGGCGCCATGGATGGGGCGCGATTGCAGAAGTCAGAAGTCAGATTGCAGAAGTAAGAGCCTTTCATCCCATCGGCGATGCCGGAATACGAGGGTCTCACTTCTGAAATCTGACTTCTGACTTCTGCAATGGTATTCAGTGTCCCGCCTCTTCGCTGACGAATTTATCGTAGTCGGCTGCGGAGAGCAGAGCATTCAACTCTGCTGGATCTTTTACTTTTACTTTGATCATCCACGAAGCGTGGGCGTCTTTGTTGACTTGTTCGGGAGCTGTGGCCAATGACTCGTTCACGGCTGTTACCGTGCCCGACACGGGGGCGAACAGGTCGGACACTGCTTTCACCGATTCGACGGTGCCGAAGGTCTTGCCGGTGGTGATTTCGGCGCCTACTTTTGGGAGTTCGACAAAGACGATGTCGCCCAGGGAGTCCTGAGCATGATTGGTGATGCCGATAGCTCCGTCGGCGGTGATCCACTCATGTTCCTTCGTGTACTTGCGGTCGGATGGATAAGGCATGTTGCTTCGCTCCTGGCGGTTCGCTGTTCGTCGTTCGCTCGTTGATCCCACCCACGGTGGTTAAGTTTTCTTCGGACGCTTGTAAAACGGTGTTGGTATTACTTGCGCTTTTACGCCTTGCCCGCGGATTTCTACTTTGACGACATTTCCTATCGCCGAGTGCTCCGGCGGAACATAGGCCAGCGCGATGTTTTTCTTCAGGAACGGCGCGGGAGATCCACTGGTGACATAGCCGATCTCGCGGCCGGCATCATCCAGAATTTTGTATCCGTCGCGGGCGATGCCGCGATCGATCATCTCGAGGCCGACCAGCGTTTTCTGCACGCCTTCGGCTTTCGCCTTTTCCAGTGCGGCGCGGCCGATAAAATCGGGCTTCTCCATTTTGCAGAAACGGTCGAGACGGGCTTCCCAGACGTTGATGGTGTCGGAGATTTCGTGTCCGTAGAGTGAGAGCGCTCCTTCGAGGCGCAGCGTGTTGCGCGCGCCCAGGCCGCAGGGGACGACGCCGAATTCTTTTCCGGCTGCGAGAATCTCGTACCAGACGCGGGCGCTGGTGGGCTCGTCCGCAGGGATATAGATTTCGAATCCGTCTTCGGCAGTATAGCCGGTGCGGCCCATCAGGATATTTTTCAGGCCGCAGACCGTGCCGCGCGTTACCCAATAAAATTTCACCGTGCTCAGATCGGCGTCGGTCAGCTTCTGCAGAACGTTTACGCCCTTCGGGCCCTGAATCGCGATCTGGGTGAAGTCGTCGGAGAGATGTTCGACCGCGCAGTCAAATTGCCGTGTGTTGTCGCGCACCCAATTGAAGTCCTTCTCGCGCGTGCCGGCGTTGATCACGAGCAGGTATTCGTCTTCGCCCAGGCGGTGGACGATGACGTCGTCGACGAACGTTCCTTGCGGGTAGAGCAGCGCCGAATACTGCGCCTGCCCGATCGCGAGACGCGAAGCGTCGTTCATCGAGATGTGCTGCACGGCGGCCAGCGCTTCCGGCCAGCTAGACGAATATCGCCCATGTGGCTGACATCGAAGATGCCGACGCCGGTGCGCACGGCCATATGCTCGTTGACGATGCCGCAGCCGATGCGAGGCAGGGTATTCGACCGGCATATCCCAGCCGTTGAACTCCACCATCTTCGCGCCCATCTGACGATGGACGGCGTTCAGCGCGGTCTTGCGCGCATTTTGCGGCACGGCGGGCGTGGCTTCGACGACGGACAAGAAAGACCTCGGTTGGAACTGATTAAGTTAACATCCGGGCGGGAAAGGCAGCAAATGGAGGCAGGAAATGTGAGGTCAGAGGTCAGATTGCAGAGGTTAAACCCCTTGGGCTTCAACGTGCTTTCGCTGACTCGGGCCTTTACCTCTGCAATCGTACCTCTGACCTCTGCAATGGCGTTACCGACGTTATATTTTCAGTTCCGGGCTATCGCCCTATACTCGTTTCATGTCCACGAAACCGGGCCTAAGTCGCGTTGTCTGCGCGCAATGCGAGCGCCGCGAGGTAGATTGTTGCTGCGAGAAGTTTTGTGTGTATTGCCAGTCACAGCTCGATGTCCGGCTGTGCACTGACGGCCTGATGTATTGCGAAGCCTGCCGCACGGCTTGCGAGTACAAACCGGCGGACTGACAGCCCGCGCGCAGTCTCAAAGTTTTGGCGTGCTGTAAGGTCTTACCTTCGCAACGTTTGCCAAGAATTGTTTTGCAAAGAGTGCCGTCAGCGGCGTCGAATAACGCGTTACTACGTGGCACTTGCCGTCTTTCACTCCTTCAATGAACCACTCCGTACCGTCCAGGACGATTATGTTCGGAGGGTTCTCGACCTGCGCAGGCAAACTCCAGAAGCCAATGTCCGCGAGAGTTGCGAATAGGTCCACCTCTTCTTCTGATGTCAGTTTTCGGAGGTTGCGCACTGACTTTCCCCACGCGTAGCCTCCGTCGCCCTTCCAGATGTAGCTGAGCAGCGTCGCCGTGCCATCTTGTTCGATATCGATCCGGAGGAACACCGGAGGCGCGAACGTTGGCACCCAAAGGAACCTGTACCATTCGGCGCGATCCGAAATCGATTCCGGGCAGAGCAAGGGCTGTCCTATCTCCGCGAGATGTTTGGAGTAGAAGTGCGGATCCAGAAGTTCCCCGTGAATCCTGTAGTCTGACGCTTTGGGCGGCCCCTGTTCCAGTTTTACCGTCAGCTCAGTTGTTTTTCCGTCGACAACAACAACTGCGGCGACCAGCTTATCTTTGAATCCGGGGTATTTTACGCTCACCTGATAAATCCCTGGCGAGACCCCCTTGAAAGAAAAAATACCATTCGGAGTTGGAATTCCAATGAGAGTAGGCAACTCGATGATGCGCACCTCAGCCTGGGAAACGGCAGCACCCGTATCATCGGTTACGCTAACGCGGATGGAGGTCGGCTGCGCGAGGCACGACGCCAAACCACCTAAACAAAAATAGAGCGCTGCAATGAAACAAATAATGACACGATCGACACGCGTTGCCCGCCTCAATATCGACATGATGGCCGCCTCAGATCACCACAGCTTCCTTGTACTCCCCAAACACTTTCCGCATCGCATCGGAGATCTCGCCTACTGTCGCATTTGCCTCGACAGCCGTCAGGATTCTCGGCATCAGGTTTTCGCCCGAGCGCGCTGTGCTTCGACTGCTCGAATCGCGGACTGCCAGACTTGCGGATCACGCTTCGCGCGCAGGGCCCGCAAGCGCTCGACTTGTTTCGGTTCGAGAGAGGGGTCGATGCGTTGGAGTGGTACTGACTTTTCTTCGCCGATCTGGCAGCGATTTACACCGACTACGACCGCTTCGTGATGGTCGACGGCTTGCTGATATTCGTAGGCGGCGTTTTGAATCTCTGTGGACGTATCCGCGTTCGATGGCTTTGAGCATGCCGCCCATGGCTTCGATTTTTTGCAGATAGTCGTCGGCGCGCTTTTCAATCTCATTTGTCAGGGCTTCGACGTAATAGGATCCGGCCAGCGGATCTACTGTTTGCGGGGCTCCCGATTCAAATGCAATCACCTGCTGTGTGCGCAGCGCGATGCGCGCTGAGGCCTCGGTGGGCAACGCCAGAGCTTCGTCGAACGAATTCGTGTGCAGAGACTGCGTCCCGCCAAGGACGGCGGCCATCGCCTGAATGGCGGTGCGAACGATGTTGTTTTCGGGTTGCTGCGCGGTGAGAGTTGAGCCCGCGGTTTGCGTGTGGAAGCGCAGCATCCAGGATTTCGGACTTTTCGCTTTGAAGTGGTCGCGCATGATCTTCGCCCACATGCGGCGAGCGGCGCGGAACTTCGCGACTTCTTCCAGGAAATTGCTGTGGGCGTTGAAGAAGAAGGAAAGGCGGGGTGCGAATTTGTCTACGTCGAGCCCTGCACGGATGGCGGCTTCGACGTAAGCGATGCCGTTGCCCAGGGTAAAGGCGACTTCCTGCACTGCGGTCGATCTGGCCTCGCGCATGTGGTAGCCGGAATGGAAATCGTGTTCCAGTCGGGCACGTTTTCGTTGGTCCAGGCGAATATGTCGGTAATGATGCGCATCGCCTGATGCGGCGGATAAATATAAGTTCCGCGCGCGATGTATTCCTTGAGCACGTCATTCTGAATGGTGCC
>CAVRYB010000056.1:0-33210 GCA_963725295.1 uncultured Acidobacteriaceae bacterium
ACAGCACGTCGGCTTGCTTGGAATTGTTTGCCGTCATCTTGTATCCGCGTTTGGCAAAGCGGTCTTCTAGCTTAGCGATGATCTGCGGATCGCGCTGCAGCTTCAGCCCCAGCGCATCGGCCACCGATTCGCGGGTGAGGTCGTCTTCGGTCGGTCCGAGGCCGCCGGAAAAAAGAATAATGTCGGAGCGGCGCATGGCCAGTTTGGCCGCTGCGGTCAGTCCTTCACGGTCGTCGCCGACAATGCACTTGAAGCGGACTTCCACACCTAACTCGTTCAGTTTCTCGGTGAGGTAGAGCGAATTCGTGTCCTGACGGTGGGGAGTCAGCATCTCCGACCCGACGGCGATGATCTCAGCGTTCACGAGTAAAAGTGTAAATGAAGTACCCAGTACTCAGTACGGAGTATCCAGCGGGGAGTTCGGAGTGGAGTTGTCCCCGCGGGACGGTTACGGCACCAGCCTGCGCCGTGGGATCCTCTTTAACCCCGGCATGCTGCCGCCCAGAGACGCCAACCGGCGAGCGCTTTCCCGCTCGATGAACGCTTTAAGGGCTTCCCGAATCAATGCCGTTTTGCCGCTGATCCCGGTGAATTCCTGGGCGATTCTTACGAGGTCATCGTCGAGGGTGATGGTGATTCTCATGGGAAGCTCCTAGAAACTGATGATCGCATCAAATGATGACTGTTATTACGTGCGCTTTATCGCTTCGGTGGGAAGCATGCGGACTTCCATACCCGGAGCAACAATCGCAGCGTTCACGGTAAGAGTGTAAGTGAATCAGGCTGACCCACAAAGCTACTGAAGCGTAAACTGAAATCGAGACGCACGTCTGGAAGAGTTGATTATGGTGAGGTTCCTTTTCCCGATCGTCGCTATTTTGTCCGCTCTTGCATTCGGGCAGGACACCGCTACTAAAGTCGTCACTACCGCTCCGGCGCAGAATCGGACTTCCCAACAGCCGCCTGCGCCCGGATGCGTCCCCGATCATCGCACTGACCGCAAAGCCGGAGTTGTGATCTCCGAGGTCATTCTCGACGGCCCTGTCAGCATCAGCTCAAGCGAACTCTCAACCATCAAGAGCCAACTCGTCGGCGCCTGCTTCGATGATCAAGAGGATGCTATTGACCAATTTGTTCGCAATGCTTTTGCAGAGCAGGGTTTTGCCCAGGCTGAAGTGGAGAATGTAACCCTCAAGGCGAGTGACGCGCTTGCGGTACCGAAGCCGGTGACTCTGAAGGCCGAGGTCACAGAAGGTCCACGCTATCGCTTTGGCGAGATCACATTTGTGGGCAATCATGCCTTTGGAGCGGCCAAGCTTCGCGCAGCTTTCCCCATCAAACGCGGCGCCACGTTTCAGAGATCGAAGATCGCTGGTGGTCTGACAGAAATTCGCAAGCTCTACTTGCTGCGCGGATACCGGGATCTCGCATTCGTGCCCGACATTGTGTTCTCCTCCACTGGAACCGTTGCTCTTACGGTATCGATCACGGAGGGGCCACAGTACCGGATGGGCGAGTTGAAGGTGTACGCGAAGAAAGAAATCGCGGATCGACTGGCAAGCGAATGGCACCTGCGCGAAGGAGCGGTGTTCGACCTGAATTATCCTCAAACCTTCATGGATGAAAGTCACTCGCTCCCGGCTGAAGTCGGTCGGCCAGACGTCCTTCTGGTTCGAAACTGTCCGGAAGCCTCGATTGCGGTTTTGCTGATTGTTGACCAGACCGATCCCGGACTGCAAAACCGGCCTAAAGACATTCCTTGCAAAAGACCTAGCGACTCTGAGTGATTGGTTTGCTCTCAGGCGCGGATGCAACCCCGACCTCGGCGTTCACGTAAAAGTGTGGGTGATCTAAAGGAGAAACAGCCGAGGGCTGTCTAGACGAGCTAGATGCGTTGCGTCCAATACTCCGGTCGCCTGCTGCCGTGGGCAACGGCCCAGATTGTGACTGTGGATTCCTGCTCCGAATAGATGATGGAAAAAGGAAACCGCCAGAGGAGGAGTCGTCTCGTGTTGTTCTTGCCGATCGGCCAGCGGTCTGGGGCTTCACGGATTGTGCCGGTGGCCCGGTGCAGTTCTTCGAGGAAGTCCAGAGCGGATTTGTGACTGCGCTTCTTGTACCAGTCCACCGCGCTCTTTACATCGGCGACTGCACCTTGGTGATACTCAACACGCTTAACGGTCATTCATCATCGCCAACAATTCGCGATGCAATTGCTCCCAGGGAACGGTAACGGCTTTGCCCGTCCTCAGATCTTGGATTCTGCGAGCCACTTCCTGGTCCCAAGCATCTTCGACAGATTCATTCGTGGCTTCAAGACTATCGAGCAGGGTATTAGCCAATGCCGCGCGCTCGTCAGCTGAGAGGGCAAGCGCTCGTTTGAGAAGATCGGAAATCTCTGGACTCATCGTCTAATCTCACCTCATGCTAAGTGTGCCATAAGTGCGCCTTATATTTCGAGGCGAGACGTTTCCGCAAGGGTGTCAACACTCATTACCCCTTGGGTTGCTGCTGCGTCATGCAGTGCAGTGCGCCGAAGCCCCAGATCAGGTCTCCGGAATAAATGGGGACCATCTCGCGGGTGGGGAACAGCTCCGCTAGCGTGTTGAGCGCTATGCGATCGTTGGGATCGTTGAAGACTGGGACCAGCACGATTCCGTTGGCGATATAGAAATTGGCGTAGCTGGCTGGTAGACGGCGGCCTTCGAAAATGACCGGGCGCGGCATGGGAATTTCTACTACGTTGAGGCGCTGGCCGCCCTGGTCGCGCGCGGCGCGCAGGCGTCCTAGATTGTGGTGGAGAGCGGAATAGTTTTCATCCAGTTCGCTCGGCTCGACCATGGTGACGACCGTGTCGGGTGCGACGAAGCGGGTGAGGTCGTCGACGTGGCCGTGCGTGTCGTCGCCTTCGACGCCCTCGCCGAGCCAGATGACCGACTTGATTCCGAAGTAGTCGGCGAACAGTTGCTCGTAAGCGGCGCGATCCATGTGCGGATTGCGCTGCTGCGTGGTTGAGAGCAGGCACTCTTCGGTCGTGAGCAGGGTGCCGCGGCCGTTGACGTCGATTGAGCCGCCTTCGAGGACTATGCGGTCGTCGTTGCGCACCGGATGGATGACCCGGGCTCCGGCGGATTTTGCCATGCGCGCTCCGAGTTTGGCGTCAAGTTTGTAGTTGTCGTACTTGGCCCAGGCGTTGAACAGGAAATGCAGAGCTAGAAGCGACGCACTACTTTTGATATCGCTCGGGTCCGGACAGGAGTCGCTCGATCCCAGGTTAGCGCCCAAAGAACGGGCGCGAACCTGGGGCACCGAATTAAGGAAGATGCAGCCTGAGTCGCGGGTCCAGACGCGGTCGGTGCGCCAGCGATGGAAGCAGACATTGTCGGAGAGCGCGTTGGCTAGTTCCAGCACGGCGCGGGCGTTCTTCTCTGCGCGCTCACTGTTGACGATTAGATCGACGCGTTCGTGGCGGGCGAGGTTGCGAATGATCTCGGCATAGACCCACGGGATCGGCTCGAACTTGTCCGGCCAATCGCCCTTGAAATGGGGCCAGGCGAGCCAGGTGGAGGCGTGCGGCTCCCATTCGGCGGGCATGCGGTAGCCCTTGGCGGCGGGGAGTTTGGCGGCGGCGGATCGCGTGGTCATTTCCGGTCTTTCGCCCCTCCGGGGCTTGAATATTTTTCGCCTTGTACCCACGGCTTACGCCGTGGACTGAATTCTTCCGCCGCTCCGCGGCTGGGTCCCGGTTGTGCGTCCCAGATCCTGCTGCGCGGCTCGGTAATCACTTCCCATCCAGCATGCGGCTCGTAATGGGGGCGTAGCTGTCGATGCGGCGGTCGCGCAGGAAGGGCCAGTTGCGGCGAATGTCTTCGAGATGATGAAGGTCGACTTCGCCCAGCAGAATCTCTTCCTTGTTGTGCGAGCCCTCGGCTAACACCCGCCCGAAGGGATCGCAGAAGAACGACCCTCCCCAGAATTCGAGGCCCTTACCGGGAACAGCATTGCCGCGATGTCACCGGTTTCGAAGCCGACGCGATTTACCACGCCGACGTAGACTCCGTTGGCGATGGCGTGCGCGCGCTGGATCGTGCGCCAGGCATCGTGTTGCGCCACGCCGAATTCGGCCTTCTCCGCCGGATGCCAGCCGATGGCTGTCGGATAAAAGAGAATGCTCGCGCCCTGGAGCGCCGTTAAGCGCGCACCTTCGGGATACCACTGATCCCAGCAGACGAGTGTGCCGATCTTGCCTGCGGTTGTGTCGAGAGCGCGGTATCCCAAGTCGCCGGGAGTGAAGTAATACTTTTCGTAATAGAGCGGATCGTCGGGGATGTGCATCTTGCGGTAAGTGCCGCGTAGCGCGCCATCGGAATCGAAAATTGCGGCAGTGTTGTGATAAAGGCCAGGAGCGCGCTTTTCGAAGAGCGAGGCGACAAGCACTACTTTATTTGTTTGCGCAGCGGCGGCGAGTTTTTCGGTTGTCGGGCCGGGGATCGGCTCGGCCAGATCGAAAAGCGCAGCGTCTTCACGCTGGCAGAAATATTGCGTCTGGAAGAGTTCCGGAAGACAGACGACGTGAGCGCCTTTTCGGGCGGCATCTGCAACGCGATCCAGCGCCTTCGCGAGATTGTCGGCGGGTTCGGGGCCGCAGGACATCTGGATCAGCGCGACAGTGAATTTATCTGGCACGTTTTCTCCAACTCAAGCTCGCGTCTCTTCATGCAGTCGCGTTCTAGGATATCAAAGTGGCAGATGAGCGCGTTAAATGTTACGACGATGTGAACGTCAGGTCGCCGCGTTTCCTCCACTTCTTGTCCCTGACTTCTAGTAAATTGTTTCTTCGGTCTAATTCGGTTTTATCGGGAGGCTGTTCCGTGAAGCATAAAGATGTTGCGAAGC
Organism: uncultured Acidobacteriaceae bacterium; assembly: GCA_963725295.1. Classification (GTDB taxonomy): domain Bacteria; phylum Acidobacteriota; class Terriglobia; order Terriglobales; family Acidobacteriaceae; genus Acidiflorens. The sequence continues at coordinate 4,897 of CAVRYB010000056.1, forward strand.
ATGGTCATCATGAAGGCAAGCACGACGAAGGCGCGGGAATCGAGCGCAAGCTGCACGATCCGGTATCGGATCGGCTGATTCCGCTTGAACCACTCGACCCTCAGAAGATCCGATTCCGTTGACGACCTTGTGCGTGCCATGTCAAAGACCGCGTTTACCGGACGCCAACTTGGCGAGGCAGCCGACGTGCTCGAAGCCATGGCGCGCGATCAAGATGCCTTCATCGTGATGACGCTGGCGGGCGCAATGACGGTGGCCAAGCAAGGGTTGGTGATCGCCGAGTTGATCGATCGCGGCATCGTGAACGCCATTGTGTCGACGGGAGCACTGATGGCGCATGGACTGGTCGAAGCGACCGGGCGCGCGCATTTCCGCCACAATCCCGACCTCAGCGACGAGGAGCTTTATGAAGCTGGTTACAACCGCGTCTATGACACGCTCGAGCCGGAGCAGAATCTCGATGATGTGGAACGCGTGATGCACGCGGTATTCGGCGGATGGAATTCGGACGAAATCATGTGTTCGTACAAGTTGAATCGCGCGATTGGAGCGCACCTGGCAAAGCATGCCAAGGGACAGCGTGGCATTCTGAAGTCGGCGTATGAGAAGAACGTTCCGGTGTTCGTGCCCGCGTTCTCTGATTCAGAGCTGGGGCTCGATTACGCGTTGACGAATCGCGAGCGCGACAAAGAGGGAAAGGCGCGGTTCCGCTTCGATCCGTTTGAAGATCTGGAATATTTTGCGGCAACGCTGCTAGCGCAGAAGCGGCTGGGGATTTTCACGATTGGCGGAGGCGTGCCGCGTAACTGGTCGCAGCAGTTTGGTCCGTTCATCGAATTGCGGCATCGCCGGGGCGGGGAAGACTTGCCGCTGAAGCGCTACCACTATGGGCTACGGATTTGTCCGGAGCCGGTGTATTGGGGCGGGTTGTCGGGGAGTCCGTATAGCGAGGCGGTGTCGTGGGGCAAGTTCGTGCCTCCGGCAGAAGGCGGGAAGTTTGGGGAAGTATTCGTCGATGCGACCGTAGGCCTGCCGATGATTGTGGCGGCGGTGCTGGAGCGGTTGAAGAAGAAGCCGGCGGGAAAGAAGGTGCTGGCGAAGGCAGGAAAATGAGACGGTTCGTTGGATCGCTCGTCGTTGGCGGGTTACTACTTTCCGCACTGTGCGTTGCTCAAAGCAAGGGCAGCATTCGTGGAAATGTCTTCCGCGAAGAGAGCATCGGACTGACGTATGAGTTTCCAGAGAACTTCAGCCCCAAGGTCGGGGATAAAATGCCCAAACCCTTCCGTGACGCGACCGGACGCGAACGTTTCATCTTGACCCTCTGGGATACACCGGAGCGCGGTGGTGCACTCAGAATGGCTTTTCTTTACGACACAAAGCAGCGAAGCAGTGACAGAACGCACGACACCATTGCCCTGGCCTATATCGGAGAGATTAAAGGGAATTGGCGGGCTGTGAAGGATGCCACGATGGTTGGTCCGACCAAGGTTTCCGAACCAAGCTATGACTATTGGCGTCTCGATTTGTCCGCTCCAAATGAAGCGCCCCGTTACAGCTCGATGATCGTGATTACGCTCTCCGATCGACGAGTTCTTGCGATCAAAGCCGGTGCGCCGTCGCAAAGTGAGCTCGATAGTGAGGTCGCCTCGCTGGCGCGGATGCGCTTCGATAAGAGCCAGAAGTAGAGGATCCACCCACTGCATTATCGGTTCCGCCAAGAAGCCGGCGGGAAAGAAGGACAGAGGCCTTTAGACTCTGAGCACGACCACCGGGCCTAAAGGCCTCATCTGAGAATCCTGTAACGCGGCCCTGAAGGGCCGCTCTTCCACGGCGATCCAAACATCACGGCGATCCAAACATTTCGTGGTTATTCGCTAATCTGATCGAAGATCAGCTAGTCGAAAATCAGCACGGCCGACGCGATCACCGTAGTCCACAGGCCGCGCTTATCGCCCACCGCTGATTGCGTCACGTTGGCGGTGCGGACGATCTTGTTCGAGATGCGGTAGATCTCTTTTTTCTCGTCCCATGAGCGGTCGGAATCGAACTCCACGTTGAGAGTGGTCGCCAGCATTTCGGCGGCGAGTTCTTCGGCGTATTCTCCGGCGGAGTCTTCGGTCTCGCCGAAGGAATGGTGCTCGCTCAGGTAGCCGTAGGTGTTGCGGTCGGCGGGGATGGCGACGCCGATCGAAGAGGCCAGCAGGCGATGTGGCTCGCGCGTGGAGTTCTCGGCGACCACGGCGAATACTACTTCTCCTGGGTGAAAGATACTTGAGGCCCTTGTGAGCGCGTGAGCAGCTTGCAGTTGGGCGGAAAGATGGAAGAGACGCGCACCAGGTTTTGTGCGGCGATGCCGGCGTCGCGCAGCGCGAGTTCGAAAGAGGTGAGACGTTCCCGATGTTTCCCCACACCTTTGGTGAAGAAGATCTTCTTGGGGACCATGTCCTTGCCCAATTCAGTTTCCTCCGAAAAGTTTTTGGTTGAGCCTGAAATCTAACACAGTGATTTGTGAAGATTGTATGAAAAAAACAGGCATATCCCAGTTTGTGAGGGCCCGGCGGTTTCCGTGGCCCCGGACAGCAGTCGATGGTCGATGGTCGTTCGCGAACAACGGCTCTGGCGACAGAGCCTGACGATTAGCGACTAACGGCTAGCGACTAACGACCAGCGACTCTTAGGCGGCGTGAATATGAGCTTTTCCCGCCGCCAGCGGGATGATTGCCGGTTTCACGAGGTTGCGGAAGTCGGCAAATCTCATCCTGACGAGTTCGCGGTGCGAGCCGGCGTTGAACGCGATTTCCTTGTCGTCGGCCAGACTTTGATCCACGAAAACATCCATGCCGTAGAGATTGCCGAAAGGCGGCATGGATCCGGTTTCGCAGTCCGGAAAACGCCCGCGAAATTCGAGTTCGCTGGCCAGTTCCACCGATTCTGCCCCCAGGTACTTTCTTCAGTCGGTATAAATCCACCCGGAACGAAGCCGGAACCACCGCCATGGCAAGACGTCCATCGACCATGACCATGACAGTCTTGGCCAGTTCTTTTCCCGGGTGTGTGAGTGAGTGCGGCGATTCCCTGGGCCGTGTAGGCCACCGAATGCGAAATCACCAGGTATTGAATGCGGTTACGATCCAGGAACTCCCGAAGCATGGAAAGAGGCACAGACACCTCCTGTCCGAGCCGTAGGCAGGAAAGCAGATGACACCGAAGCATGCCTGCGGATCGGCGCCAGCTCAATTATGCGCCTTGGGGAAGGGAGGAGGTAGTGAAATTAACGGGCGGCAGAAAAACGTCGTTTCCGGGCGGCATTCCCGTAGCGGCTTGAGTCTGTTGAAAAACTCTATCGCCGTGAGAAAGGCGACCACTAGGGCTGAAGCCCACACTGATTAGGGCAGCTTACGCGGCCCTGAAGGGGCCGCTCTTCCACGGTTGCGCGAGCTTCAGGGTTTTTCAGCTAACTGTCGCGGGGTTTTGCAAACGCAATTTTAGGGGGAAGTGGTGCCAGGGCTAACGGGGAAGATTGATCTTCAGCCACATCTCGCTGAGCTTACGCAGCTTCTTTGGTTACCAGGGCGTGGGCGGCTTCTTTCGCAGCCGATCCCACAATCTTCATTTCTCGCCAGTCGTAGCGGAACTCTTTGCCGCAATCGAGGCAAGACACATACGTACCCACGCGCTGCGCACTGGAAGCGCGCGAACCGGCGACGAACCGTCATCGGAAAACTATAGCGAGCGTGGCGACAACCAAACATGGCGTCCATCAGCTTTGAAATCATCGTGTACCTTCCCACAGAATCGTGAAAACGAACGTCTTATTCGTTTCACGCTAAAACAAGTCGTACTAAGTTAGATTCAGTCTTATCAGAAAGGGTTCGTAAGGGCAGTTGACCAGGAGGATACGTCCGTAGGGTCTTAGTAATGAGGCAGTTGGGAATGAAAAGGCTTGCACTGCGGGTGCTGCATTCGGAAAATCAACAATAGGACTGCAATCCCGCGAATCGGACTGGCTACTCGGTGCGGTCGGACTTCTTGTGCGCCGCGCACTTGGTCATGATCGCCGAGCGAAGCCGCGTGCGAAGATCATCGGGCAACTCGTAGAGTTCTGAGTCGCGGTAGATCTCGATGGTCTTGCGGGTTGTGTCGCAGACGACATAGCAGTTGTGGCACCACGCCAGATGGTCATCGAGTTCGGACTTGGTGCGGGCGTCCATCGCGCCATCGAGGTAGTTGGTCAGCTCGTTAAGAAACTCAGAACACTTCACTGGTTGCCATCTCCACTCGCCTTTTTCTGAAAGAACCGGTTAAGCCGCTCGCGCAGTTGCAAGCCGCGCGCGCAACAACCTCGACTTCACTGCCGGAATGCTCAGCTCCAACGCTTGCGCCGTCTCTTCGGTCGAGAGGCCTTCCACGTCCCGGAGCACGAACACCGTACGGAAACCCGCCGGCAATCCTTGAATCGTGCGAGTCAGAATGTCCCGCAACTCCGCCTGGTTGTACATCTGTTCGGGATTGGGGCTCCAATCCGCAACCTCACGGGGCAGCGAGTCATCTTCAGTTTTTACTTCTTCGTCCAGAGAAACCGTGCGTTCCGGCTTTCTCCGGCGCAACTTCATCAGCGCTTCGTTGACCGCAATCCGCACCAGCCAGGTATAAAACTTGGACTGTTCCTGGAACTTTGCCAGGTTGCCATACGCCTTGAGGAACGCTTCCTGAACTACATCTTCGGCGTCCTCGCGATTCTGCGTAATGTGCTGTGCGATGCGGAAAACGTTGCGATCATAGCGCCGTACCAATTCTTCAAACGCGGAATCGTCGCCGCGCTTGGCACGCCGGACCAGCTGCATTTCTTCGCTGACCGGTTGCTCTATGTTGGGTTGGATGGTACTCATTCGTAACTTGATGCAGATTTATTCCGGAAAGCGGACTGCATCCCAAGGTGCTATTGTACTTGCTGGCGGGTTTTCGGTGGGCCGTTTTACGGACGCCTGCTAAGAAAAGCTAGTTTTGCCCGACTCTGGCGTGGCGGCTTCGAGCGCCGGAAGTGCAGGTACCAAGGTGTCCCGAGAACGCCTGCAACGGGCCATATAATCAGAGGTTAGAAGGGTAACCACTTCGTCCTTCCAGAACAGCTGCTTGCCTCGGAGCACGAATGAAGGACCGCGGCTGGATTGAACCAATCGTGGAACGGGTGGTTGGCCAGGTGCTGGAAAGCCACGTGGCCCAACTGCGCACCGAGATTGTCCGCCGGGTCATGGAAGAGATCGCCGCCGCGCACCTCGCCTGCCGAATCTTCAGCCCACAACGCAGCTTCCGGATCTGGCCCCGCGGAACTGGTGCGAGCCGTGGGCGAGATCCAGTTGGGTACGTCCCAACGGGAGATTCTGCGCGCTCTGCTTGATACCAGCTCTCGATATGCCGCTCGCGTGGCGCTTTTCGTGGTGAAAGGAAGCCATGCCTCCGGCTGGCAGGCACGTGGCTTCAGCAATAGCGACGCGGTTAAAGATTTCGCCCTGGATGAAAAGCTGCGGCGGTTACTCGTGCGATCGGCGAGCGGGTGGTGGTGAGCGCTCCTGTTGCCGACTTGATGCCCGTTTTGTGACCGAATTTGGCGCGCCCGCAAGCGGAGAAGCGCGGATTCTCCCATTGATTTTGAAGGACAAAGTTGCCGCACTTGTCTATGCCGATAGCGGCGCGGAAAACGTCGGCTAGTTCGATGGCGGGTCGCTCGAACTGCTGGTGCTTTCAACGAGTGCATGGCTCGAAGTGACCTCGCTGCGGAAGCAAGCACAGAAGGAACCGGCGGCGCATTCCGACGGGCATGTTGCGCCTGCTGCAGCGCCGTCGCCGGTGGTGCAGTCCGTACCAGCATTCAATGATCCGTTTGCCGCGCACGCTCCCGCATTCTCCTTTCATGCTAGTAGTGGGTCTGGGTCAGCAGCCGCAGCGGCGCCCGCGATGGTGGCTTCGTCAACGGCGGCAGAGCCAGCAGCTACAGAACAGCCGCCGGCGGTTATTGAAGCGGAAAATGCGTTGCCCGAGCCTCTGCCAGTGGTTCACACGGAGCCGGCCCCAGCACCCGAACCGGAGTCCGCGGTAGCAGCTTCGGCTTCGGCTGAAGATCAGGAAGTTCATCGCAAGGCCCAGCGTTTTGCCCGTCTGCTGGTCGACGAAATCAAACTCTACAATCAGGCCAAGGTTTCAGAGGGACGCAAGAACAAGGACCTCTACGACCGCTTGAAAGAAGCGATCGAAAAGAGCCGTGCCACGTACCAAAAGCGTTACGGGAACACGGTTGCTGCTTCCGCCAATTACTTTCAGCATGAAATAATAAGAAGTCTCGCGGAAGACGATCTTTCGATCATGGGTGCCAACTTCCGGCACTAGGTAGGGTTTGAGTGCGTAGTTTTGCAGTCCTGGTTCTCGCTGGAAGTTCCTTTTTCGTCTGGCTCGGCTTCGCCCAGTCCCAGTCCACTTCTTCTGCTGCTAATCCTCCTGCTGCTAATGCAACGGCGAAAGCACCTGCCAAGCACGCGGCCACGAAGAGTGCAACCACCAAGAAGGCAGCAGCTTCGACCACGAAAAAGAAGAGAAAGGTTATTTCTCCGCGCGTGCGCCGGACACGGCAGGCCTTCGTCGCCTCCGCCAGTCTTCGCCCCATGGCGCAACAATTATTGCAGGATCGCACTCCGACCGCCTACGCCGGGGTCGAGGCTTATGCGCGCCGACATCCGAAAGAAGATGCTGGAGCGCTGGCCTGGCTGGCGATCGGTTATGCGCGCACGCTCGACCACGACTACGGGCGGGCGATTGATCCGTTAAACCGGGCGAAGGCGGGCGCGAGTGAGCTTGGAGATTACGTCGCCTACTACCTCGGCGACTCGTATCAAAAGACCGGGCACAATGCGGAAGCTCTAGCGACGCTGGTCGATTTCAGCAATAAGTTCCCCGACTCGCTCTTGATCCGCGATGCTCATTTTGTCTATGCGGATGCGCTGTTCGATGAAGGACGTGCTCCGGAGGCAGCCAGCCTGTTGGAGAAAGACCGGCTGCCGGTACGAAGTGACATTGAGTTGGCAATCGGCCGAGCCTATGAAGCTGCGGGTGATAAGGAGAAAGCGGCCAGCGCATTTCGCAACGTCTACTTCAATCTGCCCAACAGCGCGGAAGCAGACGCTGCGGGCATTGCGTTGCACAAGCTGGGAGTTTCCGGGACAACGACCGAGCGTCGAACGCGTGCCGATCTTCTTTTTAAGGCGAAACACTATGCCGAAGCCGCGCACGATTACCGTGAACTGGTTGATCTGCTTGCTCCGGCCGATCGCCCTGAAGTGCAACTGGCCCTGGCTGGATCGCTGGAGAAGGCTGGACGCAGCCACGATGCCCGGCAGCTACTGACATCAATGGGAGCGCAGACCGGGGACGCCGAGGCGCAGCGTCTGTTCCTGCTGAATGAGACGGCGCGCTCAACCAGTGACGATGCGGCGGTGGAAAAGACGCTGAACGATTTGCGGCAGTTTGGCCCCGCGAGTCCGTGGCTCGAACAGGCTCTGATCGCGGCGGGGAACATGTACCTGCTGAAGCATGACTACGATCACGCCATCGATTATTTCCGCGAAATGCAGCAGCGCTTTCCCAAGGGCAATCGAGCGTCGTACGCGCACTGGAAAGCCGCGTGGCTGAGCTTTCGCCAAGGACGAACTGCGGATGCGCGGCAGGGGTTTGAAGAACAGATTGGACTCTATCCGGATTCAGCAGAGATTCCCGCGGCGCTTTACTGGCGCGCGCGCATGGCCGAAGAAGAAGGCAACGTGCCCATGGCGCGGGCGTTTTATCAGAAGCTCTCCGATCGCTTCCGGAATTACTATTATGCGGAGTTAGGAAGACAACGCCTCAAGGGGCTTCCGGCGCCGACAGTTGGTCCGCAGCCGGCGGAGGCCACACAGTACGCTTTGCTCGATCGAGTTGCAGCGTTGCCAGCCTCAGGGAAGATTCCTGCAGTCGATCCTCCAGACGATAACCTGCGCGTGGAACGGGCGCGATTGCTCTCGAACGGCGGCATGGCGGATTTGGCGGTGCGCGAGTTGCAGGCGGCTGCGAGCCAGGAGGGCGGAAGCTGGGCGCCGCCGGAGATGGCGCGTGTGTATCAGGATATTGGGCGCTACGATCGCGGGATTCAAATCATGAAGCGCTCGACGCCGAACTACTTCGCCGTCGACATTCCCGATCTTCCGCGTCCGTACTGGGAGGCACTGTTCCCGAAGGCCTACTGGAGCGACCTGCGAAGGTATTCGATTGCCAATGGACTTGATCCTTATCTGGTGGCATCGCTGATCCGGCAGGAATCGGAATTCAATGCGGGTGCACTCTCGCATGCGAATGCTGTTGGGCTGATGCAGCTCTTGCCGAAAACCGGAAAAAGCGTAGCCAAGCAGGTCAAGCTGAAGAGCTACAGCGCCCCGCAACTCTACACTCCGACGGTAAATATTGAGTTGGGCACGCGCTACTTTAAAGAGATGGTCGACCAGTACAATGGACAGTTCGAATACGCGCTGGCTGCTTATAACGCAGGCACGGACCGGGTGGGGGAATGGCTGGGACAAGGCCACTACCGCGATCCGCAGGAGTTCGTCGAGTCGATCCCGTTCACGGAAACGCGCGAATACGTGCAGGCGATCCTGCGCAATGCCAACGTTTACCGGCAACTCTACGGGACGCCGTAGTTGGGTTCTTACTATTCCAATCTAACGCGGCGCAGCAACTCCACGAACCGGGGATCGCTCCGAATCGGGTCATACATCGGGTCTACTTTGATCTGCACGACCGCATTCGAATGCTCCGAATACGCCTTCCGCAGCAGTTCGATTACCCGCTCTTTCTGGCCTGTTCCCGAATAAGCGATCAACAATGTCGCCGTTCCGTTCGTCCGCGAGCCGGCATCCTGTTCGAGTTTCGTCAACGCCCGGCGTGCCTCGTCCGCGTCGCCCGCGCGACTAAAAACGACCACCTTCCATGCCAGTATCCATGACCCTCCTCGGTCCGCCTCGCGATGGATCGCCTCGACCGCCTCGCCATATCTGCCCAGTTGCACAAAGGAAGGAATCATCATGCCCTGCGCCCGATCATAATCAGGATCCAGTTCGAGCACCGAGCGGCACTGCTTCAACGCGCTGTCGTATTGCCGCGAGTTATACAGGATCGCTGCGTAATCGCTGGCAATAATCAGCGACAGGGGATCCAATTGCCGCGCTCGTTCGCTCTCCGCAGATGCCTCCTCGAATCTCCCCTGCCACGAAAGAAACTCCGCATACCACTGGTGTGCGGTCGCATATTGGGAATCGAGCTGAATCGCCCGTCGGAATTGCTTTTCCGCGCCCGGCCAGTCGTAATCGTAGTTCTCTTTGATCAGCGCGAGCGAGGCGTGTGCCTCGGCGAGACTCTCGTCGAGTTCCATGGCACGTAAGGCCGCAGCCCGCGCCTTTGGCATGAGCTCGTTTTGAGGACCCACGTACCATGTGCTCATCAAGGCAAAGGTGTCGGCCAGTCCCGCGTAGGCGCGACCGTACTTGGGATCCTGATCGATTGCCTGCTGGAAGTATTCGGTTGCCTGTCGAAATCCTTCCGGCGTCCTCTTGTTCCAGAAATACCGGCCCTTCAAATACAGGTCATAGGCTTCGTATGACTTGGCTCCAGGCGGAGCCATAGCGGCCCGGGGGACGGATTCGATCGGGCGATGCCCGCTCAGGCTGAACTCGATTTCATTGGCAACTTCGCGCGCAATCTCCGCCTGCAATTCCAGCAAGTGTCCGAGATCGCGATCGTATTCCCGCGCCCACAGATGGCTCTGATCCTTTACCTGGATCAGCTGGGCTGTGATTCGCACCCGCTCTGAATCGCGCCGCACGCTGCCCTCGATCACGTACTGCACACCCAAATCCTTTCCGATCTGGGGAATTAACTCTTGCGTGTGCTTGTAGTGCATCACCGAAGTTCGGGCGATTACACCCAGGTGAGACGGATCGAGGTTCCCGAGCTGGCTGATCATCTCTTCCGTCAGCCCATCGCTGAAATATTCCTGTCCCGGGTCGCCGGTGAAATTATCAAACGGCAGAACCGCCAGCATGATTCTGCCAGCTTGCTTATCAGCGCCGTGCCGCGAACTCCACGGCCAAACGGCATACGCGGCGATCAGGACTAGCGTAAGTGCGGCGCAAGCGATGACGACTGCTCTCCAATACCTTGCGCCTCGCCTGTGCGAGGCCAGTGGAATCTCGGGGGCACCGATCGCATCGGGAACGGCGACTGGCGCTTCCAGCTCCGGCTCGCTCCTGTCCGCTTCTGTGACTGGAGCCAGAAACCGGTAACCCTGGCCTTGCACGGTGAGGATGTAGCGGCGATCGGCGGTCTCGTCCAAAGCCTTCCGCACCATGAAAATGGTCTGTGTCAGGTTCGACTCTTCGACGAAACTGTCTGGCCAGACGGCTTTCATCAGTTCGTCTTTGGTCACAATCCTTCCGGTGTTTTGTATCAATAAGAGCAGGACGTCGTAGGCCTTCGGGGTTAGTGGCACAGCTGTCCCACCCCTTCTCAGCACCCGGCTTTGCGCGTCGAGACGGAAATCGGCGAACTCGTACAAATTGTTGGTCAGACTGGACATAGCCCGGTCTTGAGAGGTTTTGAGAACTTTTGAGCGCCGATTTTAGGACCTGCGAAGGACATGCGAGGTAGTTTTTTGCCGCGGGGCTGGCGGATTGGCATTAGCCAACGAGTTGGCGGAATTTTATCACGATTATTCCCCAGCCACCGCTGATTCCGAGCAGAAGGTCAACGAGTCAAAGCTCTTGTCCCACGCCCGGACTGCCTAACAAAACAGATAATCCTCGAAGGAGATTCCAATGTCGCGCAAAAGCTTGTGGTTCCGGCCCAACCTAACCCGCAAACGAATCCTGCACTGGGTTGTTGCTCTCGCAATCCTCACCAGCGGTACCGCGATTGCCGACGTCTACCTTCGGAATCTCTTCCCGTTCCTCGACTTTACCGGTTTCTCTGCCACGAACAGTACGACGGGCTCCATCGATTTAAGCAGCGCCTTTTTCCAGAGTCTCGGAACGAACGGACGAACCTGCGCCACCTGCCATGCCGCGAGCGATGGCTTCGGCCTCAGCGCGGTAGATGCTCAGATCCGCTATTTCCTGTCGCAGGGGAAAGATCCGCTGTTTGCGCAGGTCGATGGTTCGACCTGTCCCACTGGTCCGGTCAATAACAGCCTCGCCACGAACTACGGACTGATTCGCATTGGCATTCAACTGCCGCCGAACCAGTTCAGCGCAAATCCGCCCCAGTTCACGATTACAGCAGTGCAGGACCCCTACGGCTGCGCCATCACCACGGACCCGCAGGGACAGACGACGGTCTCCATCTTTCGCCGGCCACTCCCCACAACTAATCTCGGGTTCTTGAGCGCGGTGATGTTTGACGGCCGGGAGTCGGTCTTTGATCCGCTCAACAATGGACAGACCTTCCAGAAAAACCTGAACGCCGATTTGACCCAGCAAGCAATTGACGCCACGCTGATTCACGCGCAGGGCGCTCAAGCCCCGACGGCAGCTCAGCTTGCCGATATTGTCAGCCTTGAGACGGAACTGAATTCGGCCCAGATGGTCGATTTTTACGCGGGAAATCTATATGGGCAGAAAGGCTCCTATGGCGGTCCGCAATACCTGCCGTCACAACAGTATTATCCGGGAATCAATGACTCGCTCGGCGCCGACCCGGAGGGAAAGCAGTTCGATCCTGATGTGTTCACTATCTACAGCTCGTGGCAGAACTCGCGAAACCGTCAGCAGGCGTCGATCGCTCGTGGCGAACAGATTTTCAACAACCAACCCCTGACCATCAGCAACGTGCCCGGCCTGGTCACTGGCGGGCAGCAGATTACGGGTACGTGCACGACCTGCCATGACACGCCCAACGTGGGCAATCACTCATTCCCGCTGCCGCTGGATATCGGTAATGGCCGGTCGCTGGCATATGAAACCGATCCAAATATTGTCGCCGGGTTGAAGCAGTTGGCGCCGGCGACGACGCCGGTGTTCCAGTTGGTCTGCAACCAGGGAGCTATGGCGGGGCAGACGTTCTATACGACGGACCCTGGCAAGGCCCTGATTACGGGGCAGTGTAGCGACATCGGGCGCGGCAAGGGGCTGATTCTGCGTGGACTCGCAGCACGAGCTCCGTATTTTCACAACGGCGCCGCCGCCAATTTGTCGCAGGTCGTGAACTTCTACAACCAGCGCTTTCAGATAAATCTCAGCTCGCAGCAGATGCAGGATCTCATCAATTTTCTGCAGACGCTGTAGGCACGCGAGCCGCCGCCCCCAGAACGCCGTTCAGTTGCGGCGTCTGGGGGTTTGGTTTGTCTCGGTTAGCGGCTTGCAGGCGGAGCCTCGCTCCGATGCGCCAGTACGCTATTATGGATAAGCAGGCATTTGAGCGGCATTGCCGCGTCGGGTCAACTACCCCGCATAAATAAGGGCAGGCGCCCCGAACCGCCAACCTATCTGGAGAAGAAATGGCTCAGAATCACTACACAAGCAAGGCAAAGCGACGTCCGAGAAACAGCAAGCGCAAAGATCCATCCGCCGCTACCATGGCCGCGTTGCGCAAGGCGGCCGAGAAGAAGTAGTCCAGAGCGCTCTTCCTGAAAGACTGCCAAAACTGATTTGCTCGAAGCTTGGCGAGGCCTACTGAATCGGTGTGCCGCTGCTCAGGCAGGTGGCTGCGTGCCCATCGGCTGAGGAGCGGATTGCTCCCGACTCGTCCGTGCAAAGTGCCCGACGACCGTAGGATTCTACGGCCGGTGCCGCCGTCAGTTTGAAGCTGGTCGCGGGCACGCCGCTGCATCCCGAAAGCGTGAAGTTGTATCCCTGATGCTTGCCGCTGGCTAGGCCGCTGCTGATCAGCATGGCCTGGTGTTCGTTGGGTTCGGCAGCGCCGAAGCCATCGAGATCCGAAAGCGTACAGGTAAAGCCGACCGTGGGATAGGCTGCGGCGTACGTTATCTCGGCGGTCAGAATCTTACGCAACGATGCCAGAGCGCTGGCGTCACTTCCCAGCATATTGATCGGAGACTGATTCACGCCTTGCGGTGGCATGGCTTGAATGTGCATCTGAGGACCCGCCATCGACGCTGCGGACTTCATCTTGTCGGTGATGCTTTTCAGGAAGTCAGGGTCGGCGAGCGGGAGGTTGACGGTGATGGCAATGTTGTTCAACGTCCACTGGCCTGATTCAGTCTTCATCGAAAAAACGAGGCGCGGCATGAACGGCGTTCTCTGCGCCTGATTATCTTTGTAGGTGCGGAATGAAAGCTCGATGTCGTCCTGATCGCCGTTGAGTGAGTCATTGTCGACGACGACCTCGAACTTCTGCCCGGTCTTCGGATCGTCCACGGCCAGCATTACCGGCCCTGCCTCAAATGTCTGCAGGTTCTTTTGCTGCGATTGCAACTGTCCGGTGAATGTGGCGTACTGCTGAAGGTTGGCGAGCGCGCCGGACTGTTTGAGTGTCGACAACGTCACCGCCGGTAGATGCTTGAGAAACGTTCCGGGCTCTTTGCTGAAGAACATCTCCATCAGAGCCTGACGGGCGGTTTGCGGCGATTCCTGAGTTCCGGTTTTGGCCCACAAGGCTTGTGGCACTCAAAGTAAGAGAAAGTACGAAGGCGGCGATTTTACGCACGAGAGTCTCCAGTCAGTGATTCCTGATAGTGGCATCTGAGAGTGGGAAGGCTCCAGTTACGGAGGTAAGGCAGCTAGAGCGTCGGAGAGAACGACGGTTGGAGATTGAGAGACTCATTTGTGGCACGGGTCAGGGTCCCTCAGCGGCTCAAGCCGCGCTCTCACCAGCTCAGGTGACGCGGCCCTGAAGGGCCGCTCTTCCACGGCAATGGACGCATTAGGGAGGCTTCCGCAGCCTGTGAAGCCGCGTCGGTTCAGTCATTGCAGGCTGATTGGTTGGAAACTTCCGACGGTGGAGACTGAGTTCCCAGGTTAGCGCCCAAAGAACGGGCGCGAACCTGGGGCACTGCTACGACGACTGCTGGCTGGGAGGTTTGAGAAACAGGATTTCAAACACGAGCAGACACGCTCCGACGACGATCGCGCTGTCGGCGACGTTGAAGGCGGGCCACTGGTGCGGGCCAATATAGAAGAGAAGGAAATCGACGACGCGGTGGCTGACCAGGCGGTCCCACAGATTGCCGATGGCGCCGCCCAGGATCAGAGACAGTCCGACGCCTGTCGACGTCATCGTGCCGCTGTTCTTCCACAGAAGCGCTAAGACGATGAGCAGAGCGATGATCGAAAAAACAATAAGGAGTGCGGATTTTAAGGGAGAGGGTGAATCGGCAAAAATGCCGAACGCCGCGCCCGGGTTTTCGGTGTGAATGATGCGGAAGAATCCGGGAATCACCGGAATGCTGTCGTGCATGGAGAGATGACGCGCGATCGCGATTTTCGTGATGCGATCAAGGGCGATAATTAATAGAGCAATCAGGAAATGATATTTACGCATGAAGAAAACTTGGCATTCTTGAGTTATTGGTTATCGCGTCTGCACGGGGTTTTTGTCTCGCCCAGGTTAGCGCCCAAAGGACGGGCGCGAACCTGGGGCACATTTTAAAGTTCCTTGAGCACGGCGCTGCAGCGCTCGCACACGGTGGGATACTCTTTGTCTTCTCCGACGTGGGTTGAGAAATTCCAGCAGCGCTCGCACTTTTCTCCCGGAGCCTTGCTGATGGTTACCACCGCCGGAGAATCGCCGTTCGTCGATCCCTTTTTCAGTTCCACGGCAGAGACGATAAAGAAGTAGCGCAGATCATTCTTGAAGCGATCGAGCACGGAAAACACCGGATCGGCCGCCGTCAAAGTGACAAGCGCTTGCAGGTTGCCGCCGATCAACTTCTGATTGCGCGCTTCTTCGAGCGCCTTCAGGACGGATTCGCGGACGGCGCGAATCGTCTTCCAGTCGTCTGCCTGCTTCGGATCAACTGCTTGGTCCGCCGCTTCCTTACCCAGCAAATCGGCAGGATCGGGGAAGGTTGTGAGATGAACGCTCTCGAGCCGGCCGTCGACCTTGGGCAAATATTGCCAGACTTCTTCGCAGGTGAAGGTCATGATCGGCGCCAGCAATCGGACAAGCGCTTCGCCGATGCGCCAGATCGCGGTCTGCGCGGCACGACGCGATTTAGAGTTGCGGCCTGAGGTGTACAGACGGTCTTTCAGCACATCGAAGTAGAACGCGCTCAGTTCCACGCCGCAGAAATTATTGACGCGGTGATAGATCTTGTGGAACGCGAACTCTTCGTATGAGCGCTGCACGTCGGCCGAGAGTTCCACCGCCTGGCGGAGCATGTATTGATCGATCGGCTGCATCTGGTCGAACGATACGGCGTCCTTTGCCGGATCGAAGCCGTCGAGATTCCCGAGAATGTAGCGAAAGGTATTACGAATGTCGCGGTAGATTCCGGCGACGCGCTGCATGATTTGCGGCGAGCAGGTTGAATCTTCCCGGTAGTCGACCGACGCGACCCAGAGGCGAACGATTTCGGCGCCGAGCGAATCGGCGATTTCTACAGGATCGACGGTGTTGCCGAGCGACTTTGACTGAGCGCGCCCTTGCTCGTCGAGCGTCCATCCATGTGTGGTGACCATGCGATAAGGAGCGCTGCCTTCGTAGCCGATGGCGCAGAGCAGGGAAGAATGAAACCATCCGCGATGCTGGTCGCCGCCTTCGAGATAAAGGTCGGCGGGCCAGGGCAGATTCGGCTCATGGCCGAGGACAGCGGCATGGCTTGATCCGGATTCGAACCAGACGTCGAGAATGTCGGTTTCTTTTTTGAATTTCGTGCCGCCGCAATGGGCGCACTTGTGGCCCGGTGAGAGAATCGCATCGGCCTCCGGCGTGTACCAGGCATCAGCGCCATGCTGCGAGACGAATTGCACGACCTTGCGGTTGACGTGCGCATCATGAACCGGTTTGCCGCAGGTGTCGCAGAGAAACACGGCGATCGGTACTCCCCACACGCGTTGCCTCGAGATACACCAGTCGGGCCGGGTGGCGATCATGTTGGAGATGCGTTCTTCACCCCATGGCGGGTCCCACTTCACCTTAGCGATTTCGGCGAGGGTGCGGCTGCGCATGGTCTCGCCTTTGCTGTCACCTTTCATCGGGGTTTCCATGCCGATGAACCACTGCTCGGTGGCGCGGAAGATCACCGGATTATGGCAGCGCCAGCAATGGGGATAGGAGTGTTCCACTTTCTCGGTGTGCAGCAGCACGCCGCGCTTCTTCAGCAGCTCGACGATCGAATCGTTCGCATCGAACACGCGCTTGCCGTCGTACTCGGGCAGGCCGTGACGCAGGATGCCCGACTTGTCGACGTTACAAGTTGGATCGATTTTGTACTTCTGGCCGGTGAAGAAGTCTTCAGCGCCGTGGGCTGGAGCGGTGTGGACGACGCCAGTGCCAGTGTCCATGGTGACGTAGTCGGCCAGCACGCCAACAATTTTGCGGTCAAGGAAAGGATGGCGGAATTCCGCGTATTCCATTTTGCGGCCGGGGAAGCGCGCGATCTCATGCGCGGCCGTCAGCCCAGTTTTTCCCATCGTTTCCGCCGCCAGCCGCGCGGCGACTATATAGACGTCATTGCCCGCTTCGAGCGCCACGTACTCCTCGTCGGGATGGAACGCCACCGCCATCGAAGCAGGCAGCGTCCACGGAGTAGTGGTCCAGATGATGGTCGCGACGTTCTTGCCCTTCAGCGCTGGGTCGAGCGACGCCGGATCGCCGGCGAATGGATACTTCACCCAGACCGTGGGGCTGACGTGGTTCTCGTATTCGACCTCGGCTTCCGCTAGCGCCGTCTCATCGAACATGCACCAGTAGACGGGACGCAGTCCCTTGTAGACGAAATCGTTTTCCAGGAAGCGAAAGAGAATTTCGAGGACAGCCCCTTCGTACTGCGGGGTCATTGTCGAATAAGGGTTATCCCAGCGACCGAATACTCCGATGCGTTTGAACTGGGAGCGCTGCAGGTCGAGGAATTTCTCGGCGTACTTGCGGCATTCGCCGCGCACATCGACGGCAGCCATCTGCAATTTCTTGCCGCCCAGCATCTGGTCGACTTTGATTTCGATGGGCAGGCCGTGGCAGTCCCAGCCGGGAACATAGGGTGAGTCGAAACCGGCCATGTTCTTCGACTTCACGATGAAGTCTTTGAGACATTTGTTCATGGCGGTGCCCAAATGGATCGGCCCGTTGGCATAGGGAGGCCCATCATGCAGGACGTAAGTGGGCGCACCCTTCCGCTCCTCACGAATGCGGTCGTAGATGCGCTGCTCCTCCCAGCGGGCGAGCATTTTCGGCTCGTTCTGGGGCAGTTCTGCCTTCATCGGAAAGCCAGTTTTGGGCAAATTGATGGTGGACTTCAGATCCATCGGCACTCGTTAAGTTCTCCCAACTGATTGAATCTTTTCATTATATAGGGAGCGCGGAAGTACACGTCTCTCGGGGCATCCGTGACGGGGACAGAATTCAGAAAGTACTGCCCAGGCTTGCCGAAAACCGTGTACAATTTTCTACAAATCGATCACTGCACGCATCTAATTCACAGGGGAATCTAGAGAGCGAGCAGCTTCGCGTTTTTTTTGCGGGCTTTGGGGTGCGCGGGACGCATCTAAAAAAACGTCCGCTTCAGCAATTTGGGTTTTCGCTCGGGAAAATATGCCAGAACTTGAAATTCCAGAGAAGCCACAGAGTACAGAGCCGGAGCCGGAACTTCATCTCCTTCTGACCAATCAGACTCTGGATGAACCCCTGTGGAAATCTCTTTTCCAGAACGTCGACGAGTTCTTTTTTCCCAAGAAGCTTCCTCCGCTGGTCCTGACATCGAAGCCGGTCCCGGTGCGGGACATCTGGGGCTTCTACAATAACAAGGGACGTGGAGCAGCCGGATCGACCGTCATTCATATCCTGGCGCTGGCCGCGATTATCGGCGCGACTTATCTAGGGCGCAGGATGATTGAGGTTGCGAAACCAAAAGAGACCGTTCTTCTGATCGCTCCCGATGATCTGCCGGTCCTGCCGGCGTCGGCCACCCGGAGTGGCGGCGGTGGCGGCGGTGGCGACCGCGACAAACTACAGGCTTCGGCTGGACGCTTGCCGACGCAGTCGCGGCAACAGATCGTTCCGCCGATGGTGGTACAGCGCAATCCAAATCCAAAACTTGAGGTACCGCCGAGCATCGTAGCGCCAACACTTCCGCAGCCGAGCCTGGCGGACCTGGGTGATCCGCTATCGCATTTGCCGTCGGTGCCTTCGAATGGAACCGGTTCGGGTGGTGGTATTGGCAGCGGCAGCGGTGGCGGCGTTGGTTCCGGCGAAGGACCGGGTTTCGGTCCGGGTCACGGTGGCGGGGCAGGTGGTGGAGCGTACCGCGTTGGTGGTGGAGTTTCCGCTCCGAAGGCGATTTATTCTCCCGATCCTGAATATTCGGAGGAGGCGCGCAAGGCCAAATATCAGGGGACCTGCGTGCTGTGGCTGGTGGTAGGACCGGATGGCAAGGCTCGCGATATACGAGTCGCGCGCACCCTGGGGCTGGGATTGGATGAAAAGGCGATCGAAGCAGTTAAAAACTGGCGCTTTGAGCCTGGTTATAAAGACGGGAAGCCGGTTGCCACTCAGGTGAACGTTGAGGTTACCTTCCGCCTGTACTGAGGCAATTCAGAAAAAGTTTGGGAGCCCAGATCGGCCGCGTAAGCGGCCGTTTTTTTTTGTGGCGTGGAATCCCACCCTAACGTCGCAAAGGGCGCGACGTTAGGATGGGGCACCCAGCGTTTTCTTTTGTCGCGTTTCTCTATTCTTTGAGATCGACGTGGGTCACATCGACTACCGGATGGCCGAGAAATCGCGTGCCCATTTTCTTGAACTTTTCCGCTGAATCGGTGGCAAAGAATTTGAGGTGGTGCGTGCCTCGTTGGTCACTCTTGCTTTGGGTGGGTGGTTCGATTTTGAGTTGCCGCGCGACGTCATGCGCCGTGGACTCGGCAGAATCCACGATTGCGATGTGACCGGGCGCCACGCGACGCAGCAGTGGCTTGATCAGCGGATAATGCGTGCAACCTAGAACCAGCACGTCGGCGTCGTGGGCCTCGTCCGAAAATGCTTCCGACAGGTAGATCTTTGCCACCTGCTCCGTCACCGGATGCTCGATCCATCCTTCTTCGACCAGCGGCACGAATAGCGGGCAGGCCTTCTCGCGCACTGCGACATGGCGCGCTTCGAGGGCTCGCCGGTACGCGTGACTGCTGACGGTGGCGTCGGTGCCGATGACCACTACATTTTTCTTGCGAGTCGCCTTCGCTGCGGCCTCGGCTCCGGGTTCGACTACGCCGATGACTTCGACGTCTGCTGCTGCCTTGATCTCAGGCAGCGCGAGCGCCGTCGCGGTGTTGCAAGCGATCACGAGCAACTCGGCCCCGTGCTCTTGCAGGTAGCGCACTGCTCCCACGGCATAGTGTGCGACGGTGGCGGCTGACTTCGATCCGTAGGGAAGGCGGGCGGTATCGCCGAAGTAAAGGTAGTCGGCGTCGGGAACGTGGTCGATGAGCGCGCGCAGCACGGTGAGTCCGCCGACGCCGGAGTCGAAGACGCCGATGGTGGGCCTGCGGGATTTAGATGGATCAGTCAGCGGTTAGCCTTCTTCAGAGTTCAACCTTCGGCGGTCGTCGGACTGATGACGCAAGCCGTACCGGATTTTAGCATCGGTACTTTTCTTTCGCCCCTTCGGGGCTTGGTCGAATCTGCGGTTCACCCACGGCTTGCGCCGTGGGCTGCATTCTTGCGCCGCTTTGCGGCTTGGGCATCCGGCCTTGCTTTGCGGCTTGGGTATTCCGGTCTTGGTTTGCGGCTTGGGTATCCGGTCTTGTTTTGCGGCCTAGGTATCCGGTCTTGCTTTTGCGGCTTGGGCATTCCGGTCTTGGCTAACATCGGATTAGAGAGTATCTCTTCTCTTATTCTTATCGTTGTCTCTTGCGGCGCGCAGCAGTTGCCTGGTGGGCTGCAGTTGCCTTGCCGAACCATGGGCCGTTATCCTTCTCGATTATGCCCAGCACTCTTGTTGAATGCGTTCCTAATTTCTCGGAAGGCCGCGATAAGGCCAAAGTTGATGCCATTGTCGACGCCATGAAGGTTCCCGGCGTCTATCTTCTCGATCGCGAGATGGATTCCGATCACAACCGCTGCGTTATTACTCTGGTCGGCGACCGTGAGTCCATTCAGGAAGCGGCGATTCGCGGAGTAGGGAAGGCCGCCGAGTTGATTGACCTCACGAAACATCAGGGTGCGCATCCGCGCATGGGAGCGGCCGATGTGGTGCCGTTTATTCCGATCGACGGCGTGACCATCGAAGACTGCGTCGCCATGGCGCGGCACGTGGGAGCCGAGATCGCGAAGCGATTTCAGATCCCGGTCTATCTTTACGAGGCGGCGGCGGCAACTCCGGAGCGGCAGAATCTGGAGAACATTCGCCGCGGGCAGTTTGAAGGCATTCGCGCCGACATCGAGACAAACCCGGCACGCAAGCCGGATTTCGGCGAGGCTCGTGTGCATCCTACGGCTGGAGCGACGGTCGTCGGAGCGCGCAAGGCTCTCGTGGCTTACAACGTCTTTCTGAATACCGCCGACGTCGATATCGCGAAGAAGATTGCCAAGGCCGTTCGTTTTTCGAGCGGTGGCTTGCGCTTTGTGAAAGGTGCTGGATTCCTGGTGCGCGGCATGGCGCAGGTTTCTATGAACCTGACCGATTTCGAGCAGACGCCTGTCCACCGCGTCTTTGAGTATGTGAAGCGCGAAGCGGCACGGTACGGCGTGATTCCGGTTTCGAGCGAGATCGTGGGACTGATTCCGAAGAAAGCTTTGGAGCAGGCTGCGGAGTGGTTCCTGCAAGTCGAGAATTTCGATTCGTCGCTGATTCTCGAGAACCGCCTGGCGGCGGTGATGGGCGGGAAAATGGCGGTCGGCGGATTGCGCGCGGGTGTCGAGCCGTTCATCGAGCAGTTGGCTGCTCCCACCGCGACTCCGGGAGGCGGAAGCGCCGCAGCCGCCAGCGGAGCTATGGCCGCCGGACTGGCAAACATGGTGGCCGCGATGTCGCGGGGCAAAAAAGCCTACCTGCAATATGAGACACAACTCAGCGGGGCGATCGGCCGGCTCGGCCAACTTCGCGAAGAACTGAAGGCCGCAATCGACGCCGACGCCGAGTCCTATAACCTGGTCATGAAGGCCTACAAGTCGGCCAAGGAATCATCGGACGGCGATGCCGCCATCAATACAGCCTTGAAACAAGCGACCAGCGTTCCGCTGGGCGTGGCCGAGAGAGTTGTGGAAGTGGCGCAAATCGCGGGCAATCTCATACCGATTACGAATCCGAATATGAAGTCGGATCTGGCGACGGCGATCGCATTGGCAAAGGCGGCGCTGGCCGGGGCACTGGCGAATGTGGAGATCAATCTTGAGTCGCTGAAGGATGAGGCGTTCGTGGCGCATACTCGGCAGCGGGTAGCGGCGCTGAGTGATTAAGATCCTAGCGTCCGTTTTTCTGCAAATCAGGCGGCCTCCATCGTTCTAATAGCATGCGGGGAGGACGCACTTTAGTTACCGTCCTGCCGTGTGTATTCGGGACTAGAATAAAGATCAGAACAACCCAAACTGCCAGGGATCCAACAACTTGAGGTTCGCGGTTTGCATCCAAGTTGGCAGGCCCTTGCGAGGAATTCGTTTTGAGGAATGCTATGAAGAGATTGTTTTTTGCGGTTTTGCTTTTGTGCGCGACGCTTGGCTATGCCATGCCGATCGCTTCGTCGGCGCGATCCATGGTGCCATCTGAGATTCAGCAACTGATCGGTGTCGATTACCGCGCGCTGAAGGATTCGCCGACCGCGCAGGCGCTCAAACAGCAGGTATTGCCGGACAACCTGAAGGATCTGGAGACGGCGCTGAAGGGCATTGGCATTGACTCGGAACATGATCTCGATCAGCTCAACTTCGCTTCTTTCCGCACCGAGAAAAAGGGCATTCAGACCATCGGCATCGCGCAGGGCTCGTTCTCGGCGAAGGCTGTTCTGAAGAAGATGAAGACAAAGAAGATTTCCGGCACAAAGTACGGGACGTCGTTGATCTATCCCATGGACAACGGTCTGGTCATGACTTTCATGGATGACAACACGCTGGCCTTCGGAACCGAAGCCTCGTTGCACAGCGCTCTCGACACGCGCGATGGCAAGCGTCCGTCGCTTGACTCGAATCCGACCATGACCGAGCAGATGTCGGCTTGTGATGGATCGCCGGTGTGGAGCATCCTCGATCAGAAGGGCACGCAGGCGATGATGTATTCGGCTTTGGGCGATGCTTCCAAGATTGCCGACTACGAGACGCTCAAGAAGCGCATTCTGGCATCCCGCTACACCATGAACTTCCAGAGCGGCGTGAATTTCGATCTGAGCGTGCTGACGGCCGATTCCATGACCGCAGCCACCCTTTCGACATTCGTGAAAGGTGGCATGCTGTATAAGAAGATGAACGCAACTCCCGCGGAAAAGAGCGCTTTGGACTCGACCACGGTTGATTCGGACAGTGCAACTCTGCAACTTCACTTCAAGAGCGACGATCAGAAATTTCAGGCGCTGATGCGCTCGCCGCTATTCGCCGCGGTATCGCACTAGAAGTCGTGAGCGTGGCCGGGCGTATGAACCTCAGGGGCTAAAGCCCCGCTGATGGCGGGATTGACGCGGCCCTGAAGGGCCGCTCTTCCACGGCACTTCCCAGATGCGTGTGCGTTGTTTACATCAGAGCACGAAAGCCCCGAACCTCGGTTTGGGGCTTTTGTTTTTTGCGGCGATTGCGATTCGCTATAAGATGCCTGTCATGGAAAGACTCAGGCTTGCTTGCCTTCGTTCTGTACTGGTCTGTCTTGGGATCGCAGTGCTTTGTTGCGCGTTGAGCGAGCCTCTGCTTGCTGACGAAAAGAATTCTCCGGGCGCGCTCGACGCACTTGCCACGAACTTCTGGCAGTGGAGGGCGCGCTATCAGCCGTTTTCGCAGGACGACATTCCCCGCATTGAACATCCATCCGGCGCGCGAGACTGGTCTGCCGATTCAATTGCCAAACAGAAAGCGGCGCTCGAGGACTTCGAGAAACAGTGGAAGCAGATCGACGCGAGCGGGTGGAGTGTGGCGCGGCAGGTCGACTATCGCCTGATTGGTTCGGCGCTGGCACGCGCGCGCTGGGAACTGGAGATTAATCCGCGATGGCAGCGCGATCCATTGTTCTATCTCGATCAGACGATGACGGCGCTGCTGGAAGCGCTGGTGCAGCCTCCTCCGTTCGACGCGGCTCGTAGCCAGGAGATTGTCGAACGAATGCAGGCGTTTCCCGCGATCGTGGAGCAGGGGAAAGCGAACCTACGGCCGCTGCGCCCTTTCGCCGCGCTGGCAATTGCGAACTTGAAGCAGATCCGTCCCGAGTTGGAGCAGGTGAAACGGGAAGTCGCGCCGATGCTAAAAAGCGACCCCGCTGATGGCAAGGCACAGTCTGCCAGTTTTCAGAGCGCAACCGACCACGCCATCGTCGCTCTTGAAGGCTATCGCACTTGGCTGCAGGAGCGTCTCGATACGATGCCCGAGAACACCGCGATTGGACGGGAGAAGTACGAGTTTTTTCTGCACGCATGTCGCCTTGCTGCCATATTCGCCGGAGCAGTTGCTGGCGGTCAGCCGTCAGGAATGGGATCGGTCTGTCGCTTTCGAGCAATATGAGAAGCAGCGAAACCTGGGACTACCAGAGTTGAAAGTGGCTGCGAGTTTGCAGGAACAGGTGGAGAAGTCAAAGCGGGACGAACTGGCGATTCGGAAGTTTCTCGAGGACAAAGGAATTCTCAGCGTCCCCGCGAATATCGGACATTACACGATTCGTCCGATGCCCGGATATATCGAGGCTCTGGCCGACTTTGGCGAAACGGATGACTTCACGGGGCCATCGCGCCTGAATGAGGATGGCGTCCGCTGGGTTGTTCCGCCGTCGCTGAATCTTGGATACTTCTGGCTGGCGACCGCAAAAGATCCGCGACCGGACATGGTTCACGAAGGTGTTCCGGGACATTATTTTCAGATGTGCTGGTCGTGGAGACATCCCGACCCGATTCGACGGCACTACTACGATTCGGGCGCGAATGAAGGGCTGGGCTTCTACGCGGAAGAGATGATGTTGCAGGCAGGGTTGTTCGACGACAGTCCGCGTTCGAGGGAGATTATCTATAACTTCATGCGATTGCGCGCGTTGCGGGTAGAAGTGGATGTAAAACTTGCGCTTGGCGAGTTCACGATGGCGCAAGCCGCCGAGTATCTTGCCGCGCATGTACCGATGGACAAGAAATCGGCGGGAGGAGAAGCGGCGCTGTTCGCTACGACTCCCGGGCAAGCGATCAGTTATCAGATCGGCAAAACGCAGATTCTGCATTTTCTGGCTGCTGCCAAACTGGCGCAGGGGGACAAGTTCAGCCTGCGCGCATTTCACGACTTCTTATGGCAGAACGGGAATGTCCCGATTGCTCTGCAACAATGGGAGTATCTAGGTAAGGATGAGCTGCCAGGTGCGGTCAGGCCGTGAGGTGTCCGATTGCTGGACGTGGGTGCCGCTCCGGGTAATAGCGACGCTCACCAAAATCATCCACGGAAGGGTATTCTTGAACATTCAGTTTCATAACCTTGGTAGTCTTGCTGTTCGTTGCGAACGACAGGTTGCGTTCGCGCAAGCAGAGTTGCTTCCTGAAGAGAGGTCAGAACCTTGATTCATCCTCATCCCGGTTGGATTGACTACGCGGTCATCGGCATCTACTTCATGTTCGTTTTGGGTATCGGTGTCGTGCTCAAGAAATACATGAAGACGAGCGCCGATTTTTTCCTTTCCGGGCGATCGATTCCGGCTTGGATTACGGGATTGGCATTTCTCTCGGCGAACCTCGGTGCGCAGGAAGTGATTGGAATGGGCGCCAGCGGCGCCAAGTACGGCATCATGACCTCCCACTTTTATTGGGTGGGCGCGATTCCCGCGATGGTGTTCGTCGGCATTTTCATGATGCCGTTCTACTACGGGTCGCGGGCGCGCTCGGTGCCGGAGTATTTGAAGCTGCGTTTTGACGAGAAGACGCGCGGGCTCAACGCGATTTCGTTTGCCGTGATGACCGTGTTTTCTTCCGGCGTATCGATGTACGCGATGGGCAAGCTGCTGCAGTTGTTGCTGGGGTGGAATTTCAACGCTGCCATCATTGTTTCCGCGCTGATCGTTTTGGCTTACACGTTTCTGGGTGGCCTCACGTCTGCCATATATAACGAAGTTCTGCAGTTCTTTCTGATCGTCATTGGATTCATTCCACTGGTCTTTCTCGGATTAAAGGACGTCGGCGGTTGGAGCGGCCTGAAGGTGCGCCTTGGGCAATGATGCCATGGTGCATTCGTGGAAATATCTGGGCAGCCCGAACTCCAACCCCATGGGCGTGGAATGGTTCGGCATGTTGATGGGGCTTGGCTTCGTGCTCTCGTTTGGCTACTGGTGCACGGATTTTCTGGTGGTGCAGCGCGCCATGGCCGCCGATTCGATGACGTCCGCACGGCGTACTCCGCTGATTGCGGCTTTCCCAAAAATGCTGTTCCCGTTTCTGGTGATTCTGCCGGGAATGATCGCAGGCGTGGTCTCGGCGGCAACCATGGGCGGTAAGACGAACGTCGCGGCGTCATCTGCGGTTGTGTCGCAATCGGCGGCGAGTGATGGAATCACGCTGGATGGCGGGAAGGGGATCATTCCTCCAAAGCTTGATGAACATGGACGCCCGGAGATGAAAGACGGCAACGCGGTGCTGGACTACGATCTGGCAACGCCCATGATGCTGGTCCGGTACTTTCCCTCGGGACTGCTGGGCCTGGGATTGTGCGCTCTGATGGCCTCGTTCATGTCGGGGATGGCTGGCAACACCACGGCTTTCAATTCGGTGTGGACATACGACATCTATCAGGGCTACATCAACAAAACGGCATCTGACCAGCACTACCTGTGGATGGGGAGGGCGGCGACTGTATTCGGGCTGGCGGTGTCCGTGGCCGCGGCGTATATCGCGCGCGAGTTCAACAACATCATGGACGTGCTGCAGTTGGTGTTCGCCTTCGTGAATGCCCCGCTGTTTGCCACCTTCTTGCTCGGCATGTTCTGGAAGCGGGCCACGGGTCATGGCGCATTTTGCGGGCTGCTGAGCGGTACGTGCGCGGCGGCTTTGCATCACGGTCTGACGCTGCCGACGGGGATCGGTTCCGGGAGTCAAAGGCGCATTCCTGGGAACCGTGCTGCACTACTATCCGAGCGAGATGGCGCAGAATTTCTGGACTGCGATTTTTGCCTGGACGACATGTTTCACCGTACCATCCTGGTTTCGCTCTTGACCAAGCCGCGCGCGGAAGCAGAACTCAAGGGGCTGGTTTATTCGTTGACGGATCGTCCGAAGGATGAAGCGATCGAGTGGTACCAGAAGCCGGTGGTGCTGGCGGTTGTTGTGCTGACGGTTCTACTGGGGCTCAACTTCATCTTCTGGTAGTTGGAATCAGGAAGAGGGCGAGGGACAGTTATGGGATTCGACATCCGATTGCCGATTGGCTTGATGTTCAGTGTGTTCGGCTTGCTGATTGGTGGATATGGCATCGCCACGCAAGGCGACCAGATTTATGTGATCGATTCGCTTGGTATCGACATTAATCTGTGGTGGGAATTGCCATGCTGATTTTCGGCGCGACCATGCTGTTGCTGACACGCCGGGGCCGCAGCGCAAAGTGACGCCCGTGAAGTAATGGAGCTGCGTGAAGAGGGAATGGGAGCGATGAAGGTTCTGGTGACCGGAGGCGCCGGCTATATCGGCAGCGTGGTGGCCGATGAGCTTTTGCGGGCAGGGCATCCAGATGGAAGTCTTCGACAACTTAAGCCACGGCCATCGGGAAGCGGTGCCGCGAGAAGCGGAATTGGTTGTCGGCGAATTAGCGGATGGCGCGGCGCTTGATCAGATCATGCGAGCTGGCAAGTTTGATGCCGTCATGCACTTTGCAGCGCTGATCGAAGCGGGCGAGCCCAAAACGAAGGTTCCGGAGTAGTTTTTTCGCAACAATACAGCGAACGCGCTGAATTTACTGGAGGCGATGCTGGCGGCGGGAGTGAAGCGCTTTGTGTTTTCATCGACCGCGGCGTTGTTTGGGAACCCTGGAGCGCACTCCGATTGAAGAGGACGATACGCTCCGTCCGACGAATGCCTACGGTGAATCGAAGTTGCTGGTGGAGCGGATGCTGGCCTGGTTTCACTAGATTCACGGCTTGCGTTATGCCAGTCTGCGCTACTTCAATGCGGCTGGCGCTGCGAGTCCGATAAAGGCGAGGCCCATCAGCCGGAGACGCATCTGATTCCGCGAATCTTGCACGTGGCGCTCGGCCGGGCACAGCACGCAACGATCTTTGGGACCGACTACCCGACTCCGGATGGCACTTGCATTCGAGACTACATTCACGTGAGCGACTTGGCGCAGGCCCATCTTTTGGCGCTGAACGCGTTGATGGCTGGCGCAGAACGTGCCGAACCCCTCATTTACAACCTTGGCAACGGGCAGGGTTTTAGCGTGCGGCAGGTCATTGAAGCGGCAAGAGCAGTTACGGGGCACGCGATCCCGGTGATCGAATCGCCGCGGCGGCCGGGAGATCCGGCGATCCTGATTGCCAGCTCGAAGAAGATTCAGCGCGACCTCGGATGGCAGCCGAAGTTTCCCGATCTGGGGGCGATTCTGGAAAGCGCCTGGCGATGGCATCGAGTACATCCGAACGGATACGTGCAGTGAAGATCAGGTGACCATGATTCTGGCCGGGGACATCGGCGGCACGAAAGCCAATCTCGCGTTATTTTCTCAGCAGGGATCAACGCTGCAACCGTTATTTCAACGCCGCCTGGGGACGCGGCAGTATAGCGGCTTTGAAGTGCTGATCGAAGCGTTTCTGCAGCAAGCGGTGGAGGCCGGTGCGATCAGGGATCGCTCCTCGATTGATGCGGCCGGTTTCGGAGTGGCGGGCGTGGTCACAGGGGGAAAGCACTACTCGGAAAACCTGCCATGGATGCCCGACGTCTCCGCGGTTTCTGACAGGCTCAAACTCAAGCATATTCAGCTGCTGAATGATCT
>CAVRYB010000057.1:0-45574 GCA_963725295.1 uncultured Acidobacteriaceae bacterium
GCGCTGGGCTATTTTAAAAAATTTCCTCCGGAGTCTGCGCCATCCTATTCTTTCGCCCCTCCGGGGCTTTCTCGTTTCCCACTCGTACCCACGGCTTGCGCCGTGGGCTGCATTCTTTCGCCGCTTCGCGGCTTGGAGCGCGTCGCGTCTTCCACTTTTCCAGACGTGATCAAGCTATGACATCGAGTCCCGAACGGGCAGCTGCGGCCCGTTATTTCTTCGGCTCTTCCGGCTTGGGGGTATCGGTTTTGGGAGCATCGGTTTTGGGCGCGGGCGGTGGCATCTTGAAAAACGCGTCCTCTACCGGCACATTGAATTCAAATTTGGTGATGGTGATCTTCTGTTTATCCGCGCTTCCCTTGACTCCGCCTTCGAAGGCGTGCGGCAGGACGATGCCATTCACTTCCTTGTAGTCGCCAATCGATGTTTCAACCACCTGCTCGGTTCCACGCACGGTGCGCTTGGTTTCCTCTTTGATCTCAAGGGAGGAGTCGGCATCGATATAAATGGTCTGCACGTCGCCGTTTTTCAAGGTCACCTTCAGCTTGTAGGCATCCGTGCCTTCGATTTTTTCCTTGCCGAGCAGTTCGACCTGATGACCTTTGCTCTTGTAGTCCACCAGCGGACCGTCGATGTCGGCATTTTCCTCAACTTCTTTGGCCTCGTCGGCGGACATCAGTTCGGGATCTTTCTTGCCCATAAACGGCATCACCTGCCAAGCGTTCTTTCCGTCGTAGGCTTGTATCCCAGTCAGGCCCTGGATGGTGAACTCCATCCTCGTCATGTTTCCCCGCTTCTGGATCATCACGGCTGGCGCTTCCATGCCCCCCATGGCCATGGTCACCGTCGCCTTGAGTGTTTGCACGCTCTTCAGCTTGTCCATGCCTCCACGCGCCTGAATGTTCTTCGCAATGACTTCGTCGGCGGTTTGCGCCCACATGGCTGGAACCAGCACTAGAATCGCAGCAATCCCGATATACAGCTTCTTGAACATGAGTAATCTCCTGAGAATTTTCCGTATAGGCTTGCGGAGTGAACACCTGACGATAAGAGTCCGAGTCAGTAAATGTCAATTCCATCCTCGGAAACTCCTTCGCCACGAGACAGTTGGAAGTGTTTTGTTGAGAGCGGATCTGTCGCGCTGAAGCCACACCCGTGACTGCCTTGACACGCATCCAAATATGATCGCAGGAATGGCTTTGTGATTTAGAATCAGGGACAAACGCACAGTTAAGCCCACAGAACCGTTTCGGACGGCGAATTGCAGCGGTATATCACGCACCGCGCTTAATCATGGCAATAAAGGTAAAAATCCCGACAGGACGAAGGAACGGTGGCGGCGGAAAGGGCCGCGGGAAAGGGTGGCTTTCGCGCGATCCGATCATCCGCTTTGCCCTACTTACGTTTCTCACTCTGTCGCTGGTCGTAGTAGGTTTTTTTGCCTACTGGTATGTAAAGTATGACCGGATCATCGAGCAACGGTTCCGCAGCCCGGTGTTTTCGACTTCCGCCAAGATCTTTGCGGCCCCGGAACTGATAAAGGTCGGATCCAAGGTCAGCACCTCGGAAATTGCGGCCGAGTTGCGGCATGCCGGATACAGCGAGAAGGAAGGCGAGTCTCCGCTGGGCAGTTATCGCTTGCATGGGAACTCGATCGAAGTTCTTCCCGGCCCCGAGTCTTATCACAGTCCCGAGCCGGCGACGATTACCGTTGCCGACGGTGCGGTTGCGACGATCGACAGCCGTTCGGCCGGAGCGCTTGAGGCGTACGAACTGGAGCCGCAGATGCTCACGTCGTTGTTCGATGCCGAGCAGCGATCGAAGCGACAGCTGGTGAAATACGACGAGATTCCGAAGGTGATGGTGGACGCCGTCCTCTCGATCGAAGACCGGCGCTTCTTCCAGCATAGTGGCGTCAACTTCATGCGCCTGGTGGAGGCGGCGTGGATCGACTTTACCCATCAGCGACATCAGCAGGGCGGATCGACGATTACGATGCAGCTCTCGCGGGCGTTCTTCCTGAGTCCGGAGAAGACTTTCAGGCGCAAGCTGATCGAAATGCTGATTGCGGTAGAACTGGAACAGAAATTTTCGAAGCAGCAGATCTTTGAGTTTTACGCCAACCGGGTTGACCTGGGACAGCGAGGATCGTTCACGATTTCCGGCATCGCCGAGGGTTCGCGGTCGTATTTCAACAAGGACCTCAAGGACGTCACGCTACCCGAGGCTGCGCTGCTTGCCGGGTTGATTCAGGCACCGAGTTATCTTTCACCGTATCGCCATCCCGAGCGCGCACTCGAACGCCGCAACACGGTGATCGAGTCGATGGTGGAGACGCATGACATCACGCGCGAGCAAGCGGACAAAGCGAAGGCGACTCCTTTGAAGCTGGCGCCGCCGAATGTGGAGGCCAGCGACGCTCCTTATTTCGTGGACATGGTGCGCGACACCATCGTCAATAAGCTGAATGAACACGAGGTCAATGACCAGGAGTATCGCATCTACACTACGCTCGATCCGGCGTTGCAACAGGCTGCCGCGCAGGCCGTCGAGACGGGAATCAAGCTGGTGGACGACCAAGTCACGAAGATGCGGACGAAGAAGGTCAAGGTCGGCAAGAATAAGTTTGAAACGACAGTGGCGCCGGGTCCGCAGGCGCAGGTGGCGCTGGTGGCGATGGATCCGCACACCGGTGAGATCAAGGCGTTGGTTGGCGGCAGAAACTACGGCACCAGCCAGTTGAATCACGCGCTGGCCAAGCGTCCGACGGGATCGATCTTCAAGCCGTTTGTTTACGCCGCGGCCATGAATACGGCAATCGACGGATCGACGACCGTGATCACTCCGGCGTCGACGGTTGCTGATCAGCCATCGACGTTCTCTTATGGTGACCAGATCTACGAGCCGCGAAATTATAAAGAGGAGTATCACGGCGACGTCACGTTACGATATGCGCTCGCGCTTTCATTGAACAACGCGACGGTGAAGCTGGCGGAGGAAGTGGGCTATGACAAAGTCGCGGATCTGGCCAAGGCGGCAGGCATTACGTCGGTGAAAGCTACGCCCGCGATGGCGATCGGCGCCTACGACGCTACGCCGCTCGACATGACAGCGGCTTATACGACCTTTGCCAACGGTGGGCTG
The DNA here is from genome assembly GCA_963725295.1 of uncultured Acidobacteriaceae bacterium. GTDB lineage: Bacteria > Acidobacteriota > Terriglobia > Terriglobales > Acidobacteriaceae > Acidiflorens. Next base: position 3,145 of record CAVRYB010000057.1, read on the forward strand.
AAGCTTTCTCCCGTGTTCGTGAATTCGGTGCGCAATTCCAAGGGTGATGTGATCGTCAATTTCGGAACTGAGAAGGCACAGGTTCTCGACCCTCGCATCGCGTTTGTGATGACCAACATGCTGGAAGGCGTTATGAACTTCGGCACCGCCGCCGGAGTGCGCGGTGGCGGATTTACGGCTCCGGCTGCGGGAAAAACGGGCACTTCGCACGACGGATGGTTTGCCGGCTACACCAGCAATCTGCTGTGCATCGTCTGGGTGGGATATGACGATTACAGCGACATCCATTTGGAAGGCGCGCATACGGCGGCCCCGATCTGGGCAGAATTCATGAAGAAGGCGGTGACGCTGCAGCAGTATTCCGACGTGAAGCCGTTCAGTCAGCCTGAGGGGGTGGTGGACGTGCAGCTCGATAAGGTGACCAACCGACTGGCGACGCCAACTTGTCCTGACGACTATACGATTGCCTTCATCGCCGGCACCGAGCCGCATGACACCTGCGACCAGACGGCTGGAGTACAGGGGTTCTTTTCCCGGATTTTTGGCGGGAATACAGAAAAGGCCCTCCCGCCGCCGACAACGAACGGGAACCCGCAGGCGGGCTCCGGTGTCCAATCATCAGAGGATGAGGCCAAAAAGAAGAAAAGCCTTTTTGGCAAGATTGTAGGGGTTTTCAAGGGGGACAGCGGGACGGCGGTCAAGAGTGACAAAAACACGCCGCCGCCGTCTAAGAGTAGTGGAAGCACACCGCCGCAGTAATGCAGTAATAACTAAGAAATCATTGCAGGGCGCATTCATATCGCAACCCCGGTTCCGTGGCATTAAATTTGCAATCGATATAACGCCGTACTCTGAAATGCCAGGAAACTCTGACTTTTCGTAGGTCCGGCCGGGGGTGGGGTATGGTTTCCTGGATCCGCATTGGTTTTGTTTCGCTTCTCCTCGCTGCTGTTTTCGTAATTCCCTCCCAAGCTCAGAGTTCCGAACAACTTGAGGTTGGCCCGCCGCCGCTGCACCGGGCGGAGCCTCCGGCTCCGGGAGCGACTCCCGAGCAACTCGAAAATCGCGGCGACGAACTGCGAGTGGAGAAGTACTTTCTCGACGCGGTGGACTACTACGAAGCTGCGCTCAAGAGCGAGCCGGGCAACGCTTCCGTGATCAATAAGATCGGGATCTGCCAGCTGATGATGCAGCGCTACCATGACGCGAAGAAGAGTTTTGAGCGCGCGATCAAAGCCGATCGCAAGCATGCCGACGCGTACAACAATCTCGGCGTCATTTATTACTCCCAACATAGCTTTGGCACAGCGATCAAGAATTACGAAAAAGCCATTTCATTAAGGGACGACGCGGCGTCGTATTACAACAACCTGGGCGCCGCGTACTTCGCCAAGAAGCAGTTTGATAAGGCCATTCAGAACTACTCCAAGGCAGTAGAGCTGGACCCTGACGTTTTCGAGCACAGCTCGCACGCCGGAGTTCAGGCTCAGCTTCCCTCTCCAGCGGACCGGGCGCACTATGACTACGTCCTCGCCAAGCTCTATGCCCGAACCGGCGTACCCGACCGATCGTTGCACTATCTGAAGAAAGCCATGGAAGAGGGTTACAAGGACATCAACGACGTCTACAAGGACAACGAGTTCAGTGCGTTGCGCAAGGATGTGCGGTTCGCCGAGCTCATGGCGTCGAAGCCCGTGCCGATTCAGGAGTAGTGCGGATTCCTCTGCAGGCTTCTCTTAATAAGAGAGTTAGAGTTGCGTCGCAAAATTTTGCTGGATTCACGAAACTTTAGCCTTGGGATTGTGTTTGTTTCGGTACTGCTCCTGAAAACAACAGGGTGAGTAGGGAGAACATATATCCACCGGCTGCGAACCCGAGCACGCCCCAAGCATGCAGCCGGTGGGTGTATTTCAGCCATTAGCTATTAGCTATTAGCTATTAGCCTTTGCCTTTGCCTCTTGTGCCTTAGCTTCTCTCTGAGATGTAGTCTTCGACAACCTTCTTCCATTTCCCTTGCGCTTTTAGGATGAATTCTACGGCGTCGCGGGCTGCTCCGTCGCCGCCGGAGTGAGTCGTTATCCAGTGGGCTTCGGCTTTTACTTCGGGACGCGCATTTTTGACTGCGATTGCCAGGCCGCATTTGCGCATGCCCGGCAGGTCGATCACGTCGTCGCCTACGAAGGCGGCTTCCGCAGCGGTGATGCCGTCTTTTTCCAGTATCTGCGCCAGCACCTGCCCCTTGTTCTGAATGCCCTGATGTACATGGTCGATTTTGAGGTCGCGAGCGCGCAAGGCGACGGTCTCGGAGATGCGCTTGGTGATAATTCCTATTTTGATTCCCGCCAGCCGGGCTAAAGAAATCGCGGTGCCATCGTGGGCGTGAAAGCCCTTGGCTTCGATGAGGCTGGTGCTCTGGAGTCCAAAGCCGCTTTGTCCCGGATGCTGGGCAGAACGTTCGAGCACGCTTTGCTGCGTGCCGGGTTGCGAGCCTCCGGGCGCGGGGAAAATCCAGATTTTGCCGTCGGTCAGGACGCCATCGACGTCGAAAATGATGAGTTTGATTTTGCGGGCGCGGGCAGTGGCGGATGGTTTCGGCATTGGCGAGATTCTAGCAGGCGATGGTGTGGTTGGGTGCGACGGTCAGTTGGTGCTATTGGGATATTTCAACAACAATCAGATAGCCTCTCTTTCGGCGACCAATCTCTCACAGACCACTCCGATATGGAATGTCGACGAGTGTTAAACTGCACGCACTTGGAGAGGGGTCTAACAGCACCGATGATTACGATCTCAAAAGAGGACTATCTGAAAGCCATTGCGGAAGCGGAAGCCGAGGGTCAGGTGGTCATTCCGGCCACCCTCGCGCATTGGCTATCGGTGACCCGCCCCGCGGTAACGTTTGCCCTGAAGCGCCTCACAAAAGACAGGCTTGTGGGCGTTACCAAGGATGGGCACGTGCGGCTCACTCCGCAAGGACGCGAAGTAGCGGAACGTACCATGATTCGCCACCACCTGATCGAGCGGATGCTATCTGAGATCTTCGGAATGCCTTGGTACGAGATCCACGATGAAGCAGAAAGACTGGAACACGCCGTGTCCCCGGCTTTTGAGAAGAAGCTGATCGGGAAGCTGGGACAACGAGACACCTGCCCGCACGGAAATGGGCTGGCTTTGCGCAGTCCGGCAGAGCGACGCAAGAGGGGGATGCGCCTGCTCAGCGAGGCGGAGCCAGGTTCCAAGTATGCGATTGCCAGCGTGTACGAGCGCGACCGCAAGCTGTTGGAGTTCCTCGACAAAGAAGGACTACGCCCCGGCACTCGAATCGCCGTGGAAGGCCGAAATTATGATGGGACAGTTTCCGTATTCCTGGAGGATCGCCAGATCCGACTGGGCACGGCGGCGGCAGAGAGGATCTGGGTTTCTAAAGCATGATATTCTCATTATTGTTTACTATACTTAACATATCATAGTGTATCTTGATTCCAGGATTAGGGGCATGGACCATTCCGCTGACCCGAAACCCTGGAAGGAATGCGTGAGATCAAGATCCAAGCAGCTTTTACATCTATTCATTCTCTTGGCCATTGCAGCGGCTTCGGCTGTGCCGATTCCTGTGTGGGCCCAAGGAGAAACCACCAGCGCCATTCTTGGGAAGGTCACGGATTCCAGCAATGCGGTCATCGCTGGCGCCACAGTAACGGTCAGCAATCGCGAAACCGGGCTGAAGCGGAGTGCGAAAACGGACGATGCGGGTCGCTTCAATTTCCCCCAGTTGAAGCCCGGCGCCTATTCGGTCAGAGCAGAAGCTCTGGGATTCGAGCCGCGGCAGAATGACAATGTCGTTTCGGGCTTGGGCCAAAAACAAACGGTGGATTTCACGCTGAAGGTGTCGCGGTCAAATGAGGCGGTTGAGGTCAGCAGTGAGTCACCACTCATCAACCTAGAAGACGCGAACACATCCACCACTTTGAATGCTCCCGCCCTGGAGGATCTGCCAAACCCAGGCGGTGATCTCACCTACCCATTACAGTTTGCTCCTGGAGCCCTCATCAACACGGCGGGCAGTGGTAACGACTTCGTGGGAGGGACCAACGGGTATGGCAACGTGGAATTCAACGGGCTGCCCGCCCTCTCCAACGGCTACATCGTGGATGGATTGGAAACGAACGACCCACTCACCAATCTCAACAGCGGCCTTTCCACCAACCTCGTTCTGGGGTTGAATTCGATCTCGGAAGTGACCGTCAACACCCTTTCCTATTCCGTGGATCAAGGGCGATATGGAGCATCCCAAATCAACTACATAACAAAATCTGGTACGAATCAGTTTCACGGAAATCTCTATGAACTGTGGAACGGCTCGCTGCTGAATGCTACAGACTACTTCACCAATGCGACGCCGGGAAATCACAAACCCAGGGCAACCGTAAATCATTTTGGCGGCAGTGTTGGCGGCCCGATCGCGCACGACAAGCTCTTCTTTTTTTTCGACAGCGAATGGGTACGAATCGCACTGCCCATTGTCACGCCTACGATTGTTCCCACCCCGTTATTTCAACAATACGTCTTGCAGCAACTGTCCGGTCAAACCAGCGGCTGCGGAGCCCCGCCGAATAAGAATTGTTCGTTCTATCAACAGATGTTTTCGCTCTATGGAAGTACCGGCGGTACACCCACCGCGATACTAGGCTGCCCGCTTGGCAACGCCGGGGATGGTTGCGCCAACCGGCAGAGCGTCTCGCACTCCAGTGACGACCACGAGCAGGTCCAGACCGTCCGTCTCGACTATAACGTCAACCAGAAAGATACGGCCTGGTTTCGCTTTCAGGCAGACACCGGTGTGCAGGCTGCCTACACGGACCCCATCAATTCTTTGTTTGATGCGGTCTCTCCGCAGCCTCTATATTCCTTCGCAGCAGGACACACGCACGTCTTTTCGCAGAACCTGGTGAACTACTTCAATCCCGCGTTCTCGTGGTACGAAAGCTTGTTTGGGCCAGGTGATTTTCAGAAGACGCTTTCGGCTTTCCCGATCGTGTTACAGGGCACCGGTGCGAATGCCTTCACGCCTATCGGAGGGCTGGACAACACTTGGATTCAAGGCCGCCGCGCCGCCCGCGTTTTTATCAACGACAATCTCGCCTGGAGCCATGGCGCTCACGAACTGCGGTTTGGAACGAATATCCGTATCTTCCGCCTGAACGACTACGACTTTGGAGAAGGCAATGTTCCCACCGTGACCTACGCGAACTTGCAGCAATTTATCTCCGGAGTAGCGAACACGGCGTCGGAGACATTCCCCTCGAACGCGAATGAACCTTTCAACTTTCTCAATCTCGATGTCTATGCGCAAGACACATGGAAAATGACTCGCACTCTGACCTGGACATTCGGTGTGCGCGACACCTTCAACTCCAATCCCCTGAATCCTCATGATCAAGTCGCTCGTCTGCGTGGCTCCTTCAGTTCCATTCCGCATGATGAATCAACCGCTAAACACTGTGATTCAGACTCATCTCGGCAATTTGTTCTCGTCCACCCCGGCGGCCATTCTGCAGCCGCGAATGGCGATTGCGTGGCAGTTCGAGCCGAAATCCGTGCTCCGCACCGGCTTCGGAATTTTCAGCGATATCTTGCCGGGCACGGTGGCCGATCTGATCGGCACGAATCCTCCCTACGATAAGACGTTTCAGGGAGGAGTGCTGGGCAGCGTGGGCGGGACAGCCATCGCACCGGGAGCGCCCAACAGCGCAGTCGGACGCAATCGTTGCCGCGAATCAGACTTTTACTTCGGGATTTCCCCAGGGCCAGCCTTCTCTTCCGCCGGTTGCGATCACGGCCATCCCGGACGGCAAACTCCACGCGCCCTACTTCATGGAGTGGAGTCTGGGAATTGAACACCAATTCGGAACGACGGCTAGCTTTCAAGCGCAATACGTGGGCACGCGGGCCGTGAACCAGCCGTACTCAACCCAAGTCAACGGTTACCAAACCGTATGCCAAGGCTGTTTTGCGCCCTTCCCATACCAGCAGCCGACGGATGCACGGTTCGCCGCGGTGACACAGTTCTCCACCGGAGCTAACAGCCACTACAACGGTCTGCAACTGACCGCGATGAAGCGACTCGGTCATGGCTTGCAGGGACAGGTCAACTACACCTGGAGCCGTTGCATGGATGCGGTCTCGAACGGGGGATTCCTTCCGTTCTCCGCGGGAGGGCTTCTTTCGCCTCTGCCGGGAGATCTGGCCCGGGATTATGGTCCTTGTGACTATGACATCCGGCACAACCTGAATGCGCAGTACGTGTATCAGTTGCCTGTTAGAGTGCGCAGTCTCCCGCTGGGCTACGCGCTCAATGGCTGGCAGATTTCTGGAACCATGTTTTGGCATAGCGGAGTTCCGTTCTCGGTGCTGAGCACTCCCTATTCGGCCAGGCGGAAATGGAATCGTGCAGGGCAGCGGGCCGCAGTTTGCCAGCGCCGTTCCCGGCGTTCCGCTGTATGAGCACCATCCGATTCCGGGCGTCACTCCGCCGGGAACGCTCCAGTGGCTCAATCCGGACGCTTTCGTCTCGGCCGTTGATCCCAGTACCGGGCAGTGCAACGGCGGCGACAGCCCGCAGCATTGCCAATTCGGAAACCTCGGACGCAATGCTCTGCGCGGTCCTGACTTCCTCTGGAGCGATTTCTATCTGACAAAGTGGTTTTCCTTGACCGAGCATGTGAAGCTGCGGTTTGAGGGTCAGTTCTTCAATGTCTTCAACCACCCGAATTTCGGCCTACCCAGCGTGGTCCAGGCTGGTATTCCGGGTAATCCTTCCACACAGGCGGGATTTGGAGCGCTCACGTATGCCACTGCCCCACCGACCGGTTTGCTGGGTGTCGGATTGGGCGGGGATAGCAGTCCGCGCATGATCGCCTTTCAGGCCCGGCTAGAGTTCTGAGCCGATTCTCGCTGCTGGCCGTTCCGTTCTCGAAGGAAGGGGCGCAGCGGTGCCTTTACGCCGACTTCTTTTGCGGTAAGCAGAACGGGATCACTTTGCCTTGCTGGTCGGCCGGGATCCACTTGGTTGCCTTCTTGCTGAAGCTGCTGGGCACGTAAAATTCGATGATCTTCGCCATAGCCATAAATCACCTCACTTCCTATAGGGTCAGAAACATTCGAAACGTATCGCCTCAGCGAATCTCTTCAGATGAATTCACACGGCTTCAGACGGGCTCCATGGACGTTTCCCCTGAGCAGGAGCAAGATCACACTCATGAAACGCGTTCGCTTGCCGCTATCAAACTAAGAATCGGGCAAGTATAGAAACGGGAGGATTTGGGAAACTCGGGGGAGGTTTCCGAATCCTCTCGTTTACTAAAGAAAAGGGGTTGGGGCTCGTCAGAAATTCTACGCACGCGGGTACTGCCAAACATTCCGGCCAGTCGAGCTAGAGAGATCGCGGAAGGTCACGGATTGCTGAGATTCTAGCGCCCACGCGGAGCGCCTCCGCAGGCCTCACTTTAGTTCTTGGGAAGCGTCGACACAAAGGCCCAAAATTCTTTGTCCTTTTTCAACTTCACAATCGAGTCGTCCTTTGCGGGATCTGGCATTTTCTCGCCCTTCAGGACATTGGCCCTGCGATCAAAAGCCTGCTGCAAATGCAGCTTGGCGCCGGTTGCGTTGCCTTGTTCCGCGTCCGAACAAGCCAGGTTGTAATAGTTGATTGGGTAATCGGGATCGGCGGCGACGGCGAGTTCGGCTACCGCTCGGCTGTTCTTGAGGTCTCCGCTCATACCCAGTGACATGACCAGTTGATCGGTTGCAACGCGACGAGCAGTAAGAAAGCTCGCATCGCTCGGCATCGCGTCGAGTGAAGCCTTGTAGTATGGCGCGGCCAGACCTGGCGAGTTCTTGAACAGCGCCGATGCCAATTTGAAGTAGTCGATTGCCGTGGGTTGATAAGTCAACTCGGGATGAAAATCGGCGAGTACACTCTTCATCGCCTCCTCTTCGGCGGGAGTTTCGATCGCGCTCGAAATATGAATTTCGGCACAGGTCTTGGCATTGCCCGCGAAGCCGAACAGGTTGCGCTGATGATGCTGACTGCCCGCCAGACTCATGTCGATCAGGTAAGACGTTGTGGCCAGGGCTTCTCCAGTTGTGCTCTTGGTTGTGCCATCAACGCGCTTGGAGATCAGCTTCGCTTCGCGGTCGACGATCGGATTGATGGCATCGTCGCGACACCCTTCGGCCAGGGGCTTGCCGGATAGATTTTCAAAAACGATGAACGATACGGTCAGGCCCGTGTCCTTTTTCTCCAACTGAGCCACGGGACGCGTGCCCTTGTCATAGACGGTCAGCATTTGAGGCTGCCAGTCCGGTCCGACCGGTAGCGCAATCGCGCCGGGGCCAAACCATGTCACCAGCATGAGTGGCTTAGCCGCAGCGGCCTGCTGCGCAAATGCTTCGCCGGGAAATGTCTGCGAAAACAACGCAAGGCACAGAAGAGCCGCACCGAGCGAGAACATGCGCACTGGCATTGGTTGGAATCTCCTTCCGAAACCGACCGAATTATAGCGTTCGCGAGGAAACCGCTGATGACGAGCGAACGGGCTAGCCGCACGGCGAGATTAGCACCTGGCCCGACGCCCTTCATGACCGCGAAATCCAAATTACTGGAAAGTGGCGCCCGAGTTTTTCGAAGTCGCGGTCGGAAGTGACGAGCGTGGCCTGATTCAGCACAGCTAGTGCGGCGGCTAGGCAGTCGATGTACGGGATTTTGTGGACCGCCTTCAGTTCCGCCGCTTTGAGAACCTGGGGAGTTTCTACGGGAACGATTCTGATGGGGAGCTGCAAGAAATCGGCCAGCGTCTGCTTGGCCGATTCCTCACCGTGCCGCTGCCATAAGATATAGAAGGCCTCTCCCCAGTTGACCGCCGAAATCAGCAGTGGTGCGGCCGGTCCAGCAGCCCTGAACAGGCGCTCGACGCGCTCAGCTCCGGGTCCGTTCACCAGAAGAGCGAGTAGTGCATTCGCGTCGAGCACATAGCTTTGGTTCATCGGGCGAGCCGATCTTTCTCAACCCGGTGCTCTCGCTCCCGATCCTCGACGAGGGGAGTGCCTTTGTAGCGGCCACGGAGGCTGCGGAGCAAATGATCGATGGCCTGTGGTTCGACTTCCGCCCGGGTGTCTGAAACGTTTTTACCCTGGTAACGAACGTCAAATCCAAAATCCTTCAGAATTGCGACCGCCTGGTGCGAATTGGTGGGGTCGTTGGGAGGCACTCCTGCCGCCTCGAGGACAAGCGGTCTGGCGGGGAGTTCCTGTCCGTCGATAATCGCCGTCCACTTGGCAGGACGACTGCCGCGCAATCGTTTTGCGGCTGCGGTTATGTCTTCGCGGGTGATAGCCGAGACTCTCGCGCTTGGCATGGTTGGTCCCTCCTGTTGAATGGTGATGTTTAGTTCTAACTCTTTAGGGCTTGGGTAACAATTTTGTCCCTATTGCTGCAACGCTGGCTGCAGGCGGTGGATGTTCTTCTAAATTGGTCGGGGAATAGGGCTAGCGTCCACCCGACAGTGTTGACCTCGTGGCGATCAACACCGCTTCCCTTTTCCACGCAGTCATCGCAGAACCAAGCGTTCGGATTCTTCCGCAGAAAGTCGTGGATCTTTTTTGGATTGTTCATACTACGTCTCATCTCCGGCTTACAACTTATTCAGATTATTATTCATCATTATATTCATCATTATCGTCATCTGTCAAGCGTGGGTCTGAGATCCAGTCTCCAGGCGAACATTTTACGAAACCGGCGATTCTCGCTACAATCTTTCCCATGCCGTCCGCTGTGTCCTCTTCCCTTTCCTGGGCTCATCCGCTGGTGCAGGAGTGGTTCACTGAGCGCTTCTCGACTCCGACGGAACCGCAGGAGCAGGGATGGCCGCACATCCTTGCCGGACACACTACGCTGATCTCGGCTCCCACCGGATCGGGGAAAACTTTCGCTGCATTTCTTGCCTGCATCAATCGCCTCGTTTGCAAAGCGCTGGCTGGAGATTTGCAGGACCGTACTGAGGTGCTCTACGTTTCTCCGCTGAAAGCGCTCGGCAATGACATTCAGAAGAACCTTGAGGTGCCGCTGGGCGAGATTCTGAAAATGGCCAGCGACCGCGGGTTGCTGATGCCGGAGATTCGCACGGCGGTGCGTACGGGCGACACGTTGATGAAAGACCGGCGGCTGATGCTGAAGCGTCCGCCGCACATTCTGGTGACTACGCCGGAGTCGTTCTACATTCTGCTGACGGCGGAAAAGAGCCGCGCGATTCTGCGCGATGTGGAGACCGTGATCGTGGACGAAATTCACGCCGTCGCCGACGACAAGCGCGGCGTGCATCTTTCGCTTTCGCTGGAGCGGCTGGATGCTCTCGCCAAGCGGCCGCCTGTGCGTATCGGGCTTTCGGCAACGCAGAAGCCGATTGAAGAAGTTGCCCATTTCCTTGGAGGAAATGGAAGACCGGATCCGGTGATCGTCAACGTGGGACACAAACGCACGCTCGATCTGGGAGTTGAGGTTCCATCGACGGAACTGGGCCCCGTGGCGTCGAATGAAATGTGGGACGAGATCTACGAGCGCATCGTGCAACTGGTGAATGCGCATCGCTCGACGCTGGTCTTCGTCAACACGCGACGGCTGGCGGAGCGCATGGCGCATCATTTGGGCGAACGGATGGGCGAGGAAAACGTGGCTGCCCATCACGGTAGCTTGTCGCGCAAGCTGCGTCTGGAGGCGGAGCGGAAGCTCAAGGAAGGCCAGGTCAAGGTGCTGGTTGCGACGGCATCGCTTGAGCTTGGTATCGACGTGGGCACGGTTGATTTGGTGTGCCACATTAGTTCTCCGCGATCGATTGCGGTGGCGCTGCAGCGCGTTGGGCGGTCGGGCCACTGGCGGGGCGCGGTTCCGAAGGGACGATTCTTCGTCACCACACGCGACGATCTCGCGGAATGCGCGGTGCTGGTGCGCGCGATACGGAAGGGCGAGCTCGACCGGCTGATTTTTCCGGAAGCGTCACTCGATGTGCTGGCGCAGCAGATTGTCGCATGTTGCGCGGCTTCGGGTAGCGCAGCGACTGCGAACAAATCGGGCGATCAGAATAATGACGGATGGGACGAAGACGAGTTGTTTGCACTCGTCAAACGTGCCTATCCCTATCGCAATCTTTCGCGACAGACATTTGATGAAGTGCTGGCAATGCTCTCCGAGGGCATTGCATCGCAACGCGGACGCTATGGCGCTTACCTGCATCACGACCGCATTAATCGCAAACTGCGGGCGCGGCGAGGCGCGCGGCTGGCGGCGATCACGAGCGGTGGCGCCATTCCGGATAATGCTCTGTTCACGGTGGTCGCTGAGCCGGATGGCGGCGTGGTTGGCACGGTCGACGAAGATTTCGCCGTCGAAAGTATGGCCGGCGAGGTCATGCTGCTGGGAAATACTTCCTGGAGAATCCGGCGGATCGAAGGCCGGTCGTCGCGCATTATTGTGGAAAACGCGCAGGGAGCGCCTCCGGGAATACCCTTCTGGCGCGGCGAGGCTCCGGCACGAACTTCTGAGCTTTCCGCACAACTGGGCGAACTGCGTAAGGAGATCAGCGACCGACTGCCGGGAGTGCTCCCGGTTGAAGGCTGGCGGAACTTGCCGGTGGTGGCGGAAACCGTGAACTGGCTGCGAGACGAATGCGGCCTGGATCTCGCGGGCGCGGAACAACTGATTCAGTACACGATTGAAGGCCGCGCCGTGTTGGGCGATGTGCCCACGCAGACGACGATCATTGCCGAGCGCTTCTTCGACGAAGGTGGCGGGATGCAGTTGATCATCCACGCTCCTTTTGGAGGACGCATCAACAAGGCATGGGGACTGGCGTTGCGCAAGCGTTTCTGCCGTGGTTTTAATTTCGAACTGCAGGCCGCGGCGACTGACAATGGATTGAATATTGCGCTCGCCGAGCAGCACAGCTTTCCGCTGGCCGATGTTTTTCAGTTCCTGCATTCGGAGACCATGGCGCCGATACTTGAGCAGGCGGCGCTGGCTTCTCCAATTTTTCAGACGCGTTGGCGATGGGACGCGACGCGGGCTTTGGCCTTGCTTCGGTTCCAAGGCGGCAAGAAAGTGCCGCCGCAAATTCAGCGCATGCGGTCTGATGATTTGCTGGCCTCGGTATTTCCGGATGTGGCCGCGTGCCAGGAAAATATCGAAGGCGACATCAAGATCCCCGACCATCCGCTGGTAAACGAGGTGATGAAAGATGTACTCACCGAGGCGATGGATATCGAGGGTCTGGGCGAAGTATTACGCGGGATCGAGCAGGGACGGATTCGCTGCCTGGCGGTCGATACGCCGGTGCCGTCGCAGTTTTCGCACGAGATTCTGAATGCGAATCCGTATGCCTATCTGGACGATGCGCCGCTGGAAGAACGGCGGGCGCGGGCGGTCGAGATGCGGCGCGTGTTGCCGGCATCAGTGCTGGAAGAGGTTGGGGCGCTCGATCCGGCGGCGATTGCGCAGGTGCAGCGCGAAGCGTGGCCGGATGTGCGCGATGCGGATGAGTTGCATGATGTGCTGCATACGCTGGTGGGAGTCAGCTCTCAGCTGTCAGCGGTCAGCTCTCAGCTCTCGGCTCTCGGCTCTCAGCTGTCAGCTCTCGGCTCTCAGGAAAACCAGTTGCAGCGCACAGACAGTTGGGGTGGATTCTTTGAACGACTGCAGCTTGAGAATCGGGCGGTCGTGGTTGAGGTTGGGGGCAAGCAATATTGGGTCGCTGCGGAACGCGTGGAGTGGTTCCGGGCTATGCATGCTGCAGAGCATGGTCAGGCAACTACACCTACGTTTGATGATGCTGTGCTGACGGCTGTGCAGGGTTGGATGGCGCATCTTGGTCCTACTACTGCGGCGGAGATTGGCGAATTACTGGGGGTGGCTCCTTCGGAGATTGAGAAGGCGCTGCTGCGCATTGAGGCTACGGGAGCGATTCTTCGCGGGAGCTTCCGGCGAGATCACAGCCGAGCTTCGCTCGGCCTGGACGGGCAGGAATGCCCGTCCCCACACGAGTGGTGCGAGCGGCGGTTGCTGGCGCGCATCCATCGGCTGACGGTCGCGACTTTGCGCAAACAGATTGCTCCGGTCACGGCGTCGCAGTTCATGAATTGGCTCTTGCGCTGGCAGCATCTCGCTCCGGGGACGCAGGTGCGCGGGGAGCATGGCACGCTGGAAGTGATTCGTCAATTGCAGGGGTTCGAAATTCCGGCGAGTTCGTGGGAACGGTTTGTTCTGGCGCGGCGGATTTCTGACTACGACCCGGCGCATCTTGATCAGTTATGTCTATCGGGAGCGGTGGGGTGGGGGCGGCTGTCGCCGCATCCTGCAACGCTCGATGCTGCGGGAACGGATGAGAACGGCCACGAGAATCGTCGGCGGGTGATTCCGACGCGGGTCGCGCCGATTGCATTTTTTATGCGAGAAGATGCCGACTGGATGCGGCCGCATCATCCGGGGGCCGAGGATTCCGCTACTTCGTTCCTGAGTCCGGTGGCGCAGGCGTTGCTCGAACTGATGAAGCAGCGCGGCGCGCTGTTTTTCCCGGACATGGTGCGCGCTACTGGCCGGCTCAAAGCAGAGGTGGAGACCGGACTCTGGGAGCTTGTTGCTGCCGGTCTGGTGACTGCAGATGGGTTCGAGAATCTGCGGGCGCTGGTTACGCCGAAAAATGTTTCGAGTGGCCTCCCCGGAAAACTGGGGAAGGTGCGCCGTCCGCGTCATGCCCCGGGACGATGGTCGCTCTTGCACAGTGACGGGGCCGATCGCGACCGCAGCGTCGAGTCGTGCTGCTGGATGCTATTGCGGCGTTATGGAGTCGTGTTCCGTGATCTGCTGGTGCGGGAGACAAATCTTCCGCGGTGGCGGGAATTGCAGATCGGATATCGGCGATTAGAGGATCGCGGCGAAGTGCGTGGCGGGCGATTCGTTGATGGATTTCAGGGTGAACAGTTCGCGCTTCCGGAAGCGGTGGAGTCGTTGCGCTCGCAGCGAAAGCTGCCGCAGGGCGCGGCGGGAGAACGCGTTGTGATTGCAGCTGCCGATCCGCTCAATCTGGTTGGGATTGTTGTTCCCGGCGAACGGATCCCGGCGATTTCCGGCAGGAGCGTCACGTTTCGTGATGGGGTACTGGACGCGGAGGATGCGCTGCAAGCTGTTGGCTCTTAGCTGTTCGCTGTTCGCTATTGGCTGTTCGCTATCGGCTCTTCGCTCTTTCTCACGGCAGATTCATCTTTAGCAGCACTTGCGGATTTATATAGACGCCTTGCCAACGCACTGCGAGATGGAGATGTGGTCCGGTGGCGCGGCCTGTGACGCCGCTTTGGGCGATTGGCTGGCCTTTGGTCACGTCGTCGCCCTCTTTCACGAGAAATTTTGATAGGTGCAGATAGAGGGTCAGTAAGCCCTGTCCGTGATCGATCACTATGCAGTTGCCCTCGAAAAATAGCGGGCGAGCAAGAATAATGCGTCCGGAATTCACCGCTGCAACTTCGGTTCCGGTGGGAACGCGGAAATCGAGCCCCTGATGCGTACTCTGTACCGTGCCGTTGAAAACACGCTCGACTCCAAAAATGTCGGAGATTTCGGCATTGACCGGAGCGGAAAATGATCCCTTCCATTCGCGGTCCGGTGTGACAGTCTTGAAGACCTCGGTTTTTATTGCCTTAGCTTTGTCGATCTCCTGCTGATCTTCGGGGCTTGGAGCCGTGTAGCGACTCGGAACGGTGAGCGGAATGCGGGGATAGCGCTGCAGCGCGACCTTCACTTTCTTCTCGAATGAAATTGGAGTTCCGGTGGCCGTCTCGGCGTTGAGTTCGAGGGGGTAGCTTCCGGGTTTGGTTTCCTGACTCACGCCGGCTAGCGCAAACCAGGTTTTGCTGCCGGAATCGAAATTGAAAGTCAGATCGTGGCCGAGCCATTTTCCGGAAAGCGTGCGAGTCGGCTTTGGGACGGTGACACGGAACAGTACTGGGCTGCCGTTGACCAGACGTGGTGGTTCGATGGCAATGGACCAATGGGCAGAAGCAGCGAGAGAATTTTCGGCGAGCGCAAGCAGGATCAGGAGAGCGATTACGCCGGGATGAGTGATGGATTTGCGCATTACGATTGCGACCCCGCGTTACCGGCTGCAGCACTTACGGACGGTGTGTTCAGGCTAGCATTTCAAAACCAGAACATACATACTGCGATCATGTTCTTAGTGTTGTTCATTGGGATGCTGGGCGGGATGCTGGCCGTACAAGATTCCGCTGCCAAGGCGGATCAAGTGATTGTTGCCGAGAGCCAGCGCACTTTGACTTTGCTCGCGCAGGGCAAGGTTCTGCGCACATATAAGGTTGCGCTCGGAGGCGCGCCGGTGGGTGCAAAGGAGCAAGAGGGCGACCACAAGACTCCGGAGGGCCGCTACATTCTCGACCGCCGCAATCCGAAAAGCCGCTTCTATAAATCGTTGCACGTCTCTTATCCCAACGAGCAAGACAAGAAGAAGGCGGCTGAGCGCGGCGTTTCTGCGGGGGGAGACATCATGGTTCACGGGCTCCCGAACGGCTTCGGCTGGCTCGGGGCCACGCATCGCAACATGGACTGGACCGACGGCTGCATTGCGGTGACGAATGCCGAGATGGATGAGATCTGGGAACTGGTGCCGGATGGAACTCCCATCGAGATTCGTCCATAAAAATAGCTCTGGGAAGCGTGGCCGGAGCCGCACTCCCCAGAGCTGATTTTTAGACAAAGTCTTTATTTCTTTTTATCTTTTGGATTTTCTTTCGGCGGAGGCTGCTTCTCCGGCTGTGGTTTCGCGGCCGGTTGCGCCGGCTTCGCCTGTTGCCAGTTCTGATATTTGGTTTCTTCGTCACGCGCCTGGCTTTCGCTCTTCGGTTGAACGGGCGGGGCTGGGCGCGCTTGCGGATGCGACCATCCTTGATCTGGCTGAGCACGCTCCGGCTGCGGGGCCGGTTCGGGCTTTGTCTGCGCGGGCGCCATCGTGTTCTGATGAGGCGCCTGCATCGGCTCTGGCCGTGCTTGCGGTTGCTCAACCGGACGAGGCGCCTGGTATTCCGGCTTCGGTTGTTGCGGAATCTGGCGTTCGACCGGAGCTTGCGTCACAGCAGGAGTTTGCGGCCGGTTCATCGGCTGCTCGGTTCGATTCGCCGGCTGATTATTCATCGGTGGATTGTTCACCGGCCGCGTGTTCGCCGGCTGGTTCACCGGCTGCACTGGGCGTACCTGACTTGCTGGCGACGCAGGACGCACCATCAGTTTGTCCTGCCGTTGCGTGAAGGCGGTGGGCGGGGCAACAGGCGCGTGCTGCGCGACGACCTGCCGGGCAATGACAGCCTTTGGCGGGGCCACCGCGGACGGCTTCCCTGCTCCCATCACGCTGCCGTGCACGGGCTCAACGCCACTCAGGTGACTGATTGGCGCCTGGTCGATATCTCGCTGCTGTACTGCTACCACGTTGTGGCCGACTGGACGGGCATTCACAAACGTGTCTCGCGACACAGCCGTCACGCTGGTCTGATTCACGTATGTAATGCGGTTCACCGTGACGTTGTTGGTCGTGTAGTTGTTATAGACGTTCGTCACCTTGGTGACGTTCACGACCGTATTGGTGACGTTGACCTGGTTCACGTAGGTTCGGCTCACGTGGTACGAGGGAACAAAAACTTCGCCTGGCCCCAGCGGGAACCACGCCACGCCAACTCCTCCACCGACATGAAAGCCACCACTGCCGCCAACGAACGCTACGAGCGCGGGCGCGTAGACAGGATGAGCGGCAACCGGCCCAGGGATCCATCCCCAGCGGCCATTGATCTGGCTCCAGCGTCCGTAGTGGAAGGGTGCAAATCCCCACGGCGCGTCATCGACCCAGGTCCATCCCCACGGCGCAACCCAGACCCAATGCCCAAAGCGATAGGGTGCCCAGCCGACGGGAATCGCGGTGGGATACCACACTGGGCCGTAGTTTCCGGCGTACGACCAGTTGCCGTTGTCGTCCAGATCTTCGTAGCCGGTCATCTCCGGCGAAACGTAGTTGGCGGACTGCGACTGATCTTCACGACGATCGCGGTCTAGAGCCCACGTGGTGAAATCGTCTCCCCACGGAAGCGGTTCGAGGTCATAGCTAAGTCCGTTGTCTGGGTCGCCTGAGAAACTGGCTTGCTGATTGGCAACGACGGTGTAGTTGTTTCCGCCGCCGAGGGCTTCGCCGCGGCCCTGATAGACATCCACAACGCTTGTGCGGCCTTCGGGATTCACATCCACGCGATATTCACCCGTGCGCTGCACGGTGAACGCAAGATTCGGCGTATCGATTTCAACCGTGTCGTCGTCATCGAGGTGATGCACGCGCACCAGAACGGAGCCCTGCGCCAGGCGCAACTGCATGACGTGGTCATCGAGTTCAAGGAACGTCAGACTCGTCTCGCTGCTCAACCGGATCGAGGTCGAGCCCGCGTGCAGTTCTGCGCGCGAATTACGATCGGTCCACAAGTTGTCGCCGGTGGTCATCGGGCGGTTCGGGATGGCATCGACCCAGTCGCCTTCGCCGCCGGGTTGGAACGAAACGGAGCCCTGAAGATAGTTCAGGCGCGCAACCCGCGCGGGAGGGTCGTTATCCTGATTCCAGTTGTCGCTTTGATTCCAGTTGTCATCCTGAGCCCAGCTGCGGACCGGCAAAATAAAAGAACCAGCTATGAGAACTGCAAGGAACGGCCATACCCAAGCTTTTTGGCGGTTCATATTCATGGACGGGAGCCTCCAGGGGGAAATGTACCCCTTTAGATTAAACACTACTTGAGTGCTTATGTTGCGGATGATCCCGGAAACTCAATAGGCATGGCGTCAGTCGGAGACGGGCAAAAGGGTGCCAACACCACTGAGGAGTTTTTCGGCAGCGTCTCCGGGATCCTGGCTGGCGAAGTTTTCGTCCAGAATAAAAAGCGACACTGTTGGATCGACTTCCTCCAGCGCCTTGCGCGTGGGCCTGCCATGAACGTTTTGCATGCGCGCGGACACCACGACCAGTTTCGCCTTCGTAGCTCTTAGCAGGATGCGGGCGTCGTCGACGGTGGCCATCGTCATCGCATTATATCCGGCACCGCACAACACCTCACGCAGGAACGTGGCGACATCGGTTGATTCACTCACGCACAACAGGCGCGGACGTGCATCGCCCGCTTTGCAGCGCGAATAGCGGGAGCCAAGGTAGGCAGCGGTGATTGCTTCTTCGACGGAATCGTAGGTTTCAAACTGCGAGAGCAAGCCGGTCATCTTCAGAGTCTTGCGGATTCTCTCGGAGACGCCACAGAGCTTGAGGTCGCCTTCTTTTTTCCGGGCCGATTGCATCAGCCGCACCAGTGCGCCCAATCCGCTGCTGTCAATGAACTCGACTTCGTCGAGTTGCAGCACGATGTCGCCGTACTTTTCGATGGAGTCTCCCACCTGCGCGTGCAAGGTGAATACTTCATTTCCGGCCACGATGCGTCCGGCGCATTTAATCACCAGGACCTCGCCGACGGGACGACTCTCCAGACGAAGCTGCATTCGTTCTCCTCGGGTTTGAACTTTCTGTACTCGGCACCAGCGTGGCGCTTGTCCCACAAATCTTCGGCGAATGTTACTTGGGGGAAGCGGGCAAGTCAATGAAAGCGTGGGATCGCTACGCGGATGGGAAGACTGCTACAGCATGAGGCATCCTGGGGGAAGCAGCGTCGAAAGCCAAGGGTGTCGGCAACTGGAATGCCCACGTCTCGAAAAGCGCGAGACCTGGGGCACCCCCAGTGATTTTGGCGCCAGCATTCAAAGGGGACGGCGTTATAGACGCGGAGTCGTTGGCCACCCGCCAGCACTTCTGCTGGACGTGCAGGCACGGGGTGAGGCTATCCGTAATTTTTCTGGGGCGCAGGTATTCTCGCCAGGATGTTGTACAGCGTCGACCTTGCTATTCCAAGAGCATCGGCGGCGCGACTCTTGTCTCCTCCGAACTTCTCGATCACCTTCAGCACGTGCTGTTCCTGGAGCGCATCCATTGAAAGTATTCCGGTCCGACTTTCGGGAACCTCGACAAGCCGCGCTGGAAGGTCTCCGACGTCAATCAAGGTTCCCTCGATCATCATGCAGGCGTTGCCGATGACATTTTCCAGTTCTCTCACGTTGCCCGGCCAATCATGGCGGGCCAATTGAGTCTGGGCACGGCGAGTTATCCCAGATACGCGCTTGTCGTATTGGGAAGAGAACTTTTCCAGGAAGTACCTTTGCAATAATGGCAAATCTTCTTTCCGGTCAGCGAGGCGCGGCAACCGAATCTCGGTCATCGATAACCGATAGTAAAGGTCTTCGCGAAACTTATTCTCTTGAACGAGACGTTGGAGGTCTTTGTTGGTAGCAGCGATTACTCGAACGTCAACTTTTCTTAGCGCCGGCGAACCTACTCTCTGGATCTCCTGGTTTTGCAGCACTCGTAACAACTTGGCTTGTCCGGCGAGGGGCATATCGCCGATCTCATCGAGAAACACGGTTCCGCGGTCAGCATACTCAAAGAGCCCGGTCTTATCTTGAAACGCGCCTGTGAAAGCTCCTTTGACATAGCCAAAGAGCTCACTCTCGAAAAGGGTTTCGGCAAGAGCGGAACAATTGCAAACTGCGAATACCTTCTCGGACGTCGGACTGAGCCGGTGCAGAGCATGGGCCACGAGTTCTTTTCCGGTGCCTGTATCTCCGGTGATGAGGGCTGTCTTGAAGTGGGGTGCGATCCTACGAATCTTGTCGAAGACATCCATGATCAGGGGGCTGCGGCCAACAATACCCTCTAACTGAAATGTTTCGACCATCGTCCGATCCAACTGTTTGGCAAAAGATCGACGGCGGTGTTCCTCAATAATTTTGGTGACCCGCGATCGAAGTGCCTCAATGTTGAGAGGCTTGGTCAGGTAATCGGCTGCACCTCTCTGGATCGCTTCGACTGCGGATTCAGCGGTGTATTGGCCGGTCATCAAAATTACTTCGGTGATCGGATCGGCAGTCACGATTTGTTCGAGCAAAGTCATTCCGCTTATTTTCGGCATGAACAAATCGAGCAGCACAATTTCCGGGTGGTGCTCGCGGAAAAGAGACATACCCACATCGGGGTCAGTGGTCTTGAGAATTTCAAGCTCTTGCGTGTGTAACGCAGACTCGATGAGATCCAAGATTTGGGAATCATCATCGATTACGAGGAGAGTAAGTCGACTACTTTTATCATCAGCCATTTGACTATGCTCCACGTTGGCGATCGCGCGACCAACGTTTCTGAATCGTCTGAGGACCGATTGTCAAGAGTTCAATTTTAAGTGGTGAGGAGGAGCTTACCACACATCGCTGCGAAAGTAATGAATCCTCTCCACCGGATCGCAAGCATGGATCTCAACGGTACTGGCAGAACAGATTTCAATGGCGCGAAGTGGGTAACCTCGGACTGACTCGCGAAGAAGGGACAGAATCGAAGCAGGTTGAGTTACGAGACTTGGCACATGCATCCGGCATGGAAAGGGGTAAGTGGCGGCGGTGAACACGGAGAGTCACTGCGCCACCGGCGCAAACGTGACTTTTCTCACTGACAAGTGTGACACTTTGTCATAGTATTCGGGAAACGCTTAGGTTCGCCGTCTTCCCCAGGCGGAGTGCTATTGAGCCATAGCTATCCTTTGCGCTTGCGCGCCGCAGGCCCGACCAGAAAGACGCGCAGTTTTGACCCCGGGAACCCAAGCAGTGAGGATTGGCAATGAGATCTGCCGATCGTAGCGGAGCCCTCGGAACATTGGCGCGCGAGTTCGAAACCTGGCCGCAGCGGTACGGGTTTTCGCTGGCGGCGGTTGCCTTAGCTACTCTGCTGCGCTATGGCTTGGGTGCCGCTATCGGGGTTACCACGCCCTTTATTTTGTTTTATCCCACCATCATTCTGATCGCCCTCGAGACCGGGTTCGGTCCTGGTTTGTTTGCAACTTGTCTCTCGGCGGCTGTCGCCAAATACTTCTTCGTGGGACCTGTGAGTTCGTTCGCGGTCAGGGATTCACGCGACATGATCGCATTGGTGTTGTTCGTGATCATGGGAGTGGCGCTCAGCGGGCTAGGCGATCTATTCCGGCGGCGGGCAAAGAGGTCGCGGGAATTCGAATGGGCGATGGATGGTCTGGACGAGATGATTGTCGTGCTGGACCGTGACTACGGCTGCGTGATCGCGAACCGCGCTTTCCTGGACTTCCACGGAATAAAACGAAAAGACGTAACCGGAGTGTCCATCGCGAAGATGCTAAATCCCGGAGTGTTTGAAGGAACAGAAAACCCAAGATAGATGACTGCTTCCGGGGCAACATCGTGCATCACGAAGTGCGTCACGAATGTTCGTTGCGGGGAGAGAGAGACTTCATGGTCTCGCATTTTCCGTTCGCAGGACCGGGTGGCGTCAATCGGGTGGCGAGCGTGTGGCAGGACATCACGGAGCGGCGAAAGACGGAAGAGCTCGTCCGTGAAAGCGAGGACCGTTACCGGGATCTGGAGGCACAGTCAGGATCTGGTTTGCACGCACGATCTCGAAGGAAGGCTGCTGTCAGTCAATGCTGCGCGGGCGCGCCTGTTGGGGTATGAGGTCGCCGATCTGCTGAAGATGTCGATGCAGGAACTGGTGGCACCCGAGTCCCGCGAACAATTCGACGCTTATCTGCAGCGGATCAAAATCGTCGGTGTTGATGACGGATTGCTGCGTGTCGTCGCCAAGAACGGAGAGCGCAGGATCTGGGAATACCACAACACGCTGCGGACCGAGGGCGTGGCATCGCCAATCGTCAGGGGAATGGCGCGCGACGTAACGGAGAGTAAGCGAGCAGAACGAGCGCTGCGCATTTCCGAACAGCGGTACCGGATGCTGTTCGAGAAAACCGTGGCCGGGGTTGCGATCGTCACTCTGGCAGGCGAGGTTGTGGATTGCAACGATACGTGGGCGCAGATGTTCGGGCACAACTCGGCGGCGGAGTGTCGCGGTATCCGGATCGAAGGGTATTATGCCGACCCGGCGGAACGAGCCGTGGTGTTGCAAGAGTTGCGGAGAAGCCGGTCGTTTCGCAATCGCGAGGTGCAATTTCGAAGACGAGATGGAACACGGTTCTGGGTTCTGTTCAATGGCGCGTTCATCTCTGAAAGCCAGGATGAACCGCTGATTCAGTCGACCATGGTGGACATCACGGAACGCAAGCAAGCGGAAGAAGCTTTGCGCGAGAGCCAACTGCGTCTGACGGAAATTATCGCTACGGCAATGGATGCCATCATTACCGTCGACGAACAGCAGCGAATCGTGATGTTCAATGCGGCCGCGCAGAGCATGTTCCTCTGTTCCGAAACAGAAGCGCTAGGATTACCGATTGAGCGATTCATTCCGGAACGTTTTCGGGTCGCACACTCCGCGCAGATCGAAACGTTCGGCAAATCCGGCATAACAAATCGAACCAAGGGAGTTCCGGGCTCGCTGTGGGCGCTGCGCAAGAACGGCGAGGAATTTCAGATGGAGGCCTCGATCTCAAGGATCGAAGCGGGTGGGAAGAAGCTGTTTACCGTCATACTGCGGGATATCACCGAGCGCAAGCGCGCGGAGGAGCGGTTGCTCGAGTCGGAACGAAGTTATCGAATGCTGTTTGAATCGATGGACGAAGGCTTCTGCACGATCGAAGTGATGTTCGATGAAAACAACAAAGCCGTTGACTACCGGTTTCTGGATGTGAATCCTGCCTTCGAAAAACAGTCGGGAATCCAAAATGCGCGGGGACGAAGCATGCGCGAGATTGCCCCTCACCATGAAGAGCACTGGTTTGCGACGTACGGCGAGATCGCTCGAACCGGCCAACCGGCCCGTTTTGAAAACGTGGCGGCAGAATTACATCGTTGTTTTGACGTACATGCGTTCCGCGTCGGAGAGCCGCAAGAAAATAAGGTTGCTATCTTTTTCGACGACATTACCAACCGCAAGCAATCGGAAGACGCCCTGCGCAAGTCGGAGGAGAGGTTCAGCAGGGCCTTTCGCAGCAACCCGCTGGCGATTACGATCTCCACCGAAGCCGATGGGCGCTATCTCGATGTAAATGATTCGTTCCTCAATTTGCTCGGGTACCAGCGCCGGGATGTAATCGGGCGCACAGCGATGGAGCTGCGGTTCTGGAGCGAACCTGTGGATCGCGTCGAAATGACCCAGCAGCTCAAGAAAGCGGGGCGGGTGGCGAAGCTCCGGACGCGATACCGAACGGTGAAGGGAGAGATTCGCGAAGCCGAAGTCTGGGCGGAGACGATTGAAATCGATGGAGAGCGCTGCGTCCTCGGAATCACGCGCGACATCACCGAGATGCACCAACTGGAGGCCCAGTTCCGTCAGGCGCAAAAGATGGAAGCGGTGGGGCGCTTGGCGGGAGGCGTGGCCCACGATTTCAACAACATCCTGGGCATCATCATGGGCTACAGCGACATTGCCCTGGGCGAGATCACCCCTGACACCGCGGTAAGGAAGTACCTGGCCCAAATCAAGAAAGCGTCGCACAGGGCGGCCTTGCTCACCCGGCAACTGCTGGCTTTTAGCCGGCAGCAGGTTGCCTTTCCCAGGATTCTGGACCTCAACGCGGTCGTACAGAACGTGACCACCATGCTCCTGCGCTTGGTTGGTGAGGACATTGAGATCGAGTTCCGGCCTGACCCCTTGATCGGCAGCATCAAGTCCGATCCCGGCCAAATTGAACAAATCCTTATGAATCTCGTGGTCAATGCCCGGGATGCGATGCCGACCGGAGGAAAGATCATCGTCGAGACCGGCCATGCTGAACTGGATGAGCACTACATTGCTCAGCACGCTGGCGCTCAGGCTGGGCAACATGTTGTGCTGAAGGTGAGCGACACGGGTTGCGGTATGGACGAAGCCACGAAAGCGCACATCTTCGAGCCTTTCTTTACCACCAAGGACGTGGGCAAAGGAACGGGTCTCGGCCTCTCGACCGTGTACGGCATTGTGAAACAGAGCGAAGGTTATATTTCCGTGTACAGCGAGCCCGGCAAAGGCACGACCTTCAAGATCTATTTCCCGAGAGTGAACGAAAAAGCTGAAGAGCTCGGTTCACCCCGCGAAGAATCGGAGATCCCGAAGCGGGTCAGAAACCATCCTGGTGGTGGAGGATGATGACAGTCTTCGCGCACTTACGCTCAGACTGCTGCAAGAAGGCGGTTACAGGGTGGTCGACGCGAAGGATGCCAAAGACGCGCTGAAGATACTGTCCGATTCTCAATTCCAGGTCGATTTACTCTTGACCGATGTCATCATGCCGGGAATCAGTGGAATTGAACTGGTCCGACGGGCCGAAGAAGGACATCCTAAGCTGCGTTCGCTCTTCATGTCGGGATATACCGGCGATCTGATGAACCAACAAGGACTGCAGATGGAAGAGGCGTCTTTCGTGGAGAAACCCTTCACCAAAGCATCGCTGCTCAAGAAGGTGTACTCGATTCTGCACAGCGAGCCCCCAACCAAGGCAGGAGCAGCAGGCGGCAGTTCTGCCAACTGAAGCGGCTGCCGAGGGAACTGCGTTCAGTGTTGACGTGAACATTCCAGTAGCCGGCAATCACTGTTTTCCGTGACCTCACTCACTGCGCGCGGTTCGTCCCGCGCATAGACTTGAGGTGAAATTGACACGCAGCACCTTCCGTCTGCGCCCATTCTGGTGCGAGGAAAGAAGGCTCGTCATGTGGCTCCTGTCGTGGTTGTTTCTTCCTGGCTGGGGAGTCAGGCTCTGCCGCGGAACTGGATGATTCTGCGGCGATCGCGCTTTGACGGGCGGCCCTCGGGCAACGATTCGAACTCCCGCATCGCCTTGCGCTCAGCCGCAGCCTTCAGGCGCAGTTCGCGGCTCTCTTCTGTCTCGCGGTAGAGGGTTTGCGCCACCGGGGCTGGCCCGCGCACGTCGCTGAGCAGGAGGACTTCGACTTGAAAATCGCCACCCTCGTTGGTGATGCGCAGCCGGTCTCCGATACGGACTTCGCGTGCGGGCTTGGCGGGCTGACCGTTGGACTGGATGCGGCCGAGATCGCAGGCGCGCGAGGCCTGCGCGCGGGTTTTGAAGAAGCGTGCGGCCCAGAGCCACTTGTCGATTCGAACGGAGGTCATTGGTCTTTTTTCTTACAGGTCATATTTCTTACAGGTCATTTTTCTAAAGATCTATTTTCTTACAGATCTATTTTGCTACAGGAAGTACTGAAGGGTGGTGAGTATCGTGACATCGATTTCATCTGAAACCAAAATTCCGCCGGTCATCTCCCGAATTCTGCTGGCGACCGATTTCTCGGAACCTGCCGAACGAGCGCTGGAGTGGGGACGGCGCATGTGCGCGGCCTTCGGAGCGAAACTGGTTCTGCTGCACGTTGTCGATATTTTCGGCACGGCTCAGTTGGGCGTTCATATCATGGGGGGAGATCCTTTGATTCCGATCCTGCGGGAGGAGGCCCGAAAACATATGCAGGAGTGGCAATCGCGCGAGCCCGATGCGGAGGGCGTCATCCTGGAAGGGTCGCCGCGCCCGGTCATCGCGGAGGCGGCGCAAGAGTTGAACTGCCAGATCATCGTAATGGGAACTCATGGGCGTTCCGGACTGGCGCATCTGCTCGTGGGAAGCGTCGCTGAGTATGTTGTCAGGCACAGCAAGGTTCCGGTGTTGACGGTTCGCAGTTGAGTGATAGGAAAACTTTTGCGCAAGAAAAGTTTTGCGCAAGAAATGCGTTGCGTGAACGTTCGGTCAATTGAGGGCTCGTCGTTCAGGCCAAATCCGTCACTCCGCTGGACTGGCGGGCGTTTCGGGCGTAGGCTTGCGACGGTAGAAGCTGGTATTATTAGTCCCCACAAGGTCGACTGGAGTTCACCAATGCGGAAACAACGGAAACAAAAAGGATTCTCTCTCATCGAATTGCTGATCGTAGTTGCGATCATTCTGATCATCGCTTCGATTGCAATTCCGAACCTGATACGCGCGCGCATGTCGGCCAACGAAGCGTCCGCGGTCGGAGCAGTTCGCACGATCAACACGGCACAGATTTCCTACAACTCCGCATATCCAACCGTGGGTTATGCAGCCACACTGGCTGCCCTGGGAGGAACGTCGTGTGCTCCGCCGAGTTCAACCAGCGCGTGTTTGATTGACACGCAAACCGCCTCCGGGTCGAAGAACGGATACACGTATACGCTGACGGGAGTGTCGGGGACTCCGGCGGCCACCTATCAGATCATCGCGGCGCCCACGGTGCCGAACCAGACGGGAACGCGATATTTCTGTTCGTTCGCGGATGCGGTGGTACGTTCCGGAGTGAGCGCGATCGCTACTTGTGATCAGAGTGTTACGCCGATGCAGTAGAAGTCGTGCCGAACGGGATTCGACGCTCAGCAGGGTGCTGAGTCGCAGTGCGGTATCGCTGGATCCTTCAGTTTCTCTTCCGCCCCTCCGGGGCTTGGTCATATCCTACTTACCACCCACGGCTTGCGCCGTGGGCTGCATTCTATCGCCGCTTCGCGGCTTGAAGCGGGACGCTGCTTCCGGCTTCTGCGGGACGCTGCTTCCAGCGTCTGCGGGGAGGCTGCTTCCAGGTTCTTCAGACGCAGCCCGACTGTGACACGGACTCCCAGCGGTACCTCTGAAATGAAGAACACTTCGGTGCAAGCGATGATATTTTCAGCGAACTGCTAGTGGCTCTTGATGACTTTGGCGCGCAGGATATTTTCGGACTGGATCGATTCGCAGATTTCCTGGATGGCTGAGGTAATAATCGGAGTGCTGTATTCCGGGTGATGAAACTCGAGGTGCATGCCGCGGCCGATGTAGCGCAGCTTGAGCATGGAACCTCCCCAGGTCGAACCGGCGATCGTCACCAGCACGGGTTTGGGGCAGTATTGCGGATGTCCTGAAAGCAGCGCCGATCCCTTGCCCAGAAGTTGCGCCGTGTAGTCGTGGTGCTGAGTGCGAATCTGCTATACGGTATCCACCGGGCAGACCTTCCAGTGAAACTCCTCCCTCGATTTCGGACTGGACGATGTTGCGATTGACGTCGTCCCCGAGGTTGGGATGGGGCGTGAACATTCGACTACTGTACCGAGGTTGGCTCGTGGTCACAAGCGAATATTCGGTACAGGGGCACACTTTTGCACCTATGTGGACTGACTTTAGTCATACGCGGGTGAACTCCTGGGGAAAGTTGCTTGCCGAGCGGTGATGGAAATCGACGATTTCGGGAGCGCTGCCTGCATTCGTGCGGTTGCACGGAGCGGGACTTGGGCATGACCATCCGGCGCAAGAACTGAGGCGGACTCGAGTAGCGCTTCGCGTGCGACTATTCGGTTTCCACGCGCACGTCGCCGAACTTTCGAAAGTCCTGATCAAAGGTCGAGACGGGCACGTTTTTAGCCACTGCGGTGGCGGCGATCAGACAGTCGACAAAGTGAGCCTTCGTTCCCTTATAACGGCTCAGAGCGTCCAGATGGACCGTCGCCGCATCGATCTCGACTCCGGGACTGGAGATCAGGCCTCCGAGTGCGGAGGCGATCGCCGCGCGTGGGTGCCGGTAAAAAGACTCAAGCACAAACACACACTCTGCCAGAACGACCGGTAATACAACGATCACCACATCGCCCCGATCGCGGCATCAAAGAGCTTGCCGGCCGCTCGTGCATATTTGTCGTGGTCCTGAACCAGATAGCGGACGATGAGATTGGTGTCGACAAGTCTTTGCCTGCTCACCGGGTACCTTCACGATGGGCTGCCTCGGCAGCGGCCTCGCGGATCTCAGCGAAAGACATCCCCTTTCCCTTATTGCTGGCGAGCGCGCCCTTGAGCGAGCGAATGCCGGGATGCACACGAATGGTGGCTCGGTCTCCCTCCACTTCGTATTGCAACCTGTCGCCCGGTTTAATTCGCAAGGCCTTCCGAATTTTCTCGGAAATGGTCGTTTGTCCCTTACTCGTCACTGTAGAATGCAGCATGGTTATGTCCTTACCAATACGAATTTCATTATTCTTATAATATCCCTTACTTTTTCTTGATGGCAAGGACAAACAGGAAAGGGCGGAATGAGAAGTCTTCTCATCCCTAATTCTGCTGAGGCGAGGGCAACGCCTGATCACGTCACCTACTGGAAATCGAACCGTGTCGCGCCTAAAGTAGGCAGGCATGGACAGAGCCATTTCCCCAAATGAAGTCGAAGTCGTTACGTGGCTTCTCGATCATTCGTTGGTTGACGTAACGGCATATCGACTTCCACCCGTGGAACAGTTGCGTGTTGTCGGAGGGTGCACTTGCGGATGTACGACCCTTCATTTCAAACCTCTGGAGCAGCTGCGAGCCGAAAAGATGCTCGCCGATGAATTAGCTGTCTATCCGGATGGCCAGCAGGCGGACTAATCCTTTGGGGCGGCGAAGGCGAGATCGTGATGCTAGAGGAACGATTCTCAGCCCGGGTCCTCCCATCGCTTTCCAGATGTCTAACCTGTGTACTTGGGAAGATTTAGGGCGCAGAGATTTGAAGCGCTCGAAATCGAGCGAAGAGGGAAATCAATAGCGCTCAAAATGCCGGGTCAAGGGTTTTGAGGGTAGTCGCCTGGTTACGTAAAACCATCGACAAACAGCAAGGGACGGGGGACGAGGAAGGATCATTTCCCGCTGTTGCATCTCTGCATACTCCGCAGCGAGGAAAACTTAATTTCCCGCGACTTCGGCTGCCCGCTTCTTGATATACGACCAAACGGCTGGTTCGTCGCTTGGGGACCGGAATACAATAGCCGCCTGACGAGTTGGTTTTCTCTCAGCTAACTTTACCGATTCCGCTGCTATTTTCTTAAGCGTCTCTTCTTCATTCTGCGGGGTCAACGTCACAACGTAGGTATTCCACTGTGGATAAACGTCTTGATATATGAGTACAAGTTGCTCACCGGGCTGTAGATGAGCACGTTTCTGCTCAACTCTTGCGATGCTTTGTTCATCCGACCCCTCCACGGTTCCCCCTTTCGGTCTGGGCGGGTTATCGGGGTTGGCTGCGGCTGTAGGCGTAGATGTAGGCACGCGCGCGGATGTGGTGGAAGCACTCTTGCAACCCGCAAGAGCGCCAGCGAGCAGGAGGACGCAAACGGTTTTCATAGGCGACCTCTCTTCCGCCAACACTTTACCACGAAGGAATTCGGGCACCAGGTTGCTATAGGCTCCCCGCCGTTCTCGTTGCGCCTGCCGGCCACCCGAATCGAAATGGCTCGACCTACACGCCCCCAAAGCTTCCGCACACGGTAGCTGTTGCAACATCCCGACATTGTTATGGAATCAAGTTACGCTCATTGACCCGGACCAGGCGGCCCAAAGCGATCAGAATGCGATGGCAGGCAAGAAAATGAGCATGCGCCATCCAAGCGCAATGCGATGGAAACCTTTGCGGGAGCGCTAGAACGGCGGGTTATGACACAAACAGCCGTCGCTGCGAGCGCTTGTCCCGTCTAAGTTGTTGGGAGATTTGGTGGACCTGGTCGGGATCGAACCGACGACCTCTTCCATGCCATGGAAGCGCGCTCCCAGCTGCGCCACAGGCCCACGATGGTGGGGAGACTTCTGCTGCACTTCAATTCTCGCTTAGCTTGGGCTTGCCGTCAAACTCGACTCCAACGGTCAACTGAAATAGGATAGCTCTGGCGTAATTGACGAACCCAATGGAGCCCATCGTGATCCCCCAATCCGCCCTCTTTCGATCATCCCGTCGATCGTTGTTTCGCTTTGTCATTGTGCTGTTGCCCGCCCTGGCGGTCGCACAAAGTGCCGGCAACACCTCGTCGGCGAACCAGAGTCCGGTTGCTTACGCTTCCGTCAGCGAATTGAACGATATTCTGGCGCAACTTCAGAAGACGTCGCAGAGCATTCAGGCTGATCTGAAGAACAGTCGCGTCGAAAAATGGAAGACGGACGGCGGAACAAAGAAGCAAACGATGGCCGACATCGACTCCATTCAGCGCAACCTGCAGTCGTCGCTTCCCGAAACCATCGCGCAGCTGAATAGCTCGCCGGAAGACCTGGCGGCGAGTTTCAAACTTTACCGCAATCTCGACGCGCTCTATGACGTTTTTGGATCGGTGGCAGAAGCCGCCGGCGCTTTTGGATCGAAAGATGAATTTCAGGATCTGGACAACGACTTGAACGGACTGAAGAGTGCGCGTCGCGCTTTTGGCGAGCGCATGCAGAAGCTTGCGTCCAGTAAAGAGGATGAACTGGCTCGCCTGCGCACGCAGGTCAAGACGCTGACGGCAGCTCCGCCTCCACCGCCAAAGAAAATTGTTGTGGATGACACCGAGCCTCCGAAGCCACCCGCGAAAAAGAAAGTGACGAAGCCAAAACCCGCGACGGACGCGGCACCGAAGACGCCGCCGTCGCTGTAACACGCGGGGTACGCGGCTCCTCTTTCTTTCTGTTTACTCACCTTCGGGGCACTTTTCTGCCCTTTCGGAATGCGGTAGCGTATCATCGTGGCGACGTGCCGATGGCACACTTTTCGGCGCCACAAAATTGCTGCGCGTTTGGGGTAACTCCCCAGTGGGAGACGCTCGGTGTCTGACTCGACCGCCACTTTGTCTGCGGGAGATGTCGTTGGCAAATACAAGATCCTCGGACTGGCCGGTGCCGGGGGTATGGGCGTGGTTTATCGCGCGCTCGACACGAAACTCG
Source organism: uncultured Acidobacteriaceae bacterium (assembly GCA_963725295.1). Lineage (GTDB taxonomy): Bacteria > Acidobacteriota > Terriglobia > Terriglobales > Acidobacteriaceae > Acidiflorens. The sequence continues at coordinate 33,958 of CAVRYB010000057.1, forward strand.
AACGCACCGTAGCGCTCAAATTCCTTCCCGAGCAAGCCATCTCCAGTCCGGAAGAAAAGGACCGGTTCCTGCGCGAAGCGCGCTTTGCTTCGTCGCTTGACCATCCCAACATCGGCGTCATCCACGGCATCGAGGAGTACGGCAACCGTACTTTCATCGTGATGGCGTACTACACCGGCGAAACCGTGGCGGTACGGATTCGCCGCGCCCCGCTTAGTTTGGCGGAGGCGGTAGATATCGCGATCCAGGTGGGCGAGGGCCTGGCGGCCGCGCACGCCGGCACGGTGGTGCACCGCGACATCAAGCCTTCCAATATCATCCTGGCGCAACACGGTGTCGCAAAGATTGTGGACTTCGGCCTGGCTCGCCTGGCGTCCGCCACTGGAAGCACGCAGAGCGTAAGCACAGCCGGAACGATCGGCTACATGTCGCCGGAGCAGACGATCGGCAAATTTCTCGACCAGCGCACGGACATCTGGTCGCTCGGCATCGTACTTGCCGAAATGGTCACAGGGAAAAATCCGTTTCAGCGAAAAGACGCCCGCCGCCACGATTTACGCGATCCTCAACGAGCCGCCGGCTCCGATGGACGACCTCCCGCTCGATCTTCTGCGCGTGATCTATCGCGCGTTGTCGAAGGAGCCGGAGACGCGCTACCAGAATTGCCGGGAGATGGTGGACGATCTCAAAGAAGTCCGCGTGCACCTCGAACCGCCGCCGCAGGCTCCAATCAGTTCATCGTCTCGGCCGATTAGCCGTCCCAGTTCGCGGCCCGTGTCCAAGCCATCGACGTTGACTGCGTCGGACCTCCGGAAGCAGATTGAACAGGCTTCGCGACCGGTGTGGGGAGTGCCCGCCGCTCCGACATCGAAGTGGGCACGCTGGGCGATTGGTGCCGGTGTGGTCGCAGTGGTTTTGGCGGTGCTGTCGTTCCTGCCTCCGGTGCGCGACCGCTTGTCGGAGTTATTCGGAAGTCATGAAGAACATATCGCCGTGCTGCCGTTTGAGAATGTGGGGAACGATCCGGCGAACGCCGCCATTTCCGACGGATTGATGGACAGTCTCTCGGGCAAGCTGACCAATCTGGAGAGCGACAAGCAGTCGTTGTGGGTAGTGCCGGCCAGCGAAGTGCGCCGCCGCAAAATTACCGACGCGGCGTCGGCGCTGCGCGACCTGGGAGCGACCCTGGTTGTCGAAGGCACGCTGCGACGCGACGGCCAGACGATCCACATGACGGTCAATCTGGTGAAGACGAAAAACCTGCGCCAGATCGGATCGGTGCCCCTGGCGGACCAGGACTTCTCGACGCTTGAAGACGAAGCGGTGGCGCGTATCGCCAAGCTGCTGCGGATTGAAGCGAACCCCGAGACACTGCGGGCGAGCGGCAGCGCGCCGAATGCGGGGGCTTATGAGTTGTATCTGAAGGCTCTCGGGCTGACGCAGCGTTACGACAAGGCCGGGAATCTGGATCAGGCGATTGCGGCGCTCAATGACGCGGTGAAGGCCGATCCAAGGTTTGCGCTGGGTTACGCGCAGTTAGGCGAGGCGTACCGGCTGAAGTACCAGATGGATAAGAATACAAAGTGGATTGACGAGGCGCTGGCGAATTGCGATAAGGCGGTGGAGTTGGATAACAAGCTGCCTTCGGTTTACGTAACGTTAGGAGCGATCCATCACGGCGCAGGCAAATACGATCTCTCGCTGCAGGAGTTCCAGCGTGCTTTGCAACTGGACCCGCGCAACGCAGACGCGCAGCGGCGGCTCGGCGGCTCCTACGACAGTGCAGGACGGACGGCAGACGCGGAGGCTGCCTACAAGAAGGCAATTGCACTGCGTCCTGATTACTGGGTGGGCTACAACGAATTCGGCAACTTTCTCGACGGCCACCAGCGTTATGACGAAGCCGTCGCGCAGTTCAAACGTGCCATTGAATTGACGCCGGACAACGCCTCTCTCTATCAGAACCTGGCCGCGGTGTATCTCGACAGTGCAGATCCGAAGTACTTCCCCGAGGCAGAACAAGCGCTTGTCAAATCGCTATCTCTGGAGCCCAGCTACGGCGCCTACGCCAATCTCGGCTACCTCTACATTCAGGAACGGAAGTACAAAAACGCAGCCGACACAGCCGAGAAAGCCTTGCAACTCAATGACAAAGACTACCTGGTCTGGGGCAATCTTGGCGTGGCCTACGAAGGCCTCAAAGACACGGACAACGCTTCCAGGGCTTGGGATCGGGAATTACCTCTCCTGGAACAGGCAGCTTTGGCTAGTCCCCGCGATCCCATCGTACAAGCGCAACTGGGCCTTACTTACGCCAAGAAAAAGTTGCGCGAAAAGGCCATTTCTCGCATACAATCGGCAACGGTTCTGGCGCCGGACGATCCCAACGTCCTGGAAGATGTGGGGGAGGCTTACGAGGTCCTAGGCGACCGGAAGCAGGCCATCGAGTACATCCAGAAAAGCCTGCAAAAGGGCAACAGTCTCACCTACCTCAAAAACATGCCGGATTTGCAAGATCTGTTAGCCGATCCAGCATTTCGGACGAATGGGAAGTAGGTGTGGGTTCCAGCTCATTCGGCGTCCAATGGTCTCGTAACTCGGTTTTGCGCGCGATCAACCTTCCCGGTGGGGCCAAAGGCCCCAGGTTCTTCCTGATTCCGCGGCGCAGCTCAACCGCGCCGTTTCAAAGTCACTTATGAGACAGATCGTAACTTCTAAACGAAAAGGAGCTAACCAATGGCTACAGCGCGTAACATCAACTTCGCGCCCGAAATAGTACACGCAGTTACCTTCCAATACGTCAACGGTGTGCTGACGGTGAGCGGGCCCACCTTCAACATGAATGGAACGACCGATACGGTTACCTTCAGCAACTCTGCAAACTCGACTGCGACCATCACGCTGGTTTTTGCCGCTAACCCGCCGGGTGGAAGCACCCCACCGTTGTTCACTTTCGCCGGCTACCCGAACCTGGTGCTTGCGCCCGGAGCAACCTCCGCCGCCCTGGCTCCGCAGTATCTCAATGGGGCCGTAAACTATACGGTGCAAGTGAATGGGACGCAGGTCGGCGATATCTATGGGATTGCGTCGGGGTCCAGCCAGACAGGGTATGGACCAGTGGTTGTGACCGTGAACGGGACAACGTGCACACCCGAAACTGTGGTGGTTCCCTACCAAGCCACCATCCTGTTCTACTCGACGGATGGATTGAAGCACACGATTACGTGGGGGCCGAACGCAGGAAACCCTGTTCCCGGGGCTAACCACGGTGTATCCGCAAGGCAGTCCGGCGGAAAAGTCCTACACAGAAACATTACCTGTCAACAACTTTCCTTACACGATGGGGCCAGGATTCACGCTGGGTGGCGGGTCCGGAGGGACGGTCAAAGTCAAGAACATGAACTAAGCGAGGCAGCCTTTTTAGCCCCCGCAGCCTTGGCTGCGGGGGTTTTCCTTTTGGGGTCGCCGTCGCTACGCAACCCGATTGCAAATAAAGCACTTCCATGCGGGAACTCTCCGGCCCTTGCCGGAGTCTAAGTCATTAAGCGGGAAGGGTCTGTGGGGACTGCTTTTCCCCGAACAATTAAGGTTCCCGCCCGGGGCCGATGTGACTTAGAATTAAGGGGAACGCCACCATGGCGGGAGCTACCACATTGGGCGATCTTGCCAGCGCTATCGGAGCCCGAACCGCAGAATCGGCGGTTATCGCTGAACTGAAGGCCGGTTCCGAAGAAGCGTACGCCTGGCTCATCGGCGAATTTCATCAGCCCATTTACGGGCTGATCTACCGCATCGTGAATGACCCTGCCGACGCGGCCGATACCACCCAGGATGTGTTCCTCAAAGTTTTCCGCGGGATGAGTCATTTCCACGGCGAGTCGAGCCTGAAGACGTGGATCTACCGCATCGCGCTGCACGAAGCAGCCAATCGCCGGCGCTGGTGGTTCCGGCACAAGGCGCAGGAAACGCCGATTGATCCGATCGAAACCGGGGAGTGTGAATTTCCCATCGGAGAACGCCTGGTGGATCCTGGCGATTCTCCGTTCGAGAACCTTGCTCACGCCGAAGTCCGAGCCGCGGTGGAGAAGGCGTTGCAGCAGGTGCCAGAACCTTACCGGACGGCATTAGTGCTGCGCGATCTGGAAGAGATGTCGTACGAAGAAATCTCCGAAGTGCTGGCGATTTCGCTGGGCACGGTGAAATCCCGCATTACGCGAGGGCGCGATGCGCTGCGCAAGAAATTGACGGCCTATGTTCGCGAAGTAGGCCCCGAGCTGGGGCTGCTGGCTCCGGCCGAAACGGCGGGCTCGCAGAACAGTAAAGGTTCGCAGGATGGTTCGCGTGGTGGTAGACAGGTTGAGGTGACACCATGAACTTCGAGATCAGGAGCAGTGAGATGAAATGCGCTGCCATCCAGCGGCTGTTCTCGCCATATCTCGACGGCCGGGTGAGCGGATCTGAGATGCGCGCGGTGACACGCCACGTGGCGGAGTGCCGCGATTGTGCGCACGAGTTTACTGCGATGCGAAGCACGCAGCAGTTGTTGTCGAATCTGGGACCGAAGAAGGCGCCCGCCGACCTGGCGTTGAAATTGCGGCTTGCGATTTCACGCGAAGCTGCGCAAAAGCGCCGTCCGTACGAAGGCGCGCTGGTGCGCCTGCAGAATGCGCTGAATGCCTTCATGGTTCCGGCCACTGCCGGGCTCGTCAGCGCCGTGCTGTTCTTCGGATTGTTGCTCGGCTTCTTCGCGTTGCCGGCGGAGTTGCGCGCCAGCAGCACAGACGTTCCGCTGATGCTTTACACCGGGCCTCAACTCCAGCAATCGGCGTTCGGCACATCGCTCGGCAATGTGGGCGACGACGCGCTGGTGATCGAAGCGTACGTGGATGCCAACGGCCGGGTCGAGGATTACCGCATTCTGTCGCAGCCCGACGATGCACAGGCGGTATTGCCGCAGTTGAAGAACCTGTTGATCTTCACGACCTTCCGCCCGGCGCTTTCGATGGGGCGGCCCACAGCGGGCACCGCGGTTCTCTCGTTCTCGAAGATCAGCGTCAAGGGATAGCTTCAGCGAACGGCGGCGCTCGGGTTGAGCAGCCTCCGGCCATTTCTGCCCTAATGTTTGGCCCCTTCCGGTTTGACCGCGAATTGAGCAGTTCGTACACTACTTCTTAGCTCATCCGTCGATGGTAGGGATGCGAAGGAAATTCTTGGGACAATCCGTCTTATTGAAATTGGCTGTAAACGCAGGGATCGTCCTGCTCGCGACCTCGATTTGGGCCCAGAACCGTCCTCAGGTGGCTCTGGAGACCAACGAGACTCTCTTCACGGTGCTGACTGCCATCAACACTTGCGGTTATGACCAGGAACTGAACACTTCCGATCCACTCCGCACGCAGATTCGGGCCGAAGTTGCCAAGGCCGTGACCGACACTGCCGGAGCACAAGAAGTGATCGCTCCGATGTGCACGTACTACCGGCAGCATGAAGTGCCAGATGCCTCACGCGATTTGTCGCAGTACGTGTCGCTGGCGCTCTATACCGGGGAGCCTCCCACCTTCACGCTCAAGGTGAAGGAGGCGGAACTTCCTCCTGATGCGCAAACCGTCGCCGGTATTCTGCCGATGCTGCAACGTTTCTACGAGAAAATCGGATTGCACGCGATTTGGGAGAAGCATCGCGACCGCTATGCGGAGTTGATGGAGGTTTACCACACTCCGCTGGCGAAAATGACGTTTGATACCGAGATCTATTTGAAGATGCCGTCGGCCGGATACCTGGGGCGCCAGTTCACGGTTTATCTGGATGCAATGGGCGCGCCGGGGCAGACGAACGCTCGCAACTATGCCGCCGATTACTATGTCGTGATTTCGCCGACGTCGGGCACCGCGATCAAGATGCAGCAGATCCGGCACACTTACTTGCATTATCTTCTGGACCCGCTGGCCCTGAAGAACGGCGGATCGTTCAAGCGGCTGGAGCCCTTGCTCGAGGATGTTAAGGACGCTCCGATGGACGACGCTTTCAAGACCAACATTTCGTTGCTCGTAACCGAGTGCCTCATACGGGCAATCGAAGAGCGGTCAACCAAGGCATCGGATGCCGAGCGGTCGCGAACGATGGAAGAAGACGACAAGGAAGGGTTCGTGCTGACGCGTTACTTCTACGACGCGCTGAACAAGTTTGAAAAGGATCCGTCAGGAATGCGCAATGCGTATCCGGATCTGGTCGGGCAGATTGAGATCGGCAAGGAGGCGAAGCGGGCGTCGCTGATTCAGTACTCGGGCGAGGCCGCGCCGGAACTCCTGCACCTGGCGACTCATCCCAGCAAGCATCTGCTATTGAACGCCGAGCGACGACTCGCGGCGGGCAATCCGGAAACGGCACAAAAACTGGCACAGCAAGCGCTCGATGAGCAGGATGAGGATTCGGGGCGCGCACTCTTTATTCTGGCGCAAGTTGCCACGGTGAACCGAGACATGGACGGCGCGCGCAAGTACTTCGAGCAGGCCTTGCAGACGGCCCGCGAGCCCAAGGTGATCGCGTGGTCCCATATTTATCTGGGCAGAATTTTTGATTTAAAGGAAGACCGCTTTGCCGCTTTGGACCAGTACCGCGCGGCCCTGAACACAGCCGGTACAACGCTGCCGGAAGTAAAATTGGCAGCGCAGCGAGGTTTGGATAAGCCTTACGAACCTCCTGTAGCCAAGCAGCCCGAGTAAACGAGGCAGGCGACGCGGCGTTTTCAGGACGAACAAGTTAAGTTTCGAAATCTTGCATTACGGGAGACAGCATGAAGCGCATAGCCATCATTCTCGGAATATTGAGTTTCGCGATCTGGGCCGGAGCCCAGACCAGCGGACAACCGGCGCAACAGACTCCGCCAGCGGCGGGAGCGGCAGCAGCAACGGCGACTCCAGCCGCGAAGCGTCCACCGCAAGCCAAGACCCAGCCGGAATTCGACGCGTACAAAGCGGCCGCTGCCAGCGCCGATGGGCCGACTATGGAAAAAGCAGCCGACGATTTCGCCACCAAGTTCCCAGACAGCGAGCTGCGCGTACTGATTTACAAGAACACGATGCGGCTTTATCAAAATGCCAACAATGCGGAAAAGACCGAGGCCATGGGCCGCAAGGTGGTCGGCCTCGACGGCGATGATCCTGAGGCGCTGGTGACGGTGGCCGAGGTCATTGCGGAGCGGACACACGACACCGACATTGATAAGGACCAGCGCTTTGCAGAAGCCATTGCCATGGCACAGAAAGCTACGACGACTGTTGACACCGATGTCCAGGTGCCTGCAGGAACGCCGCAAGACAAGATCGACGCTTACAAGGGGCTGCTGCGATCCAATGCGTATTCAGTGATCGGAACGATTGAGTTCAAGAAAGAAAACTTTCCAGCGGCGCAGGAGAACCTGCAGAAGTCGATCGATGCGTTCCCAAGCAATCCGGATCCAGTGGTCGTTCTTCGCCTGGCGCTAACGCTCGACAAAGAGCAGAAATATGCTGACGCGCTCAAGGTCGCTAATCGTGCGGTGGAAATGACGCAGGATAATACCGTGATCGGAACTCCGGCCCGGCACGAACGCGATCGTTTACAGCAACTCACGGGCGGCGCTGCCCCGGCGCAACCACAGACTCCTCCGAAGAACTGAAGCGAATTTCGTGAAGACGCGGGCCACCTCCGCGTCTTCAATAACAGATCGATTGCAGAGAGATCTGGCCCCTCGCGGGGCCACATTTGTGATGAACTCACCCGAAATCACGGCGCTGGAAGTACGGCTGGACTACCGCTTCCAGCGGCGCGAACTGCTCGACCAGGCGCTCACCCATAGCTCGCAGGCTCGCGAGTTGGAGTCGCAGGCGGCGGGTGGTGGTGTCTCCGCCGGGGACAATGAGAATCTCGAGTTTCTGGGGGACGCCGTTCTCGGGCTCTGCGGAGAAAACGCCGTCGAGCTTGATGATGAGGTCAAACACCTCTTGCGTTGCACGCTCGATTCTCTCTCTTCCCGCTTCAGTTGCGATTTCTTCAAACGTCGAACAATGTATATGCCCCATGCCCGCATGGCCATAAACAGTAAACGCGACGGAATACTTGTCGAGGATTTTCTTTAAACCGGCAATGTACGCAGGGAGATTGCGAAGCGGCACAACTCCATCCTCGACGGTGACGGCGGACGTTCCTTCAGAAAACCCTGCCACGCGATTCATGTATTTCGTGAAATCAAGAATAACTCCAAAGCCGACCGCCTGCCCAACCAAACCTGAAGCCGCCTCCGCGCGGGATAACGGCGATATCGTTTTCAGAACACAGGCGAACGACTCGTTGGACATCCTCAAGGCTTTTTGGGGCCACGACTCCAACGGGCATCACTTTGTACATGCATGTTGCTGTGCTGTACTCGGCTCGTTTTTCAACGTCGAACCAGTTGTCTCCTGAAACCTGCCCGCGTAATTCCTTTTCGACGGGTCTAAATGGAGAAAACATACTAAGAAGATAGAAAGATGACGCCGCAAACGCAAGGCGATGAACGACGAGGTATTGCGTCAATTTGTCATTCCCGCGGACGCGGGAATCCATGCTTTTATCTTTAATCGAGATGGATGACCGCCTTCGCGGGCATGACAGGACTTTTTGTTAAAAGCTATTTTCAAATTCAGGCACCGCTAACAACGAAGTAATATCACGGTCGCTTCGATGTCGGACACCATGTCGATTTAGCTTACCAAATATTTCAACATATGATGATGTTTTCGGCAAGGTCTCCGACATCTACTATACGAGAGAACAAACTAAAAAAAGGCGATGCCGAAGCATCGCCTTTTTCGTTTAGCTATCAGGGACAGATGAGACTCCGCGCACGGCTATAGCCCGATCAGCGATGCCTGGATGATCTCGTCTCCTCTCTTTCGTATTTCTGCAAGAACATCGTCGCCGGGGCGCGCGTCAAGCCTCATCGTGCAGCACGCGGTTTGCTGTCCTTCGAAGATCACGTTCTCGACTTCCTGGACATTAATCTTCGAAGTCTTCAAATATTCAAGCACGTTGGCAAGAACTCCCGGCTTATCAAAGTGGCGCACCACCAACTCCCACTTCGCCGCGGTCTTCTTCGCGCGGTTGACCCAGTTGCGGACTGTTCCATGCTGAATGTAGTCGTTGATAATGGAGACGGCCTCCGCGGCAACTGCATTCTGCGCCTGGTTCGTCGAAGCGCCGATATGGTGAGTCCCGTACACTCCCGGCATTGATGCAAGCGGATGAGAGAACGGACCGCTTTTTTCTTCCGGCTCATTGGAAAACACATCTGCGCCGACTTTCACGGTTCCGGCGGCAACCGCTTCGCGAAGAGCCGCTTCGTCTACAACTTCCGCACGGGAGGTGTTCAGAAATATTGTTCCCGGCTTCATCAATTGAATAATGTTCCTGCTGATGAGGTTTCTTGTTTCAGGTTTCAACGCAACATGGACGGAGATGATGCTGCATTGCGGAACGAGTGCTTCAACCGATGCAGCGTATTCGACCCCGAGTTTTTCCGCTTTGTCCGCCGTGAGCGACCGCGACCAGGCGACCACGTGCAGGCCGAACGCTTTCGCGCGCGTGATCACTTCTCTTCCGATTTGGCCCACACCGATGATACCGATTGTCTTGCCGAAGATTCCATCAGCCTTGGAATACTCGCTTTTGTTCCATTTGCCGTTGCGCAGGTCCGTAACATTCTCAACGATTCGTCTGTCGAGCGAAAGAAGGAGTGCCATGGCCAACTCTGCCACTGCGATTGAGTTTTTCCGGGACAGTTCGCAACATAAATGCCACGGGCATTCGCTGCCTTTACGTCGATAGTGTTCACCCCCGCCCCGGCACGAATAATCAGGCTAAGACTTTTGCCGGCGTTGATGCAATCAGCATGGACTTCAGTCGAACGGACGATAAGGATAGAAGCGTCGCCAATGTTTGCTGCGAGCTCTTCAGCCTTGAGCTTCGGTTTATACTGAGCTTCTACGCCGAGGTTTGAAATTTCCGAGATGTACGATTGAGGAAATGAATCTGCGATGAGGATTTTCATAGAATGTTCCTTTCACTGAAAAATTTATTGTTTGAAAGGTACCATTCCATTCATCAATTATCAATGAACATCCGACAATTAACAATCAACAATGAACGGGGGGTACGGACTAAGGACTACGAACCAAGAACTTCGCCTCCCAATGAAGCGCCACTCGCTACCGGGAGTTCAACACGCTGTCAATTTCTGATTTAAAAGCCTTTAACGTCTTTTGCCCGAACATGAAGACCCGCTGCTTGCCGCTTGCATCGAAGATAAAGGTCGCTGGAACCGCCCCGCTCCACGATGGATTGAGTTCGTTAATGAAATCTTCATCTTTCTTGACGTTTGCAACATACACCGTAAACGGAACGTGTTGGCCGATGAGGAACGGGAGAATTTTCGATCCAACCTCGTCGGGATAATCTACGCTGATTGCGGCAAAGTCCACGCCGGCATTCTGATAATCGTTGTAAAGCTTCACGAGGTCGGGAAACTCTTCCGTGCACGGCTGGCACCACGTTGCCCATACGTTGAGGAAAAGAATTTTGCCGTTCCGGACGTGGACAAGATGTTCAACGCCTTTTATGTCTATCGGCTCGACGGATGGGGGAGTGTTTTTATTCTGGGCGGGCAATGTGTGCACGCCGCCAGAAAGAGCGTAAAGAAAAATAGCGATGAGAACGTGCTGTCTCATTACTCTACTTTCTTGATCGTGCAGCCAAAAGCTTTCGTGACGGGGACAGAGACCGGTTTGCCGGCCAGGACTTCATCGAGAGCGCTTCGAAGGTCATGCGAAGTGACGTCAGCTTCCCGCCGCGAGTCATCAATTCTGCCGTGATAGAGAATCTCGAGGGACGGATTGAGAACGAAGATTTAGGAGTTACCGATGCTCCAAATTTATCGGCGATGATGTTCTTATCGTCTTTGAGGATCGTGAATTCAAACCCGTGGTCTTTCGCGTGTTGTTTCACCTCTTCGACGCTTTCCTGCTTGTTGGAGTTGATGCCAATGAAGACAACATTCTTATCTTTGTAATCGTTATACAATGATACCATGCGCGTGTTGTAGCCGTTTGAGACGGGGCACTGTGTCGCAATAAACATCAAGACGACGGCTTTGGCTTTGTTGAAGTCCGTGAGCGTGTGTTTAGCACCATTGTAATCGGGAAGGGTAAAGTTCTCTGCTTTCACAGGCTCGCCGGCGAGGACGATGGATAAGGAAAAGAGAAAGAGAATGAAAAGAACAACAACATTTCGCATAGAACGGAGCTCCTTTCTGCTATTTTGGTTAGACGGGGAGAAATGACAAAAGTTAAATTGAAAAGCCTTTTGTCATTTCCTGTTCTTCAAGAATTCTACAAGCAATCGTACGCCGACGCCGGATCCCCCTTTTGGGGTATAGTCCATGTTTTCTTCCAGGATTGCAGTTCCCGCAATGTCAAGATGAATCCACTTGTAGTCGCCGATAAACTTCTTGAGAAACCATCCCGCGGTAATGGCCCCTCCCCATCGCCCCCCCGTATTCTTGACATCGGCCACATCGCTCTTGATCATCTTCTCGTATTCATCA
>CAVRYB010000058.1:0-18308 GCA_963725295.1 uncultured Acidobacteriaceae bacterium
GCGCTTTTTAGTGTGTGCATGAGAACTCAATTCTCACACTTGCGGTGGGACATAATCCGTAACCATCAGCCGCGAAGCGGCGAAAGAATGCAGCCCACGGCGGAAGCCGTGGGTACTGAATGACCAAAGTCCCGGAGGGACGACTGAGTTCTTCCACGGACCATTTTGCTTACCCGGCACTGTCTCCGGCTTAAACTTGCGCTTCACTTCGAGGGAACATGTTCAACCGTGCACGAATTATCTTCATCGCTTTTTCCGTCATCGCTCTGGCCCTATCCGTTTCCGCCCAGGACGCCACTCTCGACTCCGATACGCTGAGCGGCTTGCCGATCCGCGCCATCGGTCCAGCCGCCATGGGTGGACGCATCGCCGATATCGCCGCGGTTCACGAAGGTCAGCGGCTCACCGTCTATGTCGGTGCGTCTGGCGGCGGCGTTTGGAAGTCGGTGGACGGCGGCACGACTTTCAAGGCGATTTTTGACAAGCAGCCCTCGCTTTCCATCGGTTCGATTGCCGTTGATCCTTCCAACCCGCAGACGGTCTGGGTCGGAACCGGCGAATCCTGGGCGCGCAATAGCGTCTCGGTTGGCACTGGCATCTACCGCTCCCGCGACGGCGGCGAAAACTGGGACAACCTCGGCCTGAAGGACTCCGAGCACATCAGCCGCGTGGTTGTGCATCCCAAGGACAGCAGCACCGTCTATGCGTGCGCCCTCGGGCATCTCTGGAACGCCAACACCGAACGCGGCGTTTTCAAGACCACCGACGGCGGCAAGACCTGGAACAAGCTTCTCTACCGCAACGACAGCACCGGTTGCGCCGAACTGGTCATGGATCCGCAGGACTCGAATGTCCTCTACGCGGCCATGTGGGACGTCCGCCGCGAGCCGCACAACTTCCGTTCCGGCGGTCCCGGCAGCGGATTATTCAAGAGCACAGACGCCGGAGCCACTTGGCACGAATTGCGAAAGGGCCTGCCGGAAGGCGACCTGGGGCGCATTGGCATCGCAGTCGCTCCCACGCAGCACAGCCGCGTGTATGCCGTGGTCGAGGCCAGGAACCATACCGCGCTCTTCCGCTCCGACGATGCTGGCGATAGCTGGACTGAGACCAACAACTCATTCAATGTCAGCGGCAGGCCTTTCTATTTTGCGCGGCTGGCCGCTGATCCCAAGAACGCCGACCGCATCTACAAGCCGGGATTTTTCCTGACCATCAGCGAAGATGCCGGCAAGAGCTTCAGCGCTGCATTCTCCCCCAGCGAGGGCACGGGCGGCGGAAATCACGGCGATCATCACGCGTTGTGGATTGACCCGGAAAATCCCGATCAGATGCTGCTGGGCACTGACGGCGGCGTGTATCAATCGCTTGATCGCGGCTCGCACTGGCGATTTTTTGGAAATCTTCCCGTGTCGCAGTTCTACCACGTAAGCGCCGACATGGCTGAGCCCTACAACGTCTACGGCGGTCTGCAGGATAACGGCACGTGGATGGGACCATCGCAAGCCCCCGACGGAATCGCCAATCGTCACTGGCGCGCCATCGGAGTAGGCGACGGTTTCTGGGCCTTCCCCGATCCTTCCGATTCAGACTACGTTTACGTCGAATATCAGGGCGGAATGATCTCGCGTTTCCGCAAATCCACCGGCGAGTCGAAAGACATCAAGCCTTTGCCCCGCGCCAATGAGCCAGAGTTCCGTTTCAACTGGAACGCGCCCATCCACATGAGCCCGAACTCCAAGGGGACGATCTATCTCGGCGGCCAGTTCCTCTTCCGCTCGAAAGATCACGGAGAATCCTGGGAGCGAATTTCGCCCGACCTCACCACCAATGATCCGGCCCGCCAGCATCAGGAACTGTCAGGCGGCCTGACCATCGACAATTCCGACGCCGAGACGTTCGAAACCATCTACACCATCGCTGAATCTCCAAAAAACGCTGAAGTCATCTGGGTCGGAACCGACGACGGCAACCTGCAAGTCACACGCGATGGAGGCAAACACTGGACCAACGTCGCAAAGAACGTTACCGGCCTGCCCGCCGGAACCTGGGTATCGACCGTTGAGGCGGGCCACTTCGATCCCGCAGTTGCCTTCGTCACCTTCGACGGCCACGCCGCTGGCGACATGAAGACCTACGTCTACCAGACCAAGGACTACGGCAAGACCTGGACCTCACTCACCACGCCGGAACTCAGCGGCTACGCCCACGTCGTTCGCCAGGATCTGGTCAACGCCAACCTGCTCTTCGTCGGCACCGAGTTCGGACTCTTCATCTCGATCGATGGCGGAGCGCATTGGGCGCAATTCAAAGGCAGCCTGCCGAACGTCGCGATCCGCGACATCGCCATCCAACCCGGGAGTCTGACCTGCTTCTCGCAACGCACGGCCGCGGCATCTACATTCTCGACGACCTCACACCAATTCGCGCACTCACTCCCGAGATCCTGGCCAAAGACCTCGTCATGCTGCCGTCTCGGCCTTCGGTGCTGACGCTTCCCGCTGGCGAACAGCGCTTTGACGGTGACGCTGAATTTCGCGGCCGTACCCTGCCCGAATCAGCCGGCATCGTCTATTACCAGAAGAAGCGCCACATCTTCGGCGATCTGAAACTTGAGATCTTCGACTCCAAAGATCAACTGCTCACATCGATCCAGGGCGACAAGCGCCGCGGATTGAATCGTGTCCAGTGGCCCGAGCGCGCCAAGCCGCCCAAGATGCCTCCCGCTGCAGGGCTGGTCGAGAACCAATACGTATTCTTCGGACCGCAGGCGCAGGAAGGCACCTACAAGGTCAAGCTGACGAAGGGAAAAGAAACCTACACATCCGAGGTCAAGCTCGTTCCCGATTCCCGCACCAAGAGCACGGCCGCAGACCGCGAACTTCAGCACAAAACCGTCACCCAACTCTACGACATGCTCGCGCAGCTGACCTATATCGTCGATACCACGAACGACCTTCGCGGCCAGGCCAAGCAGCGTGCGACCACAGCGACTGACGACAAACTGAAAGAGCAACTCAACGCCCTGATCCAGAAGCTGGAAGATTTCCGCTCCACGCTAGTATCAGTGAAAGAAGGCGGAATGATCACCGGCGAGAAGAAGCTGCGCGAGCACCTCGGCGAACTCTATGGCGCGATCAACGGCTACTCGGGTCGTCCAACGCAGTCACAGATCGAAAGCGCGACGGTCCTCAAAAAGACACTAGACGATGCCGGAACCCAGTTCCAGAAGCTCACAAGTTCACAGATTCCGCCCGTGAACGCTGCACTCCAAGACAAACACCTCGACCAGTTGAAAGTGTTATCAAGAGAGGACTGGGACAAGAAACAGAACTAAAAGTTTCCGAGGGTTTTAAACTGAGAGCTGACAGCTGAGATCTGACAGCTGCTTTCAGTACACGCCCTTGTTCTTCGAAGTCGCGTGGAACTCAAGGACAGTCGAATATCCCGGCAGGTCGAGCGGAACGCTGTAATCGGCTTCAATGCTGAGACTGCCGTTGCCGTAACTGCCGACGCGCGTGACTTTCACCTGCTTCGGAGTCAGGTCGATATCGTAATTGCGCGCCTGCTTGATCACCGCATCGCGGACATCGTCTTCCGAGCGCGTACTGTAGGTCGCCTGCACGCTCTCATTCTTGATCGAATCTTCAAGCTCGTAATTGGCGAAATACGGCGGGATCACCTTCCACCCCACCAGCGCCACGATAGCGAAGGCCGCAAAGCCGAGAAGCAGTTTCAGAGTTGCCATAAGAAGCGATTTGCTGCGAGTGCTCCGTCTTGCGTCGAAATTACACCCCGACTAACGCAATGCTCGGAAGTACTCGCTTATGGCTGAAATCTTAACGTCCTGCCTCTCCAGAGTCGAGCGCCGAACGACCTCGACGGTATCTTCGGTAACCTTCTTCCCCACATTGATTCTAAAGGGGATACCAATTAAATCCGCGTCCTTGAATTTCACTCCCGGTCGCTCGTCCCGGTCGTCGAGCAGAACGTCAAATCCATCGCCCTCGAGCTTCGCCCCAATGTCCTCGGACGCCTTCCGTACCGCCTCATCCTTCGAATTCGTCGACACCACCACCACATCGAAAGGAGCAATCGAAGGCGCCAGCCAGAATCCATTCTCGTCGTTATTCTGCTCGATCGCTGCCGTCAGAATGCGCTCAATCCCAATCCCATAGCTGCCCATGATCGGAGCGACTTCCTTGCCGTTCTGGTCCAGCACGCGCGCGCCCATCGACTCCGAATACTTGTACCCCAGCTTGAAGATGTGCCCGATCTCCACCGCCGTATCGATCCGCAGCGAAGCAGATGCTCCACAGTTCGGACAATTCTCTCCCGCCGTCACGCTCCGCAAATCGACATAAGCCGTAGGATGAAAATTCTTCCCCGGCGTCAGATGCTTGACGTGGTAGTCCTCTTTATTGGCGCCGCCAATCAGATTCACGCGGCCTTCGAGCGCCTTATCCACCAGCAGAATCGCCTTGCCGGAGTCGTTCATATCCTTGGCCCACTCAATTCCCAGCGGACCGAGATATCCCGCTGGCGACTTGAACAGATCACGAATCTCATCCTCCTGCATCGGGCGAAATTCCTTCCCGCCCACTGCCGTCGACAGCTTTGCCTCATTCATCTGATGATCGCCGCGCATGAGCAGCACGACCGCGCGCTGACGCGACTTGCCCGGCGTTTTTGCGCCAGCCGCGGCGTCTTCTTCCGTAATCATCATCGCCAGCGTCTTGATTTTGTTCTTCGGCGACACGCCGAGAAACCGCGCGACATCCTCAATCGTCTTCTGCCCCGGAGTGTGCACCTCAAGCGGCTGTCCATCGCCCTCCGGCTTGAGATCCTCGACTGGCTCCAGCTTCGAAGTAGCCTTCTCCATGTTCGCTGCGTAGCTGCACTTCTCGCAGCTCACAATCTGATCCTCGCCCGCCGGAGTCCGCACCATAAACTCCTGCGACTTCGATCCGCCCATCGCGCCCGAGTGCGCGTCAATCACCATGTACTTCAGCCCGCAGCGGTCAAAAATTCGGCAATAGGTGTCGTGATGCTTCTGATACGACACATCGAGCCCCGCCGCATCGATATCGAACGAGTACGCGTCTTTCATGATGAACTGCCGCACCCGCAGCAATCCCGACTTCGGACGCGGCTCATCGCGAAACTTGGTCTGAATCTGATACCAGATCTGCGGCAGCTGCTTGTAGCTCCGCAGTTCCTTGCGCGCGATGTCGGTCATGACCTCTTCATGCGTCATGCCCAGACACAAGTCAGCGCCCTTGCGGTCCTTGAGGCGAAACATGTTTTCGCCCATCACGGTCCAACGCCCGCTAGCCTCCCAAATCTCGCGCGGATTCAGCGCCGGCAGATAGAACTCC
Organism: uncultured Acidobacteriaceae bacterium; assembly: GCA_963725295.1. Taxonomy (GTDB): domain Bacteria; phylum Acidobacteriota; class Terriglobia; order Terriglobales; family Acidobacteriaceae; genus Acidiflorens. The sequence goes on from CAVRYB010000058.1 coordinate 5,379, forward strand.
TGCCCGATCTTGTCCATTTCCTCGCGGACAATGCCCATAATCTTCTGCGCCGAGCGATTTCCCATGAACAGAAACGAGTAAATGCCCGCGCCCAGCTGCCGGACATATCCAGCACGGACCAGCAGTTTGTGGCTAGCGACTTCGGCATCCGCCGGAGCCTCACGAAGCGTAGGAATAAAAAGTTGCGACCAGCGATGCATAGGGATGGCGTCCAATCGAAAGAGAATCTTCGATTGTAAATGATGAGTCGGAACGTGTGGCACAGATGCGGGGTGCCCCATCTTTGCGCGTTCTTTGCGCAAAAGCGTGCCCTGAGCGGAGCCGAAGGGGTGGGATTCCACGGTCGCATCAATCTAGGGGGTTTCCCCCGCAAGCAATCCAACATCGACTCACGCGAGGGCTCGGCGCTACCGTGGGCTATCCACTACGCGAGCACCGCCCGATACAACGCAACCAGCTTCGCCCACGCCCGCTCCGCTTGTTCCTTGTTATAGATCGGCGCGCCGTCGCGCATCGGCATATCCGGTATGCACCACCCATGCTGCGCCGGATACACTTCGATTTCGGCCGTTACCCGAGCGGCCGCAAACGCTGCCCTCAGCTTGTCTTTGGCGTCGGGCTGTTTCTGGTCGTCACTCGATGCGATCCCGATATACATCCGAGCCTTGATCTTCGGAGCCAGCAGATGTGGACTATCCGGTTTATCAGTCACCAGCCCTCCGCCATGAAACGAAGCGCCCGCGCCAATGCGGTCGGGTATTGTCGCCGCCGTCCTCATCACCAGCGGACCGCCCATGCAGTAGCCTTGCGTTCCGATCTTCTTCGCCGTGTTCACTTCTTTTTGCGCGTCGAGGAAAGCAACATACGCCGCCGCATCTTTCTCCGCATTGCCCGGAGCCGTCACCGACGCCATCAACGGCCTGAGTTTCGCCATATCGTCAGGATTCTGGAAATTAAATTTCGATGCATCGGTGAAAGGCGCTTTCGACACCCGATAAAACGGATTCGGCACCAGCACCGAATATCCCTCCGACGCGATATTCCTGCCAATCGTGCGCAGCGACGGCCGCAAACCAAACGCATCCGGCCAGATCAGTACGCCGGGATAGGACCCGCTTTTCGCGAGTGAGTTCGGATGCGATTTCGGATAAATGAACGCGGCATCGCAAGTTCCATCCGGAGTCTTGATCTCGACGTCAGTCTCAACCATCTCGATGCCAATCTCCGCGGACGCAGTCGATGATGACACAGAAGCCGCAATGCCCGCGCCCACCAGCAGAGAAGTAAAGTCGCGGCGTGTGATGTCTCTAAAATGCGCGTCGCTAGTCGGCTGATTTTTCTCGTCGTCGGTCATGGCTCTGATCGTAGCATTCCTTCCGCCCCGCCACCGCCGCTGGGTGCCCCACCTTCGCGCGTTCTGTGCGCTAAGGTGGGTTTCCACAGCGGCATCAATACTAAGGGTTTTTCTCAGAGCTCTGAGCGGAGCCGAAGGGGTGGGAACCACGGACGCGTACCCCTAGGACTTTGTCTCGGTTCTACAAGACCTCACAAAACATGTCATCCTGAGCGCAGCCCGGACTTCACGAAGTGAAGTCCCCGCGGAGTCGAAGGACCCCTACTTCCTTCTCACTCAGGCTGGCGCACTTCTGTGAAACACGAGGTGCACTTCCACGGCCGCTTCAATATCCGGCACCGTCCCCGAAATGGGGTGCCGCACTTCTCGCGTCTTTCGAGAAGTGCGCGGCACATCGCCCGCACCGTGGTCTTTGAAGGTCCCCTCCGTCACCAAAACAGCAGTTGGAATCCCACCTCTCCAAAAGAGCGAGACAGCGGGGCACAACCGTGGAAGAGCGGCCCTTCAGGGCCGCGAAAGTCGTCTCGAGTCGATCCGGGCTTCAGCCCCCGTGGTCGACTTTCTCATGGCCGGCTGCCCCATCCTTGCGCGTTCTGTGCGCAAGAGCCTGCCCTGAGCGAAGCGCGAAGGGGGATTGCACCGTGAGTTAAAATGGGTCCATGGAAATCCGCCTTCGGCCCGAGATCGAGGAGTTGATCAAACAAGACGTCCAGCGCGGTCCGTACGAAACCGTGGACGAATTCGTGGAGCAGGCCGTTTCCATGCTCCATGAACGGGAACTTTGGCTCGCCGCGAATCGCGCTGAAATTCAGTCCAAGATTAGCGAAGGCTACGCCGCCGCCCAACGCGGCGAGTTGCTCGATGTCGAGGAAGTAAGTTCCAAACTCGCCGAGCTTAAGCGAAAACGATCCGGTGATCAGCGGCCCTGATGAAGAAGTACCAGTTCACGCCTCAGGCCGCTAGTGATCTTTTCGAGATTTGGAGCTTCATTGCCCAGGACAACTCCGAAGCGGCAGATCGGGTTGAAGAAGCAATCTTTAGGGCCTGCGACCTTCTAAGCAGCTCACCCCTCGCCGGCAGCGTGAGGAAGGACCTGACTCCGTTGCCACTCCGCTTTTGGGTTGTGCATCCGTACTCGAAGTACATGATTGTCTACGATCCGGAAAAGAAGCCACTCCAAGTCATCCGAATCCTGCACGGTGCCCGCGATCTTTCATCGGTTCTGATGTAGACGACGCCTGATCCACGACACACGACCGCCGCGAACGGAGCCTGCATGCGCAAAACGACTACGAATGACAAGCGAAAGCCACGGGCCCTCACTTCGAGACAGAAGAAAGAACTGGCGGCTCTGGTCGGTGGTGCGACCCCTTGACAAGGTTTTGACGCGCCCATCAAGCCGCTAACTCGCACATTCCAAAATACCTTACAGGTAAGTCCTTCAAACTCAAAGACCTGACACAAAAACACCGCAAATCTCTGATTCTAAAATACCGGTCGCAGAGGGATGCGAACAACGCCCCTGCCCCCGTCATCCCGCTTGGCGTATCTTGCATGCACAATGGCGTATTTTGCATATCGAAACGGCTGGCGAGCATCTAAGTTAGTTACATGTACAAAGCAAAAGCTTATTCCGCTGCCGGCGCGACATCACCGCTAGCCTTCTCCACCATCCCGAGGCGCGAACCAACCGAAAACGATGTACAAATCGAAATCCTGTTCTGCGGCATCTGCCATTCCGACCTTCACTCTGTGCGAAATGAGTGGAGCGAATTCATGCCCACCGTTTACCCCATCGTTCCCGGCCATGAGATCGTCGGCCGCGTGACCAAGATCGGCTCCGCTGTCACCAAGTTCAAAACTGGAGACCTCGCCGCAGTTGGCTGTTTGGTCGATTCCGACCGCACCTGTCCCGAGTGCCAAGCTGGCTTCGAGCAGTTCTGCCCGAACCTGACGCTGACCTTCAACATGCCAGACAAACATCTCGGAGGCGTCACCTATGGTGGTTACTCCGACAGTGTCGTCGTCGACCAGAAGTTTGTCCTTCGCGTTCCCTCGAATCTGAATCTTGCCGGAACTGCTCCCTTGCTCTGCGCGGGAATTACAACGTACTCGCCCATGCGCCATTGGGGCGTCACGAAGGGCAAGAAAGTCGGCATCGTCGGTCTCGGCGGACTCGGACACATGGGCGTGAAATTTGCCCATGCACTTGGAGCTCACGTCGTTGTCTTCACGACTAGTCCTAAGAAGAAAGACGACGCGGTCCGCCTCGGCGCAGACGAAGTCGTCATTTCGAAGAATGCGGACGAGATGCAAAAGCACGCCGAGAGCTTCGATTTCATCCTCGACACGGTCTCCGCCGACCACGACATCAACGCGTATCATCAATCTGCTGCGCCGCGACGGAAATATCACCCTCGTCGGCGCTCCGCCGAAACCTTTGCCGGTTTCCGCCTTTGGCCTGATCATGCGCCGTCGCAGTTTTTCCGGATCGAACATCGGCGGCATCGTCGAGACCCAGGAGATGCTCGATTTCTGCGGACAGCACAACATCACTGCCGATGTCGAAGTCATTCCGATCCAGAAGGTCAACGAAGCCTACGAGAGACTGCTCAAGTCGGATGTGAAGTACCGCTTCTCCATCGATATGGCTTCTCTTAAATCTGAGTAGAACTATGAACAAACACTTTCGCGTCTCTGGCAGCTCATTTGCCGAAATGGAAGAACTGGGCGTCCGTCCCTCACAAGTCTTGCGCAGGGCCGGACTTCCCCAGGGTTCCGTTGACCAGCCGAGCGTCCTCCTGAAGACGGAGGAACTTTTCGCCCTGTGGCGCGCCATCGGGGAAGTCAGCACAAATCCCGCCATTGGCCTCCTGCTCGGTACGGAAAATAAGACCGAACGCTTCCACCCCATCGGTCTCGCCGCTCTCTCCTCCGCGAACTTCGGCTCTGCCATCGACCAGATGGCTCGGTACAAGCGGCTCAGCTGCCCGGAAGAGATTCGGCAAGAAAAAAATGATGGAGAAAATCATAATCAAGAGTGGAGCATCCAGTTCCGCTGGCTTCTCGCCGACGAGGTCGAGCCTCCGGTTCTGATCGAATGTTGCTTTGCCTGGGTGCTCTCGACCGCTCGCGTGGGCACCGGGACACGTATCTCGCCCCTGCGCGTGGAGTTCGTCCAGCCTCGCGCCCACGTGAAGACGATCGAGCGTCACTTCGGCTGCCCCGTCGTCTGCGGAGCTCCGCGCAACGCCATCATTTTTCGCGCTGCCGATGCTGATCGCCCGTTCGTCACGCGCAACGCCGAGCTTCTCGGAATACTCGCACCCCAGTTCGAGGAAGAGCTGAAACAGGAAAGCGGCGACGAGAACTTTATCGAACACGTCCGCATCGCGATACAACAGAGACTCACTGGCCGCCGCCCCACCATCGACGACATCGCGGATGCGCTCCACGTCAGTTCCCGTACCTTGCAGCGGCGTTTGCAGGAAGGCCGCTCGAGTTTTCAACGCGTCCTCGAAGAAGCTCGCCACCAGTTGGCTCGCCACTATCTCAATAACCAGGTCCTCGAATTGAATGAAGCTGCCTACCTGCTGGGATACGAGGACGGAAACTCCTTCGTTCGCGCCTTCCGCACTTGGGAGGGAGTTCCACCCGCTCGCTGGCGCGAAATGCAGCGCGCACAGCCCGCGTCCTAACCGAACACAATTTCTATTAAGGAGAAAAAATGCAAAAACGCAAACTGGGAAAAAGTAATCTGGAAGTGTCCGCCATCGGTCTCGGCTGCATGGGAATGAGTTTTTCCTATGGTCCTCCCAAAGACAAAAAGGAGATGACGACTCTTCTCCATGCCGCGGTCGATCGCGGCATCACGTTCTTTGACACCGCCGAAGTCTACGGCCCGTTCACGAACGAAGACCTTGTCGGCGAAGCGCTCGCTCCCTTTCGCAACAAATTAGTGATCGCCACCAAGTTCGGATTCGATCTGAGCGGCCCCGACAATCGGCCGGGAGCGGCAGGCCTGAACAGCCAGCCCGCGCACATCAAGCAGGCTGTCGAAGGCTCTCTCAAGCGGCTCAAACTCGAAACCATCGACCTGCTCTATCAGCATCGCGTTGACCCCAACGTACCGATCGAAGACGTTGCCGGCGCTGTGAAAGAACTGATTCAAGCGGGCAAGGTGAAACATTTCGGACTCTCCGAAGCAGGCCCGAAGACAATTCGCCGCGCGCACGCCGTTCAGCCCGTTACCGCGCTCCAAAGCGAATACTCGCTCTGGACAAGAACCCCCGAGAAGGAAGTCATACCGACGATCGAAGAACTCGGAATCGGTTTCGTGCCGTACAGTCCCCTCGGCAAAGGATTCCTCACCGGAGCGATCAAAGAAGATACGACCTTCGCCAGCAACGACTTCCGCAGCACTCTCCCGCGGTTCACGCCCGAAGCTCTCAAGGCGAACCAGGCGCTGATTGATCTGCTCGGCAGCATCGGCAAGCGAAAGGAGGCGACTCCTGCTCAGATCGCTCTCGCATGGCTGCTCGCGCAAAAGCCCTGGATCGTTCCGATCCCAGGCACCACAAAACTGAACCGCCTCGAAGAGAACATCGGAGCAGCCGCCGTCGAACTGACGCCCGACGACCTCCGCGACATCGATGCCGCCGCCTCGAAGATCAAAGTAGAAGGCAATCGCTACCCCGAACGCCTGGAGAAAATGACCGGCCTCTGAAACAGTACGGTGAACGAAAAGGAAAAGAAAAATGGAAATTAAAAGAGTTGGCACGCAACCTTCCGCCAAGGGTCCGTCAGATTGGTTCACGGGCACCGTACGCATCGATCCGCTTTTTCAGGCGCCCGATCCGGCATTTGTTCAAGGCGCCAGCGTGACGTTCGAGCCCGGCGCGCGGACTGCGTGGCACACCCATCCGCTCGGCCAGACCCTCATCGTCACGGCTGGCTGCGGACGCGCGCAGCGTTGGGGAGGCCCGGTTGAAGAAATTCATCCGGGCGACGTAGTCTGGTTCTCGCCCGGCGAGAAGCACTGGCACGGAGCCGCCCCAACCACGGCCATGATGCACATCGCCATTCAGGAAAAGAAAGACGGCAAGGTCGTCGACTGGATGGAACACGTCAGCGACGAACAATATCGCGCCGAAAAATAGGGGGACGGGAAATATGCCAACGCGGAACGATTCTCTAAAAGACCGCCTATCGCGATATCGCGAACTGAACATCACCGTGACCGGCAGAAAGTCAGGACGCGCCATCTCAATCCCGGTTTGGTTCGTGTTCGAGGATGACAAGCTTTACCTTCTGCCGGTGCAAGGGTCGGAAACGCAGTGGTACAAGAACGTGCTGAAGAAGCCGTCAATTCGGATCGCCGCGCGGGACGCCGAGGCTGAACTCAAGGTCGTTCCGACCTCGGACGCCACACAGGTGTCGTCCGTAGTGGAAAAGTTCCGAGCCAAGTACGGAGCCGGCGACGTAAAGAAGTACTACTCAAAGTTCGACGTTGCCGTCATCGGCCAGACGACCTGATCGCGCTGCCGCCGAGAACTCGCGGCGTGAGTCCTAGCCTCGCAGAGCCTCACGAAGCTGTGCGTGACCGTGGAAATACTTGACTGCCCCGGTCGCCTTAAGCCGTCCCCACTCGAAAGCTACTTCGCATCGCATTGTCCGGGGTTCGGACAAGACGCCTCCTTGGCGTTATGGATGATGTTGTTCGCGATGTCTGTAGCTGACAGATCCCAAAAGCTAGTTTGGAAATCAAAAGCGCTATGACCTTCGCTATGACCTTTATGATCCATCATCGTTGCAGTTACTTCAAATTGGGTCTGAAAAAGATCGCCGATGGGCTTGCCATTGATTCCGTTCGTGAGGCCGCCTTCTAACTTTGCATCCAGAGAAGCCACTGAACCAATACCAATGCCTATCGATACAACGAATCCGTTCGATGCACGCGAGCCGGTGATCGAGAAGCGCCCCAATTTTACTTTCGCAAAGTGGTCCTCTATCTTCTTCAAGGCTTCGGCAGCAAAGTCCTCTACCTCTTGGCACGTAGGTAACAGTCCGGAAGGATCCGTTAGGTTCACCGGATCAGCCATCACGTAGCCATAGAAATTGCTATCCCCTCCGGCGAGCAAAATCGGGTCCTTCGCTGTCCACCGTCCGACGGCCGGGTTGTAGTCGCGGGCATTGAAATGCAGCAGTTTCGTATCCTGGTCATACAGTCCACCGGCAAAACCGAACGGCTGAAAACCAGGGCTTGTATCGCTAATCACGTTGCCGAATTCGTCGTAGCTGATCTGCTCCGCGATTGCACCCGTGGACGTGTTGACCACCAGGCGCGGGCTGCCCAGGTGGTCGGTGATGATGCGATAGGTAACTCCGCCCGAGATCATGTAGTCCGGAGTCGTGGTGTGGGTGGCATAAACGAACTGGCTCACAATGGAGTTGCTGGCGTTTAACTGGGCAACAATTCGGCCGTCGTCGTAGAGAAATCCAGCCTGCAGCGCGCCGTTTACTATTTTTCCCACTCGGTTGTTCTTCGGGTCGAGGAGGTAGGCGATTTTTGTGCCGCTCGGCAAAGTTGCGGCGATCAGGTTTCCGAGTGCATCGTAGGTATAGCTTGTTTTTTGCGAGCCTACTTTCTGGCTGGCCAGATCGCCATTTGCCGTGTAGGTGAAAGACGCACTGCCGTAGGTCAGCAAGCGGTCTTGGGCATCGTAGGTTCCGCTGGCTGTTCCTGACGAAGTAGTCGCCGTCAGCCGGTTTGAGTTGCTGTCGTAGGTGTAGCTGGAGATGCTGGTCCCGTTCTCTTTAACCCCGGTCAGACGTCCGGCTTTGTCGTAGCTGTAATTGAAAGTGTTCTTGGTGGTGCCAACGGTCTCGGTTTCCGTCGTGATCCTTCCGTCTTTGTCGTAAGTGAACTTTGCCGCGTACAAGGCCGTGGTCTTGTATTTCGCGGTCAGTCCAGTCATCTCTCCATAGGTATCGTACGTTCGCGTATCGGTGGCGCCGCCGAGGGTTGTGCCTTTGATCAGTCCATCTTTGGGATCGAGTTTGAGAGTCAACGACCCTGCGCCCGTGAGCAATCCATCTTTGTCGTGGGTGAAGCTGATCGTGCTGCCGTTATTGATGCTTTCGGACGCGATCCAGAAATTATTATCGTAGTCTCGGCTGACACTCCCGGAAACGGTGCCCGTCCAGGTCTCCGAGATCGGCAGGGGTCCGTTATAGCCGAACGCCATTGCCTCTCCGGCAGTGATAGAAGCGGAAATCAAATTGCCGGTGGTGCCGTCAAAAGAGTAGTTGACGGTCTCGGTCGGGGTGGTCGTCGATGCCAGCCGCCCGGCGCCGTCATAACCGTACTTGATCATGCTGCCATCCGGCAGCGTGATTGTCGTCAGCTCGCGGTCGACGTTGTAAGCGTACGTGGTTGCACCTGTTCCTGACACCGCTGGAGGTGTGTACCCGGAGATCTCGTCGACGCTCGTAAAAGAAAAGTCGTGGGCCAACTTGCCCGGCGGAGTGATCGACGTCAGATTCCCATTCTTGTCGTAGGCGTAGCTGATCACTCGGCCGTCCGGCAGTGTTTCCGTCAGCAGACGACCGTTCAAGTCGTGAGTGAAGGACGTCGCGAGCTTTAGCGGGTCTGTTTTCGACGCGAGGAAGCCAGTCGAATCGTAGGCCAGAGTGGTCGTGCGCGTACCTTGCGTGAGAGTCGAAAGTCGGCCATGACTGTCATAGACGAATTTCACGGGCAACAGTGCGCCGATTTGATAACTGCTGAGCCGCTCCAGCGAATCCAGGACCGTGGTCGACGTGCGATTCATTGGCGATGTGTCGACATTGGTGAGGCTGGCCTCGGTGAAGACGGAACTGTATTGGCGTTGGTTGATGCTCTGCGTGTCGGTCTGCGAAGCCAGGCTGAACGGGTTGCCAGCTGTGAAAGTGGCGCTTCGGTTGCCGACAAGAATTGCGGAGATACTGCCCTTGGTGACGGTCCCGCTCGTCGGCACTGCCGTTTGTAATCCAAAACGCGGGTCGGGGCTTAGAGTGCTGCTGATAGCTGTCCCATCCGGCAAGTTCTTGTTGGTCGAGATCTGTCCATTTTGTTGCGTGTTCGACACTGTTGCCTGCAGCCCATCGGGCCACGTATTCGTGAGCTGTTCCCCGGGATTCGCTCCCGGTGTCACCTCGAACGACGCGGTTCGGCCGAGAGCGGTCGTGGTTGTCACCGTGTAGCCAGAGCCTGAGGTTGCGCGGCTCAAGGTAGTTGAGCCGCCTGCGGGGTCGGAGTCGGAAGTCAGGTCGCCCCCGCTGTCGTAGGTATAGGTGTAGAGGTTTCCATTCGCGTCGGCGCGCCCCTGCAGCAGGCCGGTCGTTGTGTTGCTAAACGTCTGCACATTCCCATCTGGGTCGAGCAGCGAACTCAGGAAGCCTTTGCCGTCCATTCCCAACGTCGTGCTTTGCGAGTATGGCGACACAATCGAGGTCGCCTGCTCTGCAGCATTACGCAGAATGGTGGTGATATTCCCAACTCCGTCTGTAATAGAAGTGAGATTTCCGGCCGAGTCGTAACCAAACTGATACTTCAGTGCGCCGGTCAGTGGCGTGAGAGTTTGAAGGTGACGGCCGTTCGTGTTGAAAACATAAACTTCGCTTCCGTCCTTCGCAGTCACCAGATAGTTGCCGTTGTACATCGTGGGTGTGGCAAGTTGCCATCCACTGCGTTGTTCGCCGCTACCTAGGAATAATATGTTCGCGCTCGGGTCGTACGCGTGGTGGACGTTCAATGTCCAGCCACCAATCATCGCAACATCCGCCGCAGCAATAGGGTCTGCGCCAGCGACGCCAGGGGAGCGAATACTCTCATAGTGGAGAACGAATCCCGTCCCGACGATGGGCATGTCCTCGCGCAGGCTCTGGTTCTGGCAGGCGATGGTCGATCCCACTGGAGCCGGTGGGTCGCAAGGGTCGTCAATGTTGTCGTTGCTGGGCGTGGTGGTCGGCGTCAAGGTGAAGCTCAGTGTCCACGGGGTCGAGACGCCAAAGGGACAATTCGCCAGAGCGGTGAAAGCGTAGCTGTTCTGCTGCAGGGTGCCAACTTTTGACGGGAGCGAAAAAGTCGGAGCAGCAAAGGCAGTACAGGTAGAAGCCTCCGGAACGATTCCAAATGAGCCGCTGCTGGTGCTGGGCGGTCCGCCACAATAAACCGACATGATCGTGTCCGGCACTTCCACAGTCGGATAAAACGTGTACGTATTACTGGTTCCGTCGATCGTAAGACGCGGGGTCGAGCTTAAGAATCCACTGCCCACGAAACTATCGGTGCTGGTCGTGCCGTTGCTGCAAGTAAAGGTGCCCTGATTATTTATCGACCCGCTGCCGCTTTCGTTACTGGTGTTCCAGGTCCATTGACACGGTGCCCCGGGGATGAACGGACCGCTGAAGGAGCCAGTTTCACTGATCGTCCACGAGTACCCCTCGAAGTCGTCCACTCCAGAACCGGTGGTGGAGATGGTGAACGTTGCCTGCCAGCCGGTCACCTTTGCCCACGGACCGCAGCTCTGTGCCTCGGCGTGAAGACAGCCCAGAAAGGTTAGGGCAAAGAACAGCGCAAGATTCTTGGTGAAACCATTCATGATGCAGCCTCTGTAGTAGAGTTTCCCGCCACGGATAGACCGGGGACCGTGCAGAAGTAAGGCAGTAGCGCCCAAGCGTGCGAAGGATTATGTTCGCTTGGCTTCTGCCCTGTCAATCTGCAAATAATTGCAGGACATGCGAAGGGCGGCGAAAGTTCCAGTCCTATTTTCAGTCGATGACGCGGCTGCTGCTTGTCCGCAGCAACGGGATCCAGTTCCTTGACACCTCATTTGACACGTCACGCATTGGCACCCCTTCTGGCTGGGCGGTAGCACCGACAACCAGCTGTAAGTAACTCATTCCAAAATATCTTACGGGTAAGTCCTTTAAACTCAGAGATCTGGCTCCCGAATGGCGTAAATCTTTGATCCTAAAAGACCATTTCTGGAGGGGGTCGAAGAGTACTTCTAGCGTCTACCGAGTCAGATTCTCCTCGCCATGAAACCGTGCTGATCCTATTCTTGAAACTCATCTCCAGCGATCTGCGGTGCAAAGTGAGGGTTTTGTGTTCATGAAACGGGCGATTGCTGCCGCAATTGTGTTGCTGCTGATTTCGGCAACCTCGTCATCCGCACAACGGAACACTTCCGACGAAGGCGCACACGTCAAGGCTTTGGATAACTCGTGGAACAGTGCGCTGGAGACAAAAGACACCAAAGCTCTCGACATGCTCTTGGCGGAATCCTTCGTTTCCGTCGACATTGACGGAAGCGTCCAGAGCAAGAGCGAGTTTCTGGCCAGCATCAAATCGCCCGATTACCATCCCTCGCAAGCGGTCACGGAACAGAGCACAGTCCAGGTTTACGGTAATTCTGCGGTTGTCGTTGGGATATTCCGCTCGAAATGGCTGGAGAAGGGGAAGACGATTACTCACCGCGAACGCTTTGTCGACACTTGGGTGAAGATCAAGGATTCGTGGCAGTGTGTCGCGGCCATTACGGTTCTGATCACCGCAAGGTGATATGATGCTGCGCGTGCTAGGCGGACGCAGCCACGAACAGCGCACGAACGAGCAGTGGATCGCGCAATACAGTTCCAGTCATCAGCATCCGCTGAACCGGCTGTGTCACACGCTGGGCATTCCGCTCATTCTGCTTTCAGGCGCAGTCGCGATCGCGGGCATTTTCGTCCATCACCTTCTGCTCTATGCGCTCGGTCTATTCGTCCTCGGATGGACCTTCCAATTCATCGGACATGCCTTCGAAGGCAAGCCTCCAGAGTTTTTCAGCGACTGGCGGCGGCGAACGCCGCCGCCACGATCTTCTGGGCCTCCTGCTGCAGGGCCTCCAGGTGGGCCTGGCCCAGGAAGCTTTCGGCGTAGATCTTGAGACATCCTCGGTGCCGGAAGGCCGAGCGGCGAACCAGCCGTTCTCGGCGATGACCTTCAGCCCGCCGATGGCGGCGCCGTTGCCGGAGCGCCCGGTGAGCTGGGCGAGGACCGGTTTGCCGGCCAGGGTGGCGGCCTGGACCTGGTCCGGGCGACAGCCGGGCCAGCGACCTCTGCGCTGGGCGCGTTGGCCGGGGCGTCCATACGCTCGTAGCATGGGCGCGCCGAACCGCGCCGGTCAGTTCCCGGTAGTGCTGGCCCGGGTCCTTGCCGGTCGCGGCGGTATTCGGCGGCCAGCAGGCTGAGGATGATGCCGTCCTTGTCGGTGGTCCACACGGTGCCATCCTTGCGCAGGAACGAGGCCCCGGCGCTCTCCTCGCCGCCGAAGCCGAAGCGCCGTCCACCAGGCCCGGCAACGAAGTACTTGAAGCCCACCGGCACCTCGGCCACCCGGCGGCCGCAGGCGGCGCTGACCCGGTCGATCATGGAACTGCTCACCAGGGTCTTGCCGATCGCCGCGTCGGCGCCAGCCGGTGCGGCCGCGGAAGAGGTACTCGATGGCCACCGCCAGGTAGTGGTTGGGGTTCATCAGGCCCGGCGCTGG
>CAVRYB010000059.1:0-11314 GCA_963725295.1 uncultured Acidobacteriaceae bacterium
CAGAGAAAAATCATAAAAAAATGAGACGGACTAACGACTTTCGATCGACGCACGAAGCAAAGTAGCGCCGCGTGCCTGCTCCTCGAACTGGGGGAGTCCGGAGAGTTCCGCTGAGTCGCAATTCTAGCCCAACGGCATGGCCCGGGGTAGAGGCACAAGTGTGCCAGACGCTCGCGTTCGGGGAGGAACAAGGGCGTTCTGGCTTCACCTGCAGAGTTCCGAATTAATCGGCACACATCCTGGAGGACAAAATGAATCTTTACTACCGCAAAGAGCCAGCCAACCGCCTACGAGTGACCTGTATGGTCGTAGTGATCTGCGTCTTCACAACTCTCGCTGCCCATGCGCAACTTTCCGAGATTTATCAACTCCCCAATACCCTGGTGCTGGGCAACGACCCCCAGTACGTCACGTTGATCCAGGCAACCGATGGCAATTTCTACGGCACCACCTATGGCGGCGGTGTTGACGCGGAGACCTGCAGCAACTACGTCCTCTGCGGAGGCACCATCTTCAAGATCACTTCATCGGGTAGCTTCACTTCGCTGTACACCTTCTGCTCGTCGACCGGCTGCCCTGACGGCCGCTCTCCACAAGCCGGACTCGTGCAGGCCAATGACGGAAACTTCTACGGCACAACCTATGCTGGCGGCACGAACAACCAGGGGACGATTTTCCGCTTTACGCCACAGGGCGCCCTGACCACTCTCCACAGCTTTTGCGACCCACCCAATACTTGCTCTCCCAATGATGGAGCCGGTCCGGTGGGCACGCTGATTCAGGCCAGCAACGGCGCCTTGTTCGGTACAACCAACGCCGGCACGCTGTTCAAAATTACGCTCAAAGGAGTGTTCTCTCTGCTCTATACGTTCCCCGGAACGAGCATCAACGCCAGCCTCTTGCAGGCTCCCAACGGCACCGTCTATGGCGCGACCTACACGGGAGGCGCCTACGCCCACGGATCGATCTTCAAAACGACTCTCACGGGCAAGGTTACGACTCTGTACTCGTTCTGCTCGGGCGGAGGCAGTTGCGCGGATGGCAGCGAGCCTAATGGTGGACTGGCTCTTGGAACCGACGGCAACCTCTACGGCACGACGTTTGTAGGTGGCACCGACGGCCTCGGCACCGTTTTCAAACTTACCCCCAAGGGGAAGCTCACGACCCTGCATGTGTTTACCGGGACCGTCAACGGCGGCCAGGACGGCGCGAACCCCGAGGGTCCGATGGTGCTGGGCACGGATGGCAACCTGTACGGCACAACCTACAATGGTGGCACGGCGGGAGGCACGATCTTCCAGATCACTTCGAGCGGCGCCTATAGCCAAATGGCAGAGCTGGGGCCTAGTTGCACCGGCGGTCATACGGCGGGCGGGTTGCTGCAATCCACGAACGGCAACTTCTACGGACTCGACCAAGGCTTCGAGTGCGCGAGCGCAGCTACGTTCTTCGAATACAACGCCGGACTCGGACCGTTTGTGACCACCACTCCTGGTTCCGGAAAGCCGGGTGCGAAAATCGTCATCGAAGGCACCGACCTCACCGGCGCGACCGGCGTGAAGTTCAACGGCACCGCGGCGACCTTCACCGTGGTCTCTGCCAGCGAAATCACGGCAGTCGTGCCCACCGGCGCCACCAGCGGCAAGGTGGACGTGACGACGCCGAGCGGCACCCTCGCCAGTTATGTGTCGTTTACTGTGAAGTAGGGAATGAAGCTGGGCGGCGTGTCTGATGGCACGCCGCTCGCGTAATGATTTTCAGGAGCATCTGATCTTCAGGAATCGTTCCGTACTTTTCGATCGCCCCGCGGGTTTTCCGGGTCCAGTCCGGCCGCCGTCATGATCGCCCGCCCGAGTTCTTCCGCTGAAACGGCGAACTGATCCGCCGTCGCCGTTCCGGAACTCTCGACCGCATTCGGCACGACGAACCGATATCCCCGGCCCACTACCGTCTGGAGATATTGTGGCTCGTTCGGATCGTCGCCAAGAGCGCGCCGGACCTTGCGGATCGCCGTATTGATCCCCTGGTCCACGTCCACGAAGACGTCCTTGCTCCAAAGCTGAGCCGAGATTTGCTCGCGCGTCACGAGCTCTCCTCGTTTTTCAACGAGGAATATCAACAACTGCAGGGGCAAGCCTTCCAGTCGCACCGGGTTGCCGCCGCGAAAAAGCTGAAAGCGGGCGAAATCGAGCTCGAAATCGTCGAAACAAAGCTTCTTGTCGGGCAAAGAGCGGCTCCTAACAATAGTGTGGATCTGGAGAGTGGCGTGACAAGAATTCTGTTCTGCCGGGCGAGTCGTGTCAAGCACAGCCTGCCGGAATTCCTTCAGATCAGTTCAGACGGCTTCAGACGCGCTCCATGGACGTTTTGCCAGACCGGGAGCAATATCAGACTCACTTATGGGATCTGCTCACCTCTCCTAAGTGAGTCAGGTGGGCCCGGTAAGTGAGGGGTTCAGGAAACGGGGAAGGTTCTTGAACCCCTCCAACACCAAGAAAGGGTTTGGGCACGTCACCATATTCTTCAATTTCAGAAACATCCCGCTAACCTAATCCGCTAACAACTTTTCTAGATAACCCCGCTCCCAGACCCTTTAGCTCCCAAAACTCCGGCTTTTCGGACGGTCATTGCGGCCCTCCGTTGGGCTATGACATCCCAAAAAGAAGAAGCGACCTTCCATAATTCATACCTTCCATCCCGAATCGCCTCTATAATTGTGGAAGTCGCTCTATGGAAAAGCGACTTACCAACGCTGCGGAAAACTGGAGGGTGGCAGTGAAGTTGCTTATATCACATTGGCGACGAGTGTCTGGCCGCGCCGCCTTACAGCCGTCCCCGCCCATGAACCGCGAATTTGAGGCTCGATTTACTGCCATACTGTTGACTCTTCTCACAGTCGGTGCGGCCTTGTTCGCGGGTTTCAACTACAAGAGCGAGCACCAGACTGCGATTCCCGACGACGGCGCGTGGTGGATGGAGCGGAACGGGCGTTTGGTGGCAGACCGACTGGAACCCGGCGGACCGGCAGAACGCGCCGGCATCCGGCGTGGCGACGAAATCACCAGCATCAACGGCCACGTCGTCAACACATCCGCCTCGGTCACGCATCGCCTTTACGACTCTGGCGTGTATTCCAAGGCCACGTATTCGCTGGTTCGCGGTTCGGTTCCGCTGGATGTAGAAGTCGTGCTCGTGCCCGCGGAACGGTCGATGAACGATTGGCTGCGGCTGATCGCCCTAATCTACCTTGGCATTGGGCTCTACGTACTGTTGCGGCGCTGGACGGCCGTCGGTTCCACCCATTTCTACATCTTCTGCCTTGTCTCGTTCGTTTTCTACTCGCTGCATTACACCGGAAAGTTTAACGCCTTCGACTGGTGCGTTCTCTGGGCCAACGAACTAGCCTGGATGCTGCAACCGGCACTCTTCCTGCATTTCGTATTGACGTTCCCCGAACGCCGCGAATTCGTAGACCGGAATCGCTGGTCGCTCCCCGCTCTCTATCTGCCGGGCATGGTCGTGCTCGGAATCCAGATCCTGGCCCTCGCGTACTTGAAGGCCAGCGCTTCGCTGCTGTTTGAACTGAATCGCGTCCATTGGGCTTACCTGACGGTATTCTTCGTCTCGGCGGCGGCTGTCCTCTGGAACAACTACCAGCACGCCACCACGCCGATTCTGCGCCAGCAACTGAAGTGGATTACGCGTGGCACGATCCTCGCGATTGCGCCGTTCACAGTTTTCTATGTAGGGCCTTTTGTCCTGGGAGTGCTTCCTTCTCCCATGATGAAGGTGTCGGCGCTGTCGCTGGGACTGCTTCCCCTGACCTTTGGCTACGCCATCTTCCGCTACCGCCTGATGGACGTCGACCTGATCTTCAAGCGCGGAATGGCCTATACCCTGGCCGCTGCGGCCGTCGTCGCCGTCTTCTTCTCCGGAGTCGCCGCGATTGCCGAAGTGGTGCATACGCGCATCCCCAGTGCGGGCCCGTGGGGCTCGATCATCGCCGTGGTCGTCACGGCATTGCTGTTCGATCCGGTACGTAAGTGGATTCAGGAGAAGCTGGACCAGTACTTCTTCCGCACCGGCTACGACTACCGGCGCACGCTGATCGAATTCGGACGCGAATTGAGTTCCGAAACCGACCTCGACAAGATGCTCTCGTCGCTGGTTGATCGTCTGGCGCGCACGCTACTGGTCGATCGCATCGCCATCTTCCTCGGCAACAGCGACTCTTCCCGCTTCGAGTTGTCGAAGTCGTTCGGCATTGCCCACGTGAGCGGTCTGGACCTCTCGTTCCTGGCCAAGCCGCGACCCGAAGATGCCGCCGGACACATCTTCTTTGAAAACACGCACCAGTTGCCGCGAGAAAATGCACTGGCGCAAGAGGCTATCGGACGCCTGGATCTGAACTATTACATTCCCTGCCATGCCCGCCAAAAGACGATCGCTTTCCTCGGACTCGGCAAAACCATGCAGGGCGACTTCCTCTCCAGCGAAGACGTGGAACTGCTCGAGGCGCTCGCCGGATACATCGGCATCGCCATTCAGAACGGCCGTCTCTACGCCTCGCTCGAGCAGAAGGTCAGCGAGTACGAGCGGCTCAAGGACTTCAACGAGAACATCGTCGAGTCGATCAACGTCGGCGTCATGGCTGTCGATCTGCAGGATCGCATTGAGTCCTGGAACTCGCAGATGGAAGTGATGTACGCCCAGCCGCGCTGGCAGGTGGTAGGGCGTTCGCTCAGCGAAGTTTTCCCGGCGTCGTTCGCCGAGGAGTTCTACCGCGTTCGGCAAAAGCCAGGCATTCACAACCTCTACAAGTTCCGATTGGCAACTCCGACGGGCGAATCCCGCATTGTGAACGTCGCCATGACGCCACTGGTCACGCGCAAGTTCAACGTCGTTGGCCGCCTCGTGATCATGGACGATATCACCGAGCGAATCGACCTCGAAGCCCAGCTCAGCCAGGCCGACAAACTCTCATCCATCGGATTGCTGGCCGCTGGCGTCGCCCACGAGGTGAATACACCGCTCGCGGTAATCTCGTCCTACACGCAGATGCTGGCCAAGCAACTGCAGTCGGACTCGCAAAAAGCCGGGCTGCTCGACAAGATCACCAAGCAAACTTTCCGCGCGTCGGAGATTGTCAACAACCTGTTGAATTTTTCACGCACAACCGGCACCGAGCTGACCGAAATCAGCCTGAACAAAGTAATCTCCGACACGCTCGCGCTGCTCGAGCATCAGTTCAAGGTTACGCACATCCAGGTGCAATCGGATCTTTATCAGAATCTCCCCATGATCCAGGGCAATGCGGGCCGCCTGCAGCAGGTCTTCCTGAACCTGTTTCTCAATGCCAAGGACGCGATGACCGGAGGCGGAACTTTGAACGTCGCGACCTCGAACGGCGAATTCGTCACCGTGCGCGTTTCCGACACCGGTTCCGGTATCGCACAGGAACACATTCAACGCATTTACGACCCATTTTTCACAACCAAGACTGCTCCTGCGGAAGGACAAAGTCGCGGCACCGGTCTTGGACTTTCTGTTACCTACGGCATCATCCAGGAACACGCGGGCCACATCCGCGTGGAGAGCCGCCCGGGCGAAGGCACGACCTTCACCCTGGATTTCCCATTAATGTCGACATCGACGAGGAAGGCCGTACATGTCTGAGTTGGCAACCGTATCCGAAATTACCACCGCCCCGCGCCGCAGCACGCCCGAACGCACGGTGCCTGAGAGCGCCGGCAGAATTCTCATCATCGACGACGAAGCCGAAATCCGGGAGTCGCTCGAGACGCTTCTCCAGATGGAGGGGTACACCGTGGTCGTGGCCGAAACCGGACGCGATGGTCTGGCGCAGATCGGTGACCGCAACTTCGACGTAGTTTTGCTCGATCTGGCGCTCCCTGACAAGAACGGCATGGAAGTCCTCTCCGAGATTCGCATGTCGCATCCGCAACAGGCGATCATCATGATTACGGCCTACGGGACGGTCGAGAACGCAGTCCGCGCCATGCAGTCCGGCGCTACCAACTTCATTCAGAAGCCCTGGGACAACGAGAAACTCCTGGCGGACGTCCGAGCCGCCGTAGCCCGTCAGAAAGCAGAAGAAGAGAACATTCAGCTGAAGCGCGCTCTCAAGCAGCGCTATAACTTCGAGAACATCATCGGCAAGAGCGAACCGATGCTGAAGATTTTCGACCTCGTCGCGCAGGTCGCGCCCAGCCGTTCAACTGTGTTGCTGCAGGGCGAAAGCGGAACCGGCAAGGAGCTGATTGCCAAAGCGATTCACCTGAATTCCTCGCGCCGCGACCGTCCCTTCGTACCGGTAAACTCCGGCTCCACGCCTCCCGACTTGCTGGAGTCCACGCTCTTCGGCCACGTCAAAGGCGCTTTCACCAGCGCCGTGACCTCCAAGAAGGGTCTGTTCGAAGTCGCTGACCGTGGCACGCTTTTCCTCGATGAAATCGGCACCATGAGCATGGACACGCAGTCCAAAATCCTGCGCGTGCTGCAGGACCGCAAGTTCATGCACCTCGGCGGCGTGCAGGAGATTCAGGTGGATGTGCGCATCATCGCCGCCACCAACGTCGATCTCCGCCAGATGGTGCGCGAGGGCAAATTCCGCGAAGATCTTTTCTACCGTCTCAACGTCATCAGCGTCGATCTTCCTCCGCTGCGCCAGCGTCGGGAAGATATTCCGCTGCTCGTGCAACACTTCCTGCAGAAGTACTCGGACGAAAATGAACGCCCGCGCCGCCGGATCACCACCGAAGCCTTGCGTCCCCTGGCGGGCTACGCCTGGCCCGGCAACGTCCGCGAACTCGAGAACACCATCGAGCGGGCCGTCGTGCTCTCCTCCGTCACCGATATTGGTCCCGACCTTCTGCCCGACCACATCGTCGGCCGTGGCAGCGCGCTCCCTCTCTGGACGCCAACTCTGGCGCGACCCTGTTCAGCATCATGGAAGACTGCGAGCGCCGCATCATCATCGACATGCTGGAGAAGTGCGGATGGAACCAGACGGAAGCGGCCGAAAGATTCCACGTTCCGCTTTCAACCCTGAATCAGAAAATCAAAAGGCTGGCAATCGAAATCAAGAAAAAGAACAATCACCGCGAGGCGATCGACTGATTGATTCCTGGTTGCGGCAAAGATCGGCTTGCAGCATGCGTCCGTGTCTTCAAACTCTTCTGCTATAGTTCTTGAGCATACATGGCGCTCGAGTTCGAACTGATTTCGCCAATCCAGGTCGCCAAAGACGTTGCCTTGGCGGTTCAGGAGTACACCCTTCTCTCGGCGCAGTCCCTCGCCAATTTCTTCCGTCGTCCTCTGTACATGGGCGACATGATGCAGCAGGCTGATCTCATCGGAGTCGGCTCGCTTCCCATCGTGGTTCTTACCGGACTCTCCGTCGGCGCACTGCTGGCGCTGAACGCAGCCAGCACCCTGCAAAGATTCGGCTCCGTCACCCTGATCGGCCAACTCGTCTCGCTCGGCATGGTCACCGAACTCGGACCGCTCATCACCGGCCTGATGGTCGCCGGACGGAACGCCTCGGGCATGGCCAGCGAACTCGGCTCCATGATCGTGACCGAGCAGATCGACGCCATGCGCGCCTTAGGCACCGATCCGACCAAGAAACTGGTCACCCCGCGCGTGGGAGCGACTGCTTTCATGCTGTTCTTCCTCACCATCATCGCCGACCTACTCGGCGAGATCGGCGGCTATGGCGTCGCGCACCTGCTCTTCGGAGTCGATACGAACCAATTTTGGACCTCCGTCTGGCAAATCCTCGTCTTCCGCGATGTCTTCACTGGACTCATCAAGCCCGTCCTGTTTGGCTTCATCATTTCCACGGTGGGCTGCTATTACGGAATGTCGACCCGCGGCGGCACACAAGGTGTAGGACGCTCAACCACACAGGCCGTAGTTGCTTCCTCGGTGCTCATTCTGATCGTCGATTTTTTCGTTACCAAGCTGATCTTCGCCATTTTCGGTTACAGATAAGCCATGTCCGCTCCCACTCTGCCCAGCGAAAATTCGGCCGTCGCAGTGGCGAGCGACTCGGGCTACGCCATCGAGTTCGACAACGTCTCCATTGCCTTCGACGAAAAAGTCGTTCTTGAGCGGGTTTCTTTTCGCTTGCACCACGGCGAAACGAAAGCCGTGTTCGGAGTCGCCGGATCCGGCAAGAGTACGCTGCTCAAGCTTGCCATTGGCCTGCTACGCCCCGACAGCGGATGCATCCGCGTGCTGGGCGAAGAAGTTACCAGCATGTCAGAACAGGAACTGTTCGAACTCCGCCGCCGCGTGGGCATTGTGTTCCAGGAAAGTGCGCTCTTCGATTCCCTCAAAGTCTATGAGAACGTCGCCTTCCGATTGATGGAAGAAAGGATTCCGGCCGACGAAATCGAACGGCGCGTGCGCGAGGTCCTGCGCTTCGTTGAACTGGAACGTACGTACGACATGCGCCCGTCCGAGCTCTCCGGAGGCATGCGACGCCGCGTCGCGATTGCCCGCGCCATCATCACGAAGCCGGAAGTGCTGCTCTACGACTCGCCCACCGGCGGACTCGACCCGGTAACCTCGAATACCATTGTGGAACTCATCATGAAGCAGCGCGACGTCTACAAAACCAGCGCCCTGATGGTCACTCATCGCCTGCAGGACGCCTTCACGATGGCCACGCATGAGTTCGACCAAGCCACCAATCAGATGGTTGCGCTGCCCAAAGGTAAGCGTTGCGACGTGCCACTGAGCTTCCTCATCCTGAAGGACGGCAAGGTAATCTTTGACGACGACGCCCACGCCCTCGCCACATCGCACGACGAATACATTCGCGAATATATTTCGTAATCGACTGTTGAGCCGCGGCCTTGCCCGCGACACAAGCACCATGACGCGTTTTCTCCGAACCTCCGGTGTCCACGCAGCGCTGGTTCTTTTCGCCACCGTGATCGCACTAACCGCGCTCGCCCACGCTTCCGAGTTCACTCGCCACACAATCCGGTGCGACGAGCGCGACATGGAGTATCTCGTCGACATTCCCCCGATGCCAAAGGGCCGCTGCCAGTTCTCTTGCTTTTGCACGGAGCAGGTGATCAGGCGGAGAACTTCGCACAAGCGTGGAGATCAAAAGCGAAGAAGAAAGGCATCGTACTTATCACTCCGCAACTGCCGCGCGATGCCACACTCGAATCGCACATCCCGAAGATCCTTCCCTGCCTCGTCGACGATGTCCGAAAAAACGAGGCGGCGTCTCTCGACTCACGGCGCATTTACATTTTTGGCTATTCCATGGGAGGCTATCCTCGCCTAGACGCCGCGCTGCTCGACTCTGACTATTTCGCCGCGGCGGCAGTTCATGCCATGGGAATTGCCGACGACTATCTGGCGATCGTCGACCGCGCCAGCCGCAGGATTCCAATCGCCATCTCCATCGGAGCCGACGATCAGATGGTCTCTAGCGCAGGTTCGAAAGACGCGCGACGTGCTCCGCAAGAAAGGCTTTCCTGTCGACTACAAAGAGATTTTCAACCACACGCACAATTACTACGAAATCTCCGCCACCATCAATGACGACGTCTGGCACTTTCTCGAAGGCTACCGGCTGCCCTAAAGTCCCAATGAACCGATGGGCTAGGCGTTTCACGGCTTCTTTTCGTTCTTTTTCTCCGAGCTCTTCCCCGGCAGCGCCGCCGGATTCTCATGCACGCGCTCGCGGAATCCGCCTTTCATCCCGCGCGCCAGCCGAATCGCAGATTCCCCAAACTTATCGCGCAGATGATCGGCCGCCGCCAAAGCCTTCTGCCAACGCTGATCGCGCGCCGGCTCCAGCAAATCAAGCTGCCCAGGACCAGCCTCGAAGTTCGACGCCTGCACTCCCAGCAATCGCACCTCCGCGCCCTTCTTCCAATTCGCAAAAAACAGCCGCCGCGCCTGTTCGAAAATCTGATGATCCATTTGCGTCGGCTGGCTGCGCCAGCGAATCGCCTGCGCCATGGTCGTAAAGTCCTTGTAGCGCAGCTTCAACTGAATCGTGCGCGCGAAAATCCCCTCCGCCAACCGACGCCCCACCATCTCGCTCAACCGCATCAGCGTCGATTGCAGCCGCTCGACATCGCCCGTGTCGTCATTGAACGTATGCTCGTGGCTGATCGATTTCGGATCCTCACTCTCCCCCACCGCCGTGTCGAACCATCCGCCCGCCTTCGCCGCGCGACTTTCCCGCCATGCCAGCCCCATTTCCAAAGCGCTCCTCAAGATCATGATCATCCAGCCGCGCCAGATCGCCCACGCGCTCGATCCCCATTGCGTGCAGCTTCTGCTCCATCACCTTCCCGACTCCAGGAATGTCTCCCACCGCGAGCGGCGCCAGAAAGATCGCTTCCTGCCCCGGCAGCACCCAGAGCACTCCGTTGGCTTCGCCTTGGCCGACGACACTTCGCGATCAGCCGCGACGTCCCGATCCCCACCGAGCAGTTCATGCGTCGCCGATTTCATCGCCGCGTGCAACCGCTGCGCCGACTGCAGCGGACGCCCGTGAAGCCGCTCCGTTCCCGTCATGTCGAGATAGGCCTCGTCCACGGACGCCATCTCCACCAGCGGAGAAAAATGCCCGAGCACTTCATGCACCTTGCCCGAATATTCCCGATACCGCTCCGGATGTCCGTTCACAAAAATTGCCTGCGGACAGAGTTTCGCCGCCGTGCGTAACGGCATCGCCGAATGCACGCCAAATTTCCGCGCCGCATACGACGCCGCCGACACTACTCCCCGCTCATCGCGCTGTCCGCCAACCACCACCGGCTTTCCCTTCAGAGACGGATCAAACAGCTCTTCGACAGAAACGAAGAACGCGTCCATATCGACGTGAAAGATGATGCGGGGCGAGGCGCTCATGGGAATCGAGAAGAACCTTGCAGAAGTGTACCGCGAGAACCATGCTCCAGCGGAGGACGACGAGGTATTCGTCACGTTTTCCGTAACATATTCATTAATAGATAGTTATCTGTAAGAATGAAAAGGTCGCTCTTTACTGCAACCGGGCGGTGGCCACACCTTGTCTTAAGCATGAGGTGAGGAAAAGATGAGCTACACAATCGGAGATGGAATCACTACGTTGGCGTTGGCGGGCGGCATTGTTGGTTATCTTTATGTGAAGGACCAGAGCCGCCTGAAAAAGATGGAGATCATTCATCAGGAGCGGATGGTTGCGATGGAAAAGGGAATACCGTTGCCGGGATTTCGGTTGGAGCCAACGCCCTACATCGTCCGCCCTATTCCAAACACGTAATTTTTAAAA
>CAVRYB010000060.1:0-23847 GCA_963725295.1 uncultured Acidobacteriaceae bacterium
CCCCGTCAGGTGGCTGCGAATCGATGACTTCACGGTGATGACGGACGGTGGTGTGAGTTTGCGCGACAGCGCAGAGCGTCAACAGGGCAAAGACAATCGCATTGGTGAGCGAGTGCTTCAGTCGTCCCTCCGGACTTGCTCAGTCTTACCACCATTCCCGGCGTTGAAGCGCCGGGCCATTCTCAGTCGTGCCTCCAAGGCTACCGGAGGCCGTTCCCGTTCAAAACCTGCTTCAGGTACTTTCCGGTGTAGGAGTTCTTCAATTCCGCGATCGCTTCTGGTGTACCTGAACCTACCAGATTTCCGCCACGATCGCCGCCTTCAGGGCCGAGGTCGATGACCCAGTCGGCAGTCTTGATGACTTCGAGATTGTGCTCGATAACGACGATGGAGCCTCCTGCATCAATTAGACGGCGGAAAGCAGAAAGTAGCTTACTGACATCGTCGAAATGCAGGCCGGTGGTGGGCTCATCGAAGATATACAGCGTGCGGCGCCTATGTTTGGGGGCATCGCCTCCTTCGGAGGGCCGGCTGATCGGGCGAGTCCCGGCTGGAGGTGCGCGGCCAGTTTCATGCGCTGCGCTTCGCCTCCGGATAGCGTGGTGGCCGACTGGCCAAGCCGCAGGTAGCCGAGGCCGACTTCGTCCAGTACGCGCAGCTTCTCGGTGAGGCGGGGAACGTCGGCGAAGAACTTGAGCGCCTCGCGAATCGTCAGGTTCAGGACTTCGTGAATATTCTTGCCCTTATAGGTAATTTCGAGCACCTGCGGCTTGTAGCGGGTACCTTTGCACTCGTCGCAGACGAGTTCCACGTCGGCGAGAAACTGCATTTCTACCGTGACCGTGCCGTCGCCCTGGCAATTCTCGCAGCGTCCTCCGGGAACGTTGAAAGAAAAATGTCCGGCAGGGAAGCCGCGCTTCTTCGCTTCGGGCAAGGAGGCGAACACTTCGCGGATGATGTCAAAGGCCTTGATATAGGTGACTGGATTCGAGCGCGGCGTGCGGCCAATGGGAGATTGGTCGACCAGAACGACTTCATCGAGATAGTCGTCGCCCTCGACGCTGTCCCACATAACTTCGGCCGCGCCGCTTGGTCTGTCGCTTGGCGATGGCTAGCGCCTGATAAAGAACGTCGTGCAGCAGCGACGATTTCCCCGAGCCCGAAACGCCAGTAATCGCCACCAGCATGTTGAGCGGGATTTCAAGGTCGATATTCTTCAGGTTGTGCGCATCGCGCGCCAGTGATGCGCAGTTTGTGGGGTCCCGGCTGACGGCGCTTTTGCGGAATCTGGATGTGGAGTTCGTCGGCCAGATAACGTCCGGTGAGCGAGTGCGGCATCTTCAGATTTCTTCGTAGGTGCCGGCGCCGACGACCTTGCCGCCGTTTTCTCCTGCGCCGGGGCCGAGGTCGAGAATGCGGTCGGCGGCGCGCATGATATCCGGATCGTGCTCGACGACCAGGATCGTGTTTCCGAGATCGCGCAGGTCGTGCAGGATCTTGATGAGCCGGTGCGTGTCGCGGCGAATGCAGGCCGATGGAAGGCTCATCGAGCACATAGAGCGTGCCCACAAGGCGCGAGCCGAGCGAGGTCGCAAGCTGGATGCGCTGCGCCTCACCGCCTGACAGCGTGGATGAGAGACGGTCGAGGGTCAAGTACTCAAGTCCAACCTCGTTGAGGAAGCGGAGGCGTTCGCGCAGTTCGATCAGGAGCTTCTCGGCAATCGCAGCCTGTTGCGGCGAGAGCGTCAGGTCGGCGAAGAAGCGAGCCGCGTTTTCGACGGTCATGCTGCAGACTTCGCAGATGTTCTTGCCGGCGATCTTTACCTGCCGTGCTTCCACTCGCAGGCGGGTGCCTCCGCAAGTGGAGCACTGCGAATACCCACGGTAGCGGCTGAGAAAAACGCGTACGTGGAGCTTGTACTTCTTTCGCTCGAGGTGTGCGAAGAAGCCGCGGACTCCGCCAAAACTGCGATCACCGCCAATGATCAGATTTTGCTGTTCGGGCTCAAGCTCATGCCAGGGAACGTCGAGCGGGATGCCAGCCTGACGCGCGAAACGCTTCAGTTCTGTGAAAAGGGGACGATATTTCGGCTTTGTCCAGGGTTCGATTGCGCCTTCATTGATAGTCTTGCCCTTGTCGGGAATGACGAGGTTCAGGTCAAAGTCGATCGTGTTGCCGAAACCCTGGCAGCGGGGACAGGCGCCATAGGGATTGTTGAATGAGAACAGGCGCGGCTCAGGTTCTTCGTAGCGGCTGCCATCGTTCTTGCACTCGAAACGCTGGCTGAAACGCAGCTGCCGTGGAGTTTCGCCCTCGCGCGGAGCCGTTTCAAAAATCACTTCGCCGGCTTCGCGATAACCGATTTCGATGGCGTCGACGATGCGGGTGCGTTGGTCGGGGGCGACGACGATCCGATCCACTAGTCCAAAGACGGGCTCGGCGAAGTTGACGTTCAGCAACGACTCCGGCGTGGAAAATTCAAAAATCTCGCCATTCTGAAACAGCCGGTTGAAGCCGCGCTTGCGGAGATCGAAGAGGCGGACGCGCATGGCATCCGTGATCTCCCGAGAGGGCGGGGCGCCGTCGGCCGACTTCTTTTTTGCGCGAGCCTTCTTAGGCTTCTCCTCCGCCGGGGACGCATAGGGCTGAATAGGAAACAGCACGTTCAGGCGTGTTCCTTCACCCAAGGCGAGAACGCTTTCGACGACTTCGTCGACCGTGTCTTTCTTCACTTCTTTTCCGCACTGCAGGCAGTAGGTTCGTCCGACCCGAGCGAAGAGCAGGCGCAAATAGTCGAAGATCTCGGTGGCTGTAGCGACTGTCGACCGGGGATTGCGAGTCGAATTTTTCTGCTTGATGGCGACAGCCGGCGCGATGCCGTCGATCAGGTCGACGTCCGGCTTCTCGATACGTTCCAGGAACTGCCGCGCATATGCGGAGAGTGACTCAACGTAACGCCGTTGGCCTTCGGCGTAAATGGTATCGAAGGCGAGCGACGACTTGCCCGAACCGGAGACACCGGTCACCACGGTCAATGCGTTGTGCTGAATTTCAAAATCAATGTTCTTGAGGTTATGAACCCGGGCCCCGCGAACAACAATGCTCTCTGTCGACATCTTCCCCTGGCGTTACAGATCGATCCAGACCTAGTAGTGAATCTTTCTATTATAAAACGGCGGCGGGTCGCCCGGTTCACTGTGCGGCAAACGAGAACAATATGAGGATGTAAATCCAAATGCCGGTCATCGCGTGCCAGTACCACGATGTGATGTCGACGATGATGCGGCGCGTCTCCACCGGGCGGTGGAGAATTGTGCCAACATTCGCGACCAGAAGCGCAACAACGCCGCCGGCTAGGTGAAGTCCGTGCATGGCGGTGAGCATATAGATGAAGGAACTGCTGGTGCCGCCGGCGAAGTGAAATCCTCGGGAAGACAGGTTGCTCCAAACCAGAAGTTGGCCGCCGAGAAATGCCAGGCCGAGAATCGTGGTCAGCGGAAGCCATGGGAAGTGGCGTTCGTCGCCGAGGGAAACGCCAGGAATCGATTGCACAGGCGCCAGCGCCGCTTCACGGGTGATCAGGCGCCGCGCGCGGTCGATGGTTACGGAGCTAGTAATAAGGATAGCGGTGTTGGCCAGCAATAATCCCCAGGGCAATTGCACGGGAACCCACGTTTTCCGGTAGGTTGCATCGCTGACATCCATCGAGACAAAGCCACGGTGGACCAGATACGCCGCCGTGAAAGAAATAAAAAGGACGAGAACAGGCGTCATGGCGATGGCCAGGCTCACACGTGCCCGGCGCAGGCGGTCTCCATAGTTAGGAAAGAATTCGGGACGATTGTCGCCGCCCCCACCACCGCCCCCGCCGGTGCGAGGAGGAAGCGCCGATCCATGGCGGCCCGCCGGACGTGTCGCACCTGGAGTCAGTCGGGGCATCGCAGGTTCTGTTCTCCCAGTTTGGAGTTGATTTCGCGAGGATTAGAATCGAAAAGCATGCCGCGATCTTCGGACGGCCAAGCTTCGGACAAAGAACGCGGCGATCGCGACGAACGCGAACACTGGAACCAGAAGTATCGGGACGCTCCCGACCATTGGCTTGAGCCCGATCCTTTTCTGGAGCGGGCTTTCTCCGAACATGTTTTACCAGTGTTTCCGCACGGAGGATGCGCGCTCGATCTGGCCGGAGGAGCTGGGCGGCACTCCATCTGGCTCGCGAAACAGGGCTGGGAAGTCACACTGATCGACATTTCAGACACCGCGATCGAGCAAGCACAGCAGAACGCCGGGCCGCTCGCCCCTCACATCCACTCTGTGGTAGATGATCTCACTCGATTCAAAGCTTCGCAAACACAGTTCGACCTGGTGGTGGTGTTCTTCTTCCTGGAGCGCAGGATCATTCCGGAAATTCTGAAGTCAATCCGTCCGGGTGGAACGCTCATCTATAAGACCCACACCATCGCGCAGGCAAACCTGGAGAACGGCCCGAAGAATCCATCGCACCTGCTACAGCCTGACGAGTTGCCACAGCTGTTTACGGGACTGCGCGTATTGCATTACCGGGAAGTTGTCGAGAAGAAGGCGACAGCGGAGTTGGTAGCTAGAAAAGATACACCGTTGCCAGCGGCGCGGGTTCGCAACTAGACTTGAAGCAGATCCTGCCCGCAATGCGAAAGTGGCGGAATTGGCAGACGCACCAGACTTAGAATCTGGCGGGTAAAACCGTGGGGGTTCGAGTCCCCCCTTTCGCACCAATCCTTACTCCTGTATCGAGCATTTATTTTTGAGAGGGTTGCGGCCGTTTGCGCCACATCGCTCCTGCAAGGGCGATCGCGCCACTGGCGAACAGTCCCAATGTGCCGGGTTCGGGACCAAATTTGGTAACACCGCCGCGCAGGTTGCCGCGCTGATTCAGCCCCCATTGATTTTTGTACAAAACTATCGTCTGCTGAGTTGTTCCGTAGACCATGCGGCCATTAAATAACTCTCCGGCGACGGTGCCGCTCAACATGAATACGTAATCATAGTTGCCGACGTGGCTGATCAGTTGCCATTTGATCGGACCGATGAAGTGCGCGTAAAAGATGACTCCTTTGGGTTCGCCGTACTTACCCTCTCCTCTCACGATGAAGGAGGAGCCGGTAGCGGAAAAGGTTCCGCCGCTCCAGATGCTGCCGCTGGAGAGTGCGCCGGTGGAGAAGCTGACCGAACCCAGGGCGTGTCCGGGAGGCGCGACGATTGTGCCGAATTGGATCAGCTCTGATCGAGTGCAGACAACTCCGGAGCCGGTCACGCTGACGGTGCCGAACTGGTTGACCATGTCAATTGCGCCGGCCCAAGCCGAACTTGGAACCAACAACGCACAGAGACTGACGATGACCGCAATTCGCTTCATGGGATCCTCCGCAGAACTCAAAGGCTCCTTCGCAGATTATTACTAGGCCGTTCTGTCGGATTTGTCGGTGACATCTGTCACGGATTGACGGACGGTTCGCCGCCTTTGGAGATGGATTGTCGGGGAGAAGAGAGGGACTGAACTAGCTGAGCTCCAGCGGGCGATCAACCGGGTCAAACAAAAAGCAGCCGGGGGAAGTTGTAGCATCTTCCTCCGGCTGCTCTGGTTCTGACGATGCAGCGGTCTAGTGCGAGCCCGCTCTTTCCGCGCCCAGTCCGGTGTTGGAGCGGACGAGCAGTTCGTTGAACTTCTCCTGCGAACTCGGCTCGTTGCTGAGCAGCGTACCGAGGATCGCTCCGATGAATCCCAGCGGAATGCTCAGAATGCCGGGATTCTCCAGCGGGAACAACGCCTTCGCCTGAATCAGGTGGCGGGCTGTGCCGACGACGGTGGGGGGATCGATCGCCATCATGCTGGGGCTGATCAGGATGAGTCCGAGCGAAGCAAGCAGGCCTACCCCAAGGCCAGCGACTGCTCCCGTCGTGTTGAACCGGCGCCAGAAGATCGATAGCACGATCACGGGCAGGTTTGCGGACGCGGCCACGGCAAACGCCAGCGCCACCAGGAATGCGACGTTGGCCGTTGGCCCCAGAACAATAGCGATTGTGATGGCTACTGCGCCGACGACGAAAGCAGAAATGCGAGCCACCATCACCTCTTCTCCTGGCTTGCGCTCGACTCCGCTGTGAATCACGTTCGTCCAGAAGTCGTGCGAGAAAGAAGTTGTCGCGCTGATGGTGAGACCTGCGACCACGGCGAGAATTGTAGCGAAGGCAATGGCTGAAATAAACGCGAAGAAGATGTCTCCAGCCAGAGCTTGCGCGAGCAGTGGCGCACTCATGTTCGTGCCGCCGTGGGTCTTGATGAAGTCGGGGCCAACGATGGTCGCGGCTCCGAAGCCCAGGAACGTGGTCATGATGTAGAAGCTGCCGATCAACACCATCGCCCAGACCACGCTGTTCCGAGCCGTCTTAGCATCGGGCACGGTATAGAAGCGGACCAGGATGTGCGGCAGTCCGGCGGTGCCGAAGATCAGTGCGAGGCCGAGCGAGATCAGATCGAGCGGTCCATAAGGCGGCTTGAAGCGAAGGCCCGGTGTCATGAAGTCCTTGACCACCTCGGCACCCTTGGCATCGTGATAGGTGACGTGTCCGATCGCGCCGAAGAAGTTGGAGAAGCTGAAGCCGAAGTGCGCCATCACCAGAATGCTGAGCAGGAAGGTTCCCGCCATCAGCAGAATGGCCTTGATGATCTGCACCCACGTCGTCGCCAGCATGCCTCCGAACACGACGTAGACAATCATCAGGATGCCAACGCCGGTGACCGCCTGGTTGTAGGTGATGCGGCCGCCGAGCAGTAGTTTTACAAGCGCGCCCGCTCCGACCATCTGGGCAATCATGTAAAAGGTGCTGACGGTGAGAGTGCTGAGTGCTGCCATAGCTCGCACTGGGCGAGGGTTGAGCCGATAGGCGAGCACGTCGGCCATGGTGTACTTGCCCGCGTTGCGCAGTGGTTCCGCGATGACTAGCAGAACCGTGAGGTAAGCGACTAGCCAGCCTACGGAAAACAGAAAGCCGTCATAGCCCTGGAAGGCGATGATGCCGGCGATTCCGAGGAAGGATGCGGCGCTCATGTAGTCGCCGGCGACCGCGATGCCGTTCTGCCAGCCTTTAATCTGGCGGCTGGCGGCAAAGTAGGCGCTGGCACCCGAGGACCGTTTCGAGGCCCAGTAGGTGATGCCGAGTGTGATCGCGATGAATACCAGGAACATGATCAGAGGGACGTTCGACATGGCTACTTGCCTCCTTTGATGATCTCAGCCTTTTCGACAATGTCTTTGGCGAGACGGTCGAAGCCGTTGGCGGCCTTCACATACAGTCCGGCGATGAGCCAGGCGACAAAAAACTGCGACAGCGCGAAGAGGTAGGCGAGATTGACGCCCCACACCTTGGTTGACATGAAAGCCGGCGCGTAGCCGACCAGCACGGGCAACGCGAAATAGTAGAGGACGAAGAAAATAAACGCGGGCACAATGAACGTTTTCTTCGTCGACATCAAATCCTTGAATTCCTTGCTGTCTGCAATCTTGTCCCAGGACGCCTGGGATCCCTGATAGCGCTCTTCCGGGCGCGCATCGTTGCGCTTCACTGCTTCTGCCATGGGGCTTCTCCTTGTTGTTCACTCGCGATTGAAATCAGCAGCACGTTCATGGACATCCTGACAACAACGCGCCACCAGCGGCTTATCCCAGGGGCGTCGGAATCAACATTTGCGTTCGCCACGTTTCTCTCCTTTGCGAAAAGTAACTTCAAGCCGGAACCCGCTCCCCTTCGCGACTGATGGGATTCCCGTCAACCTCAAGTTCCGTCAAGCAACCGCTCTTTCAACATGGGCAGGCTCTCCGACTTCGTCGAGTTCAACGTGCCTTGTTTCCGGAGAGAACAACAGACTTAGAAAAGTCATGATCGCGCCGATCGTCAGAATCACCGCCGGCGACAGCCACAGATCCTGTTTCTCGATGGCGGCGACAAACGGAATCTTGTGGGCCCATAGCACATACACGCTGAACCAGGCTCCGATCAGGGCGCCGGAAGAGTAGCCAAAGCCGACTCCGGTGGCTCGTGTCTTGGTCGGGAAACGCTCGCACAAATACGCGGGAAGCATGCCCCACGCCAGTTTCAGCATCGCCGCCATGACGCATCCGGCAACGGCCATACGAATGTTGCGGGCGACGGCCGCATGATAGAGCACGTAGTACACCGGGATAGCAAAAATCACCAGAAACACGCAGTACCATTGCGTGAGGATCTTGCGCCCGGTGCGGTCGGACAGCCATCCGTAGAAGTTATAGCCCAGAAAAGACATGAAGAGCGCGAAGCCGTAGATGAGGCTGTATTGGGTCGTGCCGAAACCGCGCCCACCCAGGGTCAGGATGCTCGGCAGATATCCGTAGACCGAGTAGTCGGTGAGGAACAGGCCGGTCATAAATACAAAGACCTGCAGGAATGACCATAGCTGCGGTGGCACAAACAGACTTAGGAAAGGCGCCTTCGTTACGTTCCCCATCGCTTTCGCCTTTTCAAACTCCGGAGATTCGTGGAGCGAGGAACGTATCCAGAGAGCGAGAAGCACAGGCACTGCGCCCGTCATAAAGGCGATCCGCCAGCCATATCGCAGCATGTTGGCGTCTCCCACCCAGTGGGAGAGCGCGGCTACGACCAGCGCGGCAAATACATAGCCCAGCGGAAAACCTGACTGCACGAAACCAGAAATTTGGCCGCGCTTATTGCGGGGAGCAAACTCGATCGCAAAAGTATGACCGACCGCATATTCGCCGCCGAAAAAGCAGCCCATCAGGAACCGCAACACACTGAACAGGACGTAAGACCAAACTCCGGCTTGCGCGTAGGTTGGCAGAAACCCGGCAATCACTGACATCACGCCGACACCGGCAATCGTAAAAATCAATAGATTGCGGCGGCCAATCTTATCTGCGTAGTGGCCGAAGAAGGCCGATCCGACGGGGCGTGCCGCCATCGTGATCGAGTAAAAGAGCAGGACCTTTGTGTACTGCCAGGCGGCGGTTCCTCCGGGCGTGACAAACAGCTTACCCAGAATCGGAGCCATGACCACGACCATTGCCATGTCGTATGCATCAAGCCCGAATCCAAGGAATTGAGAGATCATTGCCCGCGTGGTATCTCTCGAAAGCCTCTGCCCGTCCGCCATTTGGCCCGCCCTTCAACGTTGAAGACCGTTACGCCTACTCGGCCTTACTGGATGTTCGTGAGCAGCAAGGAAAGAACTGTGCGCAAATTCGCGTACATTGTGATCCCTCTGCTTGCCTTACACAATAGCTATTCTGCGAAAAATCAGGGGAAACGGGACCCAGAATCTCGCTCCAATGGAGTCCGCGCCCGTTTCTTGTGATCCCGGTTCTCAAGAGCAGCCCCGGCTGGATAGTGAAATCCCAGCGAGCCCGTAGGGGCCCGCTGGGGTGTAGAGTCTGCTCTAGAAGGTGAAGATCGGGCCGAATTCGGTCCGGTTGTCCTTCCACTTGTTCGAGGCTTGCCCGGCAATGTTGTAAGCGTTCCCAATTTCTGGCAACAAGGTTGTCTGATACTGCGACTGCTCAAACGCAAATGTGGTCCATGCGTTCAGCTTGTAGTAGAGGGTTGCCGCCAGCATTCGGGACTGCAAGAGCGGGAGACCGCCGCTGCAGCTTGCGCTTCCATCGGCCGCACCGCAGCCGAAGCCATTGGCGTGGGCGAGATCGTGGTGAACCACCTGGTCTTTGCCGGCATGCAGGTAGAGTTGCCAGCCAGCGTTGCGCCCCTTGGGATCAGCATTGAACCAGCGGGACAATGGCAAGCCCAGGTTGATGAAGCCGCCGAAAGCACCGATCGGCCGTTGCGGAGCGATCTTCCACGTGCCGCCCTGGCCAGTGCAGGTTTGGTCAGCTTCCGGATCGTAAGCGACGGAGCAGCCGACGGCCATTCCTCCGGCTGCTGCGCTGACGTTGTCGACGGTCTGGACGAATCCCACGTTGTTCAGCCCACTGACGTCCGTGAGATACGTATTGAGTTGGCCGCCCAGCATGAAGCGCATGTCGCCACCGCGCCACGCGCTTACCACGAGCGTTGCCCAGCGCGTCGGGAGTTGCAAGGCAAGCTGGTTGCCGAACAAATGGCTGCTGTTGGTGAAGCCACCAGCCGCTTTGAATTGCGCCAGCAGATCGGCCGGGGCACCAGAGCTTACCAGATTGTTGTAGGTGGTAATGGAGGTGCGTTTGCCTAAGTAGCCACTCCAGAACACCTGAGCCGGAGCCACTCCAGGAGCTTTGTCGAGCTGGAATTGGAGAGTCAGCTTGCCTTCCGTTTCGGGCCGGTCGGAATCAGCGCCTTCGCGCTCGCCTTCGCCGATCTGGGCCTCAAAGCCTCCGAGGGTTCCGTTGAGTTTGTAGATTTCGCCCGTGCTGGGCATCATGATGGCGAACTCAGGGGAGATTTTGAAGTTGCGATCGCCACCCAGCTTGTGGACCAGACCAAAGCGGAATTGTGGAGAGCGCTCGTAAATGTCACCGGAGTAAGCACCAAGGAAAGTTGTTTCGAGAATGTTCGGAAGGGCGCTCGAACCGAAAAGCGACCAGTTCTGACCGGCTTCAAAGAAGACGTCAGTGTTGTCGCTGGCGGCGTAATCCAACCTTGCGTAAGCCAGGCGGAGTCGCGGCTGAGGGTTGCGGATCGAAGAGACATCGGCGTTATCGACTTCCGTGAATCCACCCTCGAAGTCGCCTTCCACTTTGCCGGTCAGCGTGAGCCTCTTGGAAATGTCAGGCCATTCGAAGTTAGCGCCAAAGCGGGAGGAGCGCGCCTTCAGATGGAAAGATGGATCTTTGGTGGGACCGGTGCTGAGGACGTCACTGGAATTGAGCCATATTCCCGGGAAGGGAAAATCGTCGCCGTTGGGGGCGCTGGAATCGTGTACTGCCGTCACCTTAACGAAACCATAGGGCGTGACTCGCACGGCGCCAGCCTTGAAACTGGGAAGCAGACCGTCCTTCACCGGGGGATCAAGCGCCACGACCCGCAAGGGGGCAACTGCCGGAACCACGGTTGGCCCTTCGGGCTTCTTTTCAGGAGCGGGGGCGCCCGATGGCGTCGCGGCTTGTGTGGCCAGCGACGACGATACCGGGGTTGCGATGGCCGCCGGTTGCGCCGTCGGAACGGCCGATGAAATCGCGGCAAGGTCTTGCGCGTTCACCAGGCCTTTTTGGGAAAGTGCCTCAATCAGTGCCTGAAATTGGGCGGTGGGTGCGGCGTTTCGAATGGCGTTGGCCTCGGTCGGCGCAAGAACGCCCTTCATGACGAGAACTCCGAGTAGCGCCGTGACGTTGGCATCGCCTGCCGGCGCTACGCTCGAACCTAGACTGGGACTCGGGGTCGGCGCTCCTGCCGGACTGCCTTCGGTCGTATTGGCTCCATTCGCGTTTTCTGTTTTTGCGTCGTTATTTCCCGCCATGACAGGTACAGCCGTTACGGCCAGCACCAGCAGGCTCAGCAACCACCCTTTCAACTTCGGCATAGACGGTTTCCTCCTCGTTCCTGCCAGACTTAAGCCTGAGTAGGAACATGGGGCGCTACGCTATGTCGGATTGAAATCGTTGGCTGTGACAGCGGTCACGCCTCTGAGTGATCGAAATCAGTGGACAACATTGATTCTCTGCTAAAAACACACCGTCATGTGATCTGCGTCACTGCCAGTAATTAGGAAGCAGAGCAACATGCACCGCGACCCTAATTAGTGCTCGCGTTAACCCGGAGGCCCCCGAATGAGCGCTCTAACCACGCCGAAAACAGAAGACATTTCCAACCTACTCGTGATGGATCAGGAATACGCCTCTCCTGCGATCGTGAAAAACAACACCATTCAGAAAGACTGGCTGGGGGAGTGCGCCCGCGCGCGCAAAGATCCGGAAGGCTTCTGGGGAGATTACGCTGCCCGCTTTACCTGGTCGCGCAAGTGGGACAAGGTGCTTGATTGGGATGGAGTGCATCATCGCTGGTTTACCGGCGCCAAGACCAATATCACGATCAACGCGCTCGATCGCCACGCTGAATCGGATCGCCGCAATCGAGCTGCCTTCATCTGGCTGGGCGAAGATGGAAGCGAGCGCATCGTCACCTATGGACAATTGCATCGCCAGGTATGTCGCTTCGCGAACGGTCTCAAGTCGCTCGGCGTGGTGAAGGGTGATCGCGTCATCATCTACATGCCGCTGACCATCGAAGGCGCAGTCGCGATGCTGGCTTGCGCCCGCATCGGCGCGATTCACTCCGTGGTGTATGCCGGCCTCGGCCATACGGCGCTCCGTGATCGCATCACCGACGCGCAAGCGAAAGTCGTAATTGCCGGAGACGTCGGCTACCGGCGCGGCAAGACCGTCGCCCTGAAGGCCATCGTTGATGAGGCGATCGATAAGCTGGAATGCGTCGAGAAAGTAGTTGTCTATGTGCGCGGCGGAGCCGAGTTAACTGCTCCGCGCGAGGTTGACTTTAACGACTTGCTGAAGTTCTCTCCGCATTGCCCAGCTGAAGAGATGGACTCCGAAGATCCACTCTTCCTGCTTTACACTTCCGGTTCGACTGGCAAACCAAAAGGCGTGGTGCACGTGCATGGCGGCTACATGGTCGGCACGACCTATCATCTCGATAGCTACTACGATGTCGGCGATCGCGACATCTTCTGGTGCACGTCAGACATCGGATGGGTCGTAGGGCACTCGTACATTGTGTACGCTCCACTGTGCGCTGGTGTTACGACGCTCTTCCGCGAAGGAGCAGTCGACTATCCGAACCCGGGTGTTGCCTGGGAAATCGTGGAACGCTACGGCGTGACCAAGATGTTCACCGCTCCCACCGCGCTGCGCATGTTCATGCGCTACGGCGAGGGTTATCCAGCAAAGTATGACCTGACGACGTTGCGCGTGATCGCATGCGCCGGCGAACCGCTGAACCCTGAAGCATGGCGCTGGGCGCAAACGCATCTGGCGGGCGATGGCAAGTGGGGTTACGTGATCGACAACTGGTGGCAGACTGAATTAGGTGGACCCGCGCTGGGAACGCCGCCTTCGATGGCAATGCGTCCGGGGAGAGTGGGCGTCGCGGTACCAGGCGCCGAGGCGGATGTGCTGGATGAAAACGGCAACTCGGCTCCGGCGGGAGTCGGCGGACAGCTCGTGCTCAAGCGCCCGTTCCCGCACATGCTGCGCACCGTATGGCGCGACCCGGCTCGCTATGAGCGCGATTGGAAAGTGATCCCAGGATGCTATGTGACGGGCGACGTAGCCACGAAGGATAAAGACGGGTACATCGCCGTGCTCGGCCGCTATGACGACGTCCTGAACGTAGCCGGACACCGCATCGGAACAGCTGAAGTTGAAAGCGCGCTAGTCTCGCATCCGGCGGTCGCCGAAGCTGCGGCGATCGGAGTGCCTGATCCGATGAAAGGCGAGACGATCAAGGTGTTCGTGCAGGTCCGTTCCGATCACGTGGCTTCCGAAGCTCTGGCCGCGACGCTGATCGAGCACGTGCGCAGGGAACTGGGGCCGATCGCGACTCCGTCGTCACTGGAGTTTGTCGCGTCTCTGCCGAAGACGAGATCGGGAAAAATCCTGCGGCGCATTCTTAAGGCGCAGGAGACGGGCGCGGACGTCGGCGATGTCTCGACGATGGAAGGCTGACGGGCGGATCGTTCGGCAGGGTCTGAAGCGTAGCTCCAACACGAGTGCGTGTTTGTCTCGATTCAGCGCGCTGCGAGTAGCACTGTGCGCGGCTTCGATGTTAAGATAATTCTTCGCGAGAGCGCGCCGATTCCAAAGCAATCAATCGGTGGTTTTGGCAGGGACAGCTGCCGAAGGTAAGCACCGCCCAGAGTGCGCGCCGAAGCGAAATTGCAAAGCCTTGCCCCACAAGGCATTTCTGCAAAGGTTTGGGGACGTAGTTCAGTTGGTTAGAACGCTGCCCTGTCAGGCGCCAGTTTTATTTTCTTGCATTTACAGACCATGAGGGCGATTCTGTAGGCGGCTCCGACGAGGAGCCAGCGGAGTCGCCTTCCATGCCCAAACTCGGCACCGTCAAGCTTCTCAAGAAAATAAAAACCAACGATGTCTGGAAACTAGCACCCGCGCTGTTCGACAGCAAGGCCCGCGTGCGCCGCGATCACGTCAAGGTCGCGGGCAAGGACGAACTTCACGCCGAAGGAACTTACTATCTCGAATGGTGGAGCGGCGGCGAACGCAGCCGTGAACCCGCCGGCCCCGATGCGTTCATCGCCGCCGAGCGCATGCGGCACAAACAGGCCGAACTTTCCGCGATCCGTAGCGGCCTGATCGATACGTCCGCCGTCCCCGAATCCCCGGCACGCGTCACCGTCAAGGATGCGCTTGCGAAATACGAGGATTACATCCGCTACCACCGCTCGCTTCGTACCTTTCGCACCTACAGACCGATATTGACTTCCTTCGGCGAATTCTGTCCCTGCACCTACGTCGACGAGATCGAGCGGGACACGTTGCTGGAATTCGCCACACGCTGCCTGAAAACAGGGCAGGGGGGAAAGACCATCTACAACAAGCTCGTCGTCATCTCCCAGCTGCTCAAACAGCACGGCCGCCCGAAACTGCTGACGCCGACCGACTGGCCCAGCTTCGTTGAAACCGTGCGGCCGATTTACGAGGACAACGACCTGGAGAATTTGTTCGACGCCTGCACGCCGCCCGAGGAAATGCGGTTCAAGTTTTATCTCATGTGCGGATTCCGCGACGCGGAGGGGCGCTTCACGACATGGCGCGACGTGGACTTCCGCCACACCGCCATCCGCGTCACCGCGAAACCCCACTGGAAATTCAGCCCGAAGAACTGGGAGGAACGCGAAGTGCCCGTGCCGGGCAAGCTCATCGCCCTGCTGGAAAAGTTCAAGCCGAAGAAAGCCACGCCGGACGATCCGGTGTTCACCAGCACCACCGGCAATCCCGACGGAGCGATGCTGGAGAAGCTGAAGGCTGTCGCCTGGCGCGGCAAGCTGAACTGCGGCCACTGTGCCGTCACGCATACGCTGTCCGACGGCACGGTCAAAACCAACCGCTGCGCCGCCGGCCCGTTCTGCACCCGGTGGTTCCTTCATAAATTCCGGCACACGTACGCCACACGGCACCTCCAGGACGGCATCGACATCCGCACGCTGCAGCAGTGGATGGGCCATCGTGATATCGCATCGACCATGGTCTATCTCAAGGGCGTCCGGAATAGCGATATTCAGGCCCGGATCAATAAAGGCAGTCTCGCCGCCTTCGCGTAGTGCTCTTCCCCGCCAGCTGGACCCGTCGCCATTTTCGATTTTTCGGGGGCTGGATGCGTTTTTACGACCTGCCCGTCATCCAACTGCCCCCGCCGTCAAAACCGTACCACCAACGAAATTTGAGGCAGCACAACCTTACGTTTTACAGAATCTTAATTATTTCCCGTCAAGATTGTGGCATGGACCCGGATGACGACATACCCGAGGACAAAATACTCGAAACGCCCGAACAGGCAATGCCGGGCGATCTCTCCCGTCTTTGGGCGATGCATTCCAACGTTCTGCATCAACGCGAAGCCGACGAGCTGAACGCCGAACTCGCCGGCGACGCCCCGCCGCGCATGATTTTCGCGTGGACCAGTCCTTACGAGAAACGCCGCATCGAGGAAAAGCGCCGCCGCGAGCAGCGCGAATACGAACAGGCCATGCTGGAGATCACCGAACGGCAGGAACAGCTGCTGCTCCGCATCAGCGAGGAACAGGCGGAGATCGACAGGCGCCGGAAGGAAATCGAGGACAACGCGCTGCGCCTGCGCGACGGCCGCCGCGTCTATGTCGACGGCGACAGATACCGGGACGGGGAGGGGAGATTGCTGACCGGCGCCGACGAGTCCGAGGCCGCGCGGCAGCATGAATACCGCCCGGACGCCTCGACCTGGGCGCAGAAACAGGACATCGACCGCCAGGCCGACGAAAACCAGAAGCTGAAGGCCAAGATCCTCAAAGACCGCGAAAGCGGGGAGGGAGCACCGCCGGAAAAAGCGCAGCGGCTGGACGGCTATGAAAAAGAATTCGCGGACAAAGTGCAGGCGAGGACCGAACAGCCCGTCCCTGATTACGGCGGCGCCGACTACATGGCGGAATACCAGTTGTCCGCCGTTCCGGCTTTCACGGCCGCCGCCGATCCGAAAGCCGCGCCTGACGCGATACCAAAAGAGGAAGACTCCGGCACTGCAACGGCTGAAATGAAAAAACCGCTCCCGCCGTTCACGCAGGCCCCACCGAAATTCCAGGTCTAGGCAGTTTCGACCTTCCCATTTTCTCCCGGCAAAAACATACAGGCCGCCCTTCGCGCGTAAAGGGTCGAGATGAACGGCGTAAGAGGCGATAGCCGCGTAGCGGCGAGGGACATCTTTCATACGCCGCCCTTGACCCGCTGCGGGACGCCCTGTCTCAGCGCCCTGCTTTCCATGAAGAAAATGGGTTGGTTCTAAATGCCTGTAAGAACAATGACCAACTCTCCGAAAGGAAACGAGGTAGAATCCGCCATGCGAACTTTGCTCGCAATTATCGTGCTTGCCATCAGCGCCTGCAGTGCCCAGGCAACCACCTTGAAGGATTTCAACGCCAAGACGGACAAGGAACAATCCGCCTGCGTCGCCGACTTCGTCGACAAGATGACGACGGACATGCGCACCAAGAACGAGAAACTCGCCACGGATATCCGCAACTGGTTCGCGGTGAAACAGGCCGGCAAGCCGACATCCGAAGGCATGGAGCGGCTGTATGTGGAGCTGACCGCGCTGCAGATTCAGGCCAGGGACGGAAAAGTGGACCTGTCGAAGATCCAGCTTGAATCCGTGATCGTCTGGGTTGTGAAACAGAAATTTCCACCGCCGGCAACGGCATCAAAATAGCAAGACGATGAAGTCGCTGCTTATTCTCGCTCTCCTGCTCGCCGCCGCGCTTCCCGCGAATGCCACAAGTATCAAAGACTGGGAAAAGAAATCAGATGCTGACAAGGTCTATTTTCTCGGTGCCTGTGTTGTCAACCTGACCGCCGATGTCGCTAAGACCGATCCGGCCCTGGCGCTGAAAATCAAAAACTGGTACGGGGACAAGGCGCCGGGAGAGCAATACACCGAAGGCGGCGCCGCTCTTCTTACCCGCATTTTCCGGCTGGAGAAACGCGCCGAGACGGACAAGAGTGTCGATCTTTCGAAAATCGAAATCGAGGATGTCGTCTACAGCGTAACGGCCGAGAAATTCAAGCTGCCGACACGACAGGGCGCCGACGCCTCAACGGATTCCGGTGCTGTCACCAGCAGGCGCAAGTCGGGTCCCGCACAACCTGCCGGCGCCCCGCATCCTGCCGCGAGCGGCGCGCATGCGGCCAACCCGATCATGGTCGGCAAAATCGATGTGTCGCACTTCGCGGGGCTAAAACCGGGCGATACGCCGCAGCAGGTTGTTTCGATTTACGGTCAGCCGACAGAAGACCACGGCACTTACCAATTCTGGGGCAACGGCAGCGGTTCTTTAATGGTCATTTACGTGGACAATGCCGTCGAGCACATCGAGTTATACAGCAACCAGCTTGGCTTCGTGCGCGCGCACGGCACAAACGATGCCCTGGTCGACCTGATCGGCAAGAAGGAACCAGCTGTTGTCGCGCTGCTCGGCCAGCCAACAGATGCCGAGGAGGAGTATGCCGACACATACAACCTCTACTGGGCTTTCCCGATGGCAGGCCATCCCGCGCCTGGAAACGCGAATCGAGCGAGCGACCAAACGCTCAGGGTGCGGTTCAAACGTATCAATCCGCCGAGGCAGGAACACGGTATCCGCCAGGACGATGCAGATTGTATCTGGGTGAGTGTGACCTGGTGAGCGAAAGGCAACTGACGGCAATTGTCCCAACCATCTTCTGATCTCATAGAATTATCGCAACCAAAAAATTGTTGCGGTCCGCATCTGCGCCCCGTAGTGTCGACCGAGATCGGCTTTGGCCGGTCGGGGCATGATAACCCCTTCTAACTGGCGGCTGGCATCAGCCGTTATTGATGCCTTTCCGTGAAAGGGCAGGCGTCAAGGATGC
Organism: uncultured Acidobacteriaceae bacterium; assembly: GCA_963725295.1. Lineage (GTDB taxonomy): Bacteria > Acidobacteriota > Terriglobia > Terriglobales > Acidobacteriaceae > Acidiflorens. The sequence continues at coordinate 18,133 of CAVRYB010000060.1, forward strand.
TGCTTCTCGGCCTCTAGGGCCGGGGGGCGGCAGTGCGGTCTGCCTTCGGGCAGTGCCCCGCTATTTCGGTAGCGGATGTCCAGGCTTCGGCTAAAGACTGCCGCGCCGTTCCAGTTAGCGGTTATCAACCTCCGGCCACCAGGGCGATCGCCTTGGTGGTTTTTTTGCTTCTGCCCATTAAGGTTTCGTTAACCACACACGCGTAGCTTTCGCAAAACCACATTTTTGCTAGTGACAACAGACAACAGAAAAGGGAAATACAATGGGTGGCGCTGTTACAGGACCAGCATCTTCAACCGATAAAGCAATAGCGAGATGGAATGGAACCTCAGGGACGGAGATCGAGGATTCTGAAGTAATCGTAGATGATTCTGGCCATATCTCAAACGTGACTGATCCGAGCTCCGCGCAGGACGCAGCTACAAAAAATTATGTCGATACCAACTTAGCTGCCGCGAGATATACCCGCATGATCGGGTTTACCACCGGAGTGCCGGAGCTCGGAAAGCAGACTGGATATTTTACTTGCCCCGTCGACGGGCAAATAGAAGGATGGAGCTTTGCCATCGATCTTCCCGGCTCGGCGACCGTGGAGGTCTGGAAGGTGCCAGCGGGCACGGCCTCCCCGACCTCCGCTGATTCGAATCAGCACGGCGGGGGTATCCATCTCCTCCGGCACGGCGATTCAAAGCACCGACCTGACCGACTTCACGACTACGACGGTCAGTCCAATGATACTTTCGCCTTCAACCTCTCGGCTTTCCTCGACTGCACAGAAATAACTTTCCAGCTGCACATGGTGGCGCCTCTTTCGAATTGATGGTTTTCGGACAGCAGGCGAAACCATCGAATTCAATCCGAATGAACACCCAAATATTCTTAGGTCAATTTAGCGATCACATTCAACACGGGGCGAGGAAAACAACATGGCAACTTTAACAGCAGTGGCAGCGGGTGGTAACTGGAGTTCGGCATCGACCTGGTCGCCGGCGCAGGTGCCGACGGCAGCCGACAATTGCAAGATCACAGGCACCATGCACGGGACGGTGACTATTGACGGAACAACTGGCAGCCCAAGTCTTTGCCGCTCGCTTGATTGCACGGGCGCTACGCACACTCTAGCTCACTCCGGTGTCCTGAATATAGGGGACGGTTCCGGCGGCCTCTTGAAGCTCGTCACTGGCATGACTTATACCCTGACATCCTATGCGGTAATAAACTTTGTCTCCACCACGACCGGCAACAACATCACGACGGCTGGAAAAGCGATGCCTGCCTTAGTGTTTAACGGTGCCGGCGGAAGCTGGACGCTTCAGGACAATCTGACCCTTTATTCTTCATACTTCGGAATTACGCTGACAGCCGGAACTTTGAACGATAATTCGAAAACAGTTTCAACACAATATTTTGAATCGGACAATTCAAATACGCGCGCGCTGACCATGTCTGGCTCCTGGGCACTTTATAGTTGGGACACTACAAATTCCTCGGGAATGACACTGACAGCGACAGGGTCAACAATTACATTCTCAGTTGAAGTATTTTTCTCAGGCGGTGGCCTGACATATGGCACCGTGAACCTTGGCACAAACCTGACCCCGATAGTCTATGGAGCAAATACATTTGCAAACCTCATTTACACTGGAGGATCCAGCCTTTATGACAGCATTACCTTTACGGCGGACCAGACTGTGACTGGCACACTGACGATTAACGGTTACAGTACATTGGACCGGATCCTGATAACCTCCGACGTCTACGGAACGGCACGCACGCTGACGACTGCGGCCAACTCGATCACCAACGCCGATTTTCAAGATATCACCGGCGCCGGCGCCAGCGGCTGGAATCTTTCCTCGATCACGGGCGGCTCCGGAAATTGCGAAGGCTGTTCGGGAATCACCTTTACGACGCCCATCAACTGCTACATGGTGACGTCTACATCGGTATATTGGTCGGATTCGAGTTGGTACACGACCTCGGGCGGGGCCACTCCTGCACGGATTCCCCTGCCACAGGACACGGCGATCTTTGACGCTAATTCGACATCGGCATCCGTGACAATCAATATGAATATGCCTCGCGTAAGCGCGATTGATTGCACGGGCGTATTACATTCGCCTGCATTAAATAATCAAAACGCCAATATGTTGGTATTTGGCGACATCATCCTAACATCTGGAATGGGGTCGGAAGCATCGCCAGTCACTAACAAGGTGACCTTTCAAAATCGTGGCGCCATAAATCTGGACGCACCAGCTTGGCAGTTGGGAAACATCATACAAAACGGGCCCGGCGGAACGGTGAATCTAGTCAACGATTTCGCTACTGGCTACCCTTTTGGCACCACGATTAACGTCACCGTTGGAACGTGGAACAATGAAACCTATGCTATGGAGCCCAAAACGTTTACGGTTGATGGAGGGACATTTAATCTTGGTACCGGGTTGCTAACCTGCTCCGACATCTACTTGAGCGCCGGTACGTTCGAAATGAATGGCAATAGCGTGGCGATTGGTGGAACTGTGACTATTTCAGGAGGTGTTTTAAACCTTAGTGGCCAGATGGGTGCCGGAGTAGAAACTCCTGTGACGATCACTGTATCAGGTGGAACAATCAATGACACCGGATCGGCAGGAGAATTAGTCAGCGGCGGTGATGCAAACGTCACGGGCGGCACGTCAGTTATAAGGAAGCTGACTCTTGGCGGTAGCTTTTCACAATCATCCGTATCATCTGTGACGATTACCGGAAGCGCAACATGGAATTCTGCATGGACAATGTCGGGAACGGATTTCACTTTTAAGACCGCAGGCATTCCTGTCTGGTCGGCAGGCGCACTGACTATATTTGGAGGCGACAGCTGGACGTTTGGCGGTTAGCCGAGATGTGGACTTTCGCAGCCATAAGAAGGGCAGGTGACGCCGTAGATTCTGCTTGATCGATGGCGCGGAACTGCTACATAAATAGGATTGGACGCTTCGTTCCCTCCTTTCTCGACAGGATATCAAGTGAGACAATCGATTATACCCTTCATGTTCTCAGGGCCGAGTTGCAATATTGTTGATCGTGAAAAATATGCGATGGCGATGGCTCTTTTGCGTGAGAGCCTGTTTGACAAGGGCGCCACGCTACGCGTTGCAGCGCGAGGGCGGCTGGCTGACGGTAACCGGATTGTTCTGGTTGCATAAAGGCGCCAACAGCTTTGGCACGGACGCAGGCGGCGACATCGTGCTCGCGGATGGCGCGGCTCACGCCGGAACAATCGAGCTGCACTCCGGCAAGGTCACAGTGAAGATGGATGGTGCGACACGCGAGCTGGAACTCGATTGGCGGATGCGGCGAAAGTGGGACGCCTGAGTCTTTTTGCGATCAAGCGGGGCGACAGATACGGAATCCGGCTCAAGGACCCCGAGAGCGCATATCGCCGCGATTTCAAGGGCATCGAGAGCTATCCGGCGCAAGAGGATATCGGGTGACGGCGCAATGGGTGGCGAGGTCGAGATTCCGATCCTAATGTTCTGGGCCACGGAAGCCAATCCCAGCCCAGGCTATGCCGTATTTCGAATTCATGGGCGGGTTCGCCTTCGGCCGATACTCGAGGAACCGGACGCCAAAGAGCTATTCTACATTTTCCGCGATCAAACTAGCAGCAAAGAAACGTACGGAGCGGGCCGCTTTATGTACTCCGATCTGCCGCACGATGGGAAGGTCGTCCTCGATTTCAACAAAGCTTACAACCCTCCGTGCGCCTTCACGCCGTATGCAACTTGCCCGCTTCCGCCAGCCGAGAATCGGCTTCCCGTTCGCATAGAGGCTGGCGAGAAAAAGTACGGGCACTAGCGCCGCGACCGGTTGATAAGGTGTCTTTTCCGGAAACCACTCCCGGCCCAGGGGCACCCCGTCGTGGCTCCGATCAGAGCCGCGCGCGTTAGCAAGCGGTCCTTTGATAGCACTAAATCTGGCGGTCACGGCACTCGCTGCAAGGGGCAAGATCCGGTCGTCGCCCCGCCGCTATGATCCGTACGCGGACCGCCCTACATTAACCCCTTCGCCCACGCTTCCTTCAAGGCTTCCAGCGCGGCACCGCGCCAGGCGGGCGGTATCGCCGTTCGGCATCACGATAATTGGAATGTCCGCCTGCTCGGCGCGCTGTTCAGGGCATCCCCGCGTGGATTTCCTGCAACCACTTCTGGAAATCCGCCGTTGTTTCCAGCGCTCCGCCGCCCACAATCAACGCATCGGGATCGAACGTGTTCACCATCTGGTCGAAGAACAACCCCATCGCATTGGCCTGCACGCGGAAGATCTCCTTGCACATCGGGTCGCCCTTCTCCGCCATGCCCCGCACCAGTTTGGCCGCCTTCTGCAAGTCGCCCAGTTTCCCCAGTTCATGATCCGGATAGCGCGCCAGGAAGTACGGCAGGAAGTCGCGAGCGATGGCGGTCAAAGAGCACACCGATTCCCGGCAGCCGCAGTTGCATCTCGGCTTCGAGCCTTCAATCCCCGGGATACTCTGGTAGGGGGAATCAGCACACCATGCCCCAGTTCGCCGCCGAACCCCATCCGCCCTTTTACTACATTTCCATCCACAATAGCGCCGCCGCCCAAGCCGTGCCGATCACGGTGGAGATCGACGTGGCCGCGCCAGATATTCCGAAGATCGTGAAGTGGCCCCACAACGCGCCCCGCGTTGCCATCGTTCAGATAGTTCACGGGCCGCGCCAACCGCTCTTCCACCCGGCGCGAATATCGAAGCCCGCCCAATCCGCATGCACGAAATTGGTCGAGCCGCGCGCGCTCAACACTCCCGTCGGCGACCCGGCCCCGGGGTGTCCAAGCCCACCACATTCGCCGGGGCAACGCCGGCCCGTTCGGACGCGATTCCCAGCCCGTCTTCGATCTGCTTGAGGCAGATCGCGGGTCCCTGCTTGGCGAGCGAAGGATGCTCGCAAAGCCCTTCAATCAGGAACCGCGCATCCCCGTCGATCAATGTATAGTTGATCGCAGTCCCGCCCAGATCCACCCCAGCTACGATTCGCACTCTTCTCGCCTCCTATCGCCGGTTCCATCCACCACTCGCATAGATTAGCAGGATCGCGCCCTCGGCATCTCGATCCAAGCGCCAACCGCCATCGGGCCGCGCGGCACCCGCTCCCTGCCGGTTATCATGTGTGAGGAGTATCTACTTGAAGGTGTCAAGATTCGCATTGATTGTACTATTTCTCGCCGCCTCCGCCTTCGCCGCGGAGACTGCCCTGGATCGCTACGTTCACCAGCCCGACGCTTCCTATCAATACAAGGTCACGAGCGCCGTGCACGTGCGGCTACGCCCGTAGTGGTCGATCTGGCCTCCCAAACCTGGCGCAGACCCTCCGAACTCGACCCATATCTGGAAGCACTGGCTCACCATCGTCAAGCCCGAGCCGCTCAACAGCGAGACCGCCTTCCTCGTGATCACCGGCGGGTCGCCCAAGGATAGCGCGCCGGATCGCGCCGGCGCACTCTTGCCGGTCACAAACTTGTGAGCCATCTTCAGCAGGTCCTGCAGCACGCCGGCCTCGATGCGCGCCAGCCGCACCAGCACCGCCGGGTAGTCCGCGTAGTGGCCGGTCACGTAATACACCTCCGGATTTTCCCCCAGCAGCTCCGCGCGGTCCGCCAAGTCCACGCGCACCATCAGCGACCCCGGTTCCGCCGAGCGATTCGCCGGAA
>CAVRYB010000061.1:0-11709 GCA_963725295.1 uncultured Acidobacteriaceae bacterium
CCTCAATGTGAACGTATGCCCGGCCCTCGTATCGCACCGAGCCATCGCCGACAATCGTGACGGTATAGTCAGGACAGCTTCCGAGGCAGCCAACGCGTTCCAGTGTGATGGAAAAATCGTTCTTGGTAGCGCTGGGTTGAGCGAATGATTGCAGCGCTAGGAGCAGGAAAATGGCACACAAAGCGAGACGCATCTTGTCTGATTATAGAAAGAAATCGGACGCGGCGTAATCATAACCGTCGTAATCAGGCGCTCTCACAAGCGTGCGCCGTTTGTTCGCCTTTTTCCGTGTCAATGAGTGAAATCGGTTCTCACTCATCGACGTGTCGAAGCACCGTGCGCTAGCTTCCCCTCAACTCTGGCACTCTCGTCGCAGGCGGAGTATTCCGGCTTCTCTGCGTGCTAACCACACCATCGATCACGACCATGCCAATCCCCGGCAGATCTCCCTTCTGGACGCTGTCGAGAAGGTTCTTCCCTGCCGAGTGTTGCGCCTTATCCATCAGAACGAAAGATGCCTCACGCCCCGGCGCAGTCAGACCGCAGTTGAGGTGCCGCATTTTTGCCGTATTCCCTGTCGCCAGACAGATCGCCACCTCGGCGGGAACTTCGCCCAATGATGACAGCAGAGAAATCATGCGAAGAATGCCCAGCGGCTGAACACCCGATCCGGCCGGTGAGTCAGTGCCTAGAATCACACGATCGAGCTGTTTCAATTCCTTCGCGGTCCGCAGCGTAAGCAGTCCGGCCCGCTCATTTCCGTTGTGCACAATTTCGAGTGCCCGCTTCGAGCGTTCACACAATTCCGTGATCTGGTCATCCGGCAACGCCGTATGTCCGCCGTTCACGTGCCCGATGACGTCGGCATCTGTCTCCAGCACCATGTCCTTATCGATCAGGCTGGAACCGGGAATCGACGGCCCTCCAGTATGAATCGTGCTCTGGATGCCGTATTTGCGCGCCCAGGACACCATCTGGTGCGCCGTCTTGCCGTCTTTCACACTACCGAGCCCAACTTCGCCGAGAATCTTCACTCCCGCCGCTGCTAGCTCTTTGAAATCATCTTCGACCATGCCGTGTTCCAGCACCGGCGCTCCGGCATAGATTTTTACTCCACCGGGACGAAATGCCTGAAACGCACGCTGCGCGAAGATCGCCATCGCCTTCAGTCCAACAACATCCTTGGGCCGACCGGGCGTGTGCACTTCTCCAGCGGAAATCATTGTCGTGACGCCGCCATGGAGATAGCTATCGATCCAGCCCAGTTGATTCTGCCGCGGGGTCCAGTCGCCACACACGGGGTGCACATGGCTGTCGATCAGCCCCGGCGCCAGGGCCGTTCCTTTCGCATCGATTGTGACCGCCGCGCCAGACGTGTCGAGATCCTTCTCCATTCCCACGGCCACAATACGGTCGCCGAGAGCAACCACCGTGTCGGCGTCGAGAATCGGTTGCGCCAAATCACCGCTCAGCATGAGGCCGATATTGCGAATCACGAGCTTATTTTGCGTTGCCGATTTTGCCGTTTCGTCGTGGGACATAGTTCCCTTCCAGCCTCGGATTTACTGCGAACTCAGTGGCCGTTAGTATACAAATGAATCAGCGCAGCGCAAGGCTGCTGCATTTTAGGGTCGTGAACGGGGAGCGTCGAATGCAATCTCGTGATTTCATTTTCTGGGAAGTGGATGTGCAGGACGATTTCATGTTGCCCGGTGGCAAGCTCTATGTTCCCGGAGCCGAGAAACTACGGCCGAATATTCGCAAACTGACAGACGCTGCCCGACGCAATGAAGTCTTTTTAGTTTCGAGTGGCGATTTTCACCCGCTCAATGACCCGGAGTTCGCCCAGTTCCCTCCTCATTGTCTGAAAGGTGAGCCAGGGTCGAAGCTGCTCCCGGAAGCCCTGGCTGACGATGTTGTGTACGTCGAGAACCTGCCGGATGCGAAGCTGCCCGCCGACTTGTCCTCCTACCAGCAGATCGTCATCGAAAAACAGACCTTCGATGTTTTTCAGACTCTCCACGCGGATGAATTGGTAAAGCGGCTCGGAGCTCACCCCGAATTCGTCGTCTTCGGCGTAGTAACGGAATATTGCGTGGCCTGCGCCGTCAAAGGCCTGCTGCAACGGGGAAGGCGCGTAGCGGTAGTAAAGGATGCGATCGAAACCCTGTCCGCCCAAGCCGGAGAGCAGGCAATCTCCGAATTTCGCCGCTTGGGAGCGCGCATCACGACCGCTGACGAAGTGTTGGCGCAACTAGTCCAACGGCCCGCGAACGACCAACGACAAGCCACCGCCGACTGACCTACAGCAGCATCCCGGCAATCGACGCCGAGATCAGGTTCGCCATGGTTCCAGCCAGCATCGCTCGCAGTCCCAATTTTGCTAGCTCGCCCTTCTTGTTCGGAGCCAGCGCGCCAATGCCACCCATCTGAATTCCGATCGAGCTGAAGTTGGCGAACCCGCATAACGCGAATGTCGCAATCGTGAACGAACGAGGATCGAGCGTCCCCCTCAGCGGTCCGAGTTTCGAGAACGCCACCAGTTCGTTCAACACCATGCGAACACCCAGCAGGTTGCCAATTGCCGCGCAGTCCTGCCGCGGAACTCCAATGACAAACGCGACCGGGGCGAAAAGCTTGCCGAGAATAAATTCCAGGCTCGCGGGAAACCATGCGATGTGGGCGTGGATTCCGCCCATGATGCCATCGAGCAGCGCAATCAGTGCCAGGAAGGCGATCAGCATGGCAGCAATATTCAGCGCCATGTGAAGGCCGTCGGTCGTTCCACGCGCGATGGCGCCGAGCAGATTGGTCTTCTCCTCGCCCTCCGGCATTACAACCCGCCCGGCCATTCTCGGAGTGCCGGTCTCCGGCACGAGCATTTTCGCCATCAACAACGTGCCCGGTGCGGTCATGATTACCGCGCTCAGCAAATGTTTCGGCTCGATACCGAATGCGATATAGGCCGCCATAATGCTGCCTGAAACATGGGCCATGCCGCTCGTCATCACCGTCATCAGTTCCGAATAGGTGAGATCCGGCAAGAAAGGACGAATCGTCTGTGGCGCTTCCGTCTGCCCCATGAAAATGCTGGCAGCCACGTTGAGTGATTCCGCGCCGCTCACTCCCATGAACCGGGTCATGAACCAGGCGGCGATTCGGATGATGACTTGCATGATGCCGACGTAATAGAGCACGGCGAACAGCGCGCAGATGAAGATCACCGTCGGCAAAACCTGAAAGGCGAAATAGAAACCGAGATGCGATCCCTGTTTGCCAAGATCTCCAAATACGAACTGCGACCCCTCAAATGCATAGGCGAGCAGCCGGTTGACCGCGTCGCCTGCTTTCTGGAAAAGCGTCCGTCCGATCTCGACTTTCAGCACAAAAAAAGCAAAGAGTAGCTGCAGGCCAATCCCCCAGCCTACGGTTTTCAAGCGAATTGCTTTGCGATTCGTCGAGAACGCATAGGCCAAGCCCAGCATAGTAAAGATTCCCAAAATGCCTGTGAATCGTCCCATCTAATATTCCCCTTTGTAAATCACACGATGGATCAAAGAAGGCCTTACCGCGGGCGGCGTAGCGGAAATCTCGTAGCTCTCCTGCAACAAGGTCTTGGCACGCGCGGCCTGCGCATCCGAGTGGCAGTGAATCGTGCAGAGTGACTCACCGGCCGAGACTTTGTCTCCGATCTTCTTATGCACGACGATGCCAACGGCGGGATCCACGGAATCTTCCTTTTTTTCCCGGCCCCCGCCGAGGATCACGCACGCGGTGCCAACCTGCTCACACGCAATCGACGTCACATAGCCCGTCTGCGGACTGGCAACCTCGACGCGGTGGTCAACGCTGGGAAGACGCGTTGGATCGTCGATCGTACTGACATCCCCACCATGCAGTTCAACCATCTGCCGAAATCGGTCGAAGGCCTTGCCGGAAGCGATAATCTCGGCCGAGAGCTTCTTGCCATCGGCCACTGTCTTCGACGCACCGCCCAGAAAGAGCATCCAGGCCGCGAGTTCGAGGCAGAGTTCCCGCAGATCAGCCGGTCCACCGCCGTGCAGCACCTCGATGCATTCCTGCACTTCAAGGGCATTCCCGACCATGCGGCCCAGCGGTTGGTTCATGTCGGTAATCAACGCTGCCATCTGCTTGCCCATCAGCTCGCCGGTCTCGACCATGAGTTGCGCCAGGAAGACCGCATCGTCCTCTTTCTTCATGAACGCGCCCGACCCCGTCTTCACATCGAGCACAAGCGCATCCGTGCCCTCCGCAAGCTTCTTGCTCATGATCGAGGCACAGATCAAATAGGGGCTCTCCACGGTGCCAGTAACGTCCCGCAGCGCGTACAACTTTCGATCGGCAGGGGCGACCTTCTCCGTCTGCCCGATCATGGAAGCCCCGCAAGCCTTCAGTACGCGATGAAATTCAGCAACCGACAAACCTACGCGAAATCCGGGAATGGACTCAAGTTTGTCGAGCGTCCCACCGGTATGACCAAGCCCACGGCCGCTGATCATTGGCACATACAGCCCGGCAGCCGCCACTAGAGGCGCCAGCACCAGCGATGTCTTGTCGCCAACTCCACCAGTCGAGTGCTTGTCCACTTTCTTGGCCGGCAGAAAGCTGAGATCCAGCACCTCGCCGGAATGCAACATGGCATCCGTGAGTGCGGCTGTCTCTTCGCGGCTCATGCCTTTGAGCACAACCGCCATTAGCCACGCAGCCATCTGGTAGTCGGGAATGCTGCCGTCGGTGCAGCCTTGAACAAGATATCCAATTTCGGCGGCCGACAACGTGCCGCCATCACGTTTTTTGCGGATGAGATCAATGGCACGAAATGAACTTTGAGAAGCGTTAGGCTGGCTCACTTGAGGCGGAAGCCCTCCGGAAGAAGTTCAGTGATGACATTCTCAGTCTGGCCGTTTTGCCCCTGATAAAAAACTACTGCATCGGGGCCGAACTCGTAAATCACCTGGCGACACGCTCCGCAAGGCGAGCACGGCACGCCCTGCGCATTGGCAACTGCAACGGCCACAATTTTGAGGCGCGGGCCCTTCGCCGCCACGGCGGAAAATATCGCCGTCCGCTCGGCACAATTCGTCATCCCGTACAACGAATTCTCGACATTGCATCCGACGAAAATGTCGCCCTTGTCGGTAAGAATCGCCGCTCCTACCTTGAACGAGGAAAATGGCGCAAACGCATTCTTCATGACCTTGCGCGCTTCGCGCATCAGTCGCGCACGCATCGGTGCTCCGATTTTCTTTTTCGGCATAATCAATCAGTCAACTTAACGAATCCAACGGTGCGCCATTGTAAACCGCCACATCGCCGGATAACACGATAATTTGCGCCTCGCCAGCCTTGACGGTGCCAGATGCCAGTGTTAATTTCAGGCCACGCGTGCGACATCCGGAGACATCGTTCTGAAGCGTTCCGAAAGAAGGCAGAATTCTCCCCTCGCGGGACCCGAAAGTCTTTGCCGACGCGACTTTTTGATCCGGTGCTGCCAGGGCGCTTCGGCAGCCATGATACCGTCGGGCCTGCGGAGCTTTGGCGTGCCGTTCTTCGATCTCAGCCCTGCAGCGGCCGCAGACGCGTCAGTCGGCGAGTACTACCTGCACCCACGCTATCGCACGCGTCGCCCGATCGAGGCGCTGCTTCTCAAGACCAGCGCAGCCGCGGACAATTTTGTCACCGAGCAGTACGCGGACCAGATTTCTGCATCGCTGGCGCAGTGGAGTTCACGCCTCCTGCAGTCTCCGCAAGACTCACTGCCGGTTGCAGAACTCCTGTCTGATGCGTTTTCCGGAGCGCCCTTACGTCCCGCGGAGTCGCACATCATGCGCTCTGGCCCGCCGATCGAGATCCGCGGAATACGTTCCGGCAGGAGGCGTCGCTCTCGCGCGAACCCTTTCTCGCCGAAATACGTTCGCTAATGAGCAGCTTCTCAAAACTGCTCGTAGCCGAATTCCAAGTAACCAGAATCGACGCCGGATCCATGGGAGCAACGATGCTCTCCGACTCGCAAGTGCAAACCCGCGTTCGGTACGAACTTGTCGGCGTGGGCCGAACTTCCTATCGCGAACAAAGGGTCGGCTACTGGCAGCTTCTCTGGAGCGATCCGCATCGGGCGAGTTTCGCATTCATCAGTGGGACGGTCCTCGACGAGACCAAAGCAGTTCCACCAGCCCATGCTATGTGGACATTTGCTGGGTCTGCACTCCGAGCCATCCGTCCTTTTCCTCGCAACTCCTGCATGGAACAGACTACTGGCGGACCGTGCTCGACTCCGCCTGCGGCATCGATATTTACGGTCACAACGGAGTCTCCGTTGGCGACATCGATGGCGACGGATTTGACGACCTCGACGTCTGCCGACGGCGGGCTCCCGAACCGCCTGTATCGCAATCGCGGCGATGGCACCTTTGAAGACATTACCGAGTCGGCCGGTGTTGGCGTTATTGAAAACACGGCCTGCGCACTTTTTGCTACGTTGACAACGACGGGCAACAGGATCTCATCGTAGTTCGCGCCAGCGGACCAATGCTGTTCATGAATCAGGGCAACAGCAAGTTTCGCCAGAAGGCTGACGCATTCCAGTTCGCCACTCCGCCACAGGGAACTTTCACCGGGGCCCGCAGTTGCCGATTACGATCGCGACGGCCTGGCTCGACATCTACTTCTGCCTCTACGTCTATTACCAGGGAACGGACCAGTATAAGTATCCGTCTCCGTACTACGACGCCAACAACGGTCCGCCGAACTTCATGATGCGCAACCAGCGCAACGGTACGTTTCGTGACGTGACCACTGAGACCGGGCTTAACCAGAACAATACCCGCTACAGTTTTTGCTGTGGCTGGACCGACTTCAACCGCGATGGCTGGCCCGATCTTTACGTCGTCAACGATTTTGGCCGCAAGAATCTCTACCGCAACAACGGTAACGGCACCTTCACCGACATCGCCGCGCAGGCTGGAGTTGAAGACATCGGCGCTGGCATGAGCGTCTGCTGCTTCGACTACAACAACGACGGCGCGGAAGACATCTACGTCGCCAACATGTGGACCGCGGCGGGCGAGCGCATCACCATGCAGAACATGTTTCAAAAAGATGCGCCCGCCATCGCGCGCACTCTCTACCACAAGCACGCCATGGGCAATTCGCTGTTCCACAATACCTCGCGAAAAACCGGCGCGTTTACCAGGAAACCACCGACAAATCGGGTGTTGGCATCGGCCGCTGGGCTTGGTCGAGTGACAGTTTTGACTTTGACCACGACGGATTCCCTGACCTCTACATCGCCAACGGTATGGTCACCTGCCAGTCGCGTCGATAGATCTGAACAGTTTTTTCTGGCGCCAGGTCGTCGCCTACTCCCCGGACGAAGCTAAAGCCGTCCCACGACTACGAACAGGGATGGGGTGCAATTAACGAGCTGATTCGTTCGGATCGAACCTGGAGCGGGTACGAGCGAAACATGTTCTACGCCAACAACGGAGACGGGACTTTCTCGGATATCTCGGGAGTCATTGGGCTCGATTTTCTCGAAGACGGCCGTTCGTTCGCCCTCGCAGATTTCGACCATGATGGCCGCCAGGAAGTCTTTCTGAAAAATCGCAACGGGCCCGTCTTGCGGATTCTGAAGAACGTTATAGAAAAACTCCCGCCCTCAATTTCTTTTCGTCTGCGCGGCACGAAAAGCAATCGGGACGCCATTGGCGCGGTTATCACGGTCACGTCGAATGCGGGCAAGCAGGCTCGCGCCCTGCAAGCTGGCTCAGGATTCCTTTCCCGGCACAGCAAAGACGTCTTCTTTGGCTTAGGCACAGCCAAGGGAACGGTACAAGCGACAATCCAGTGGCCAAGCGGCAAGGTACAGGAACTGAGCGATCTACCCATGAACCATCGCGTATGGGTAGACGAGGGATCGACGCCAACACGCATCGAGCCGTTTAGAGCTACAACGCCGATCATTGCTCCAGCAGCGCTCGATGCGAAACCACAAGAGATCGAAGCTCTGCCAACCACAGCCGAAACCTGGCTACTGGCGCCCTTCGCGGCGCCTGACTTCTCACTTCCAGATCTCAGTCGGCAATTGCATTCCCTATCCGCGCTTCGCGGTAAGCCGGTTCTCCTCAACTTCTGGGCGGCTGGCGCAGCGGGATGGGCTGAAGATCGAGACGCCTTCAATCAGCGATACACATCGTGGTCGGCCCGAGGCTTACGCTTGCTTACCGTCAATTTTGATGAGGCCGCCGACGCAGATAAAGTCCGCACGACCGTCGCGAACCACGGCATTTCATTCCCCGTGTTGCTCGGCTCCCCGGACATCGCCGCCATCTACAACATCGTTTATCGCTACCTCTTTGATCGTCATCGCGATCTCACGCTGCCAACGTCTTTCCTCATCGGTGCCAACGGAGACATTCTCAAGGTCTATCAAGGACCCGCGAACCCTGACCACGTCGAGTACGACCTGCGGCACATCCCGCAGACCAGTGACGAACGTCTAGCGCGAGCGCTTCCCTTTCCGGGATCACTGATACGGTTGAGTTCGCACGCAACTATCTCTCGTTCGGCTCAGTGTTCTTTCAAGGTGGCTACCTGGATCAGGCAGCAGCCTCATTTCAGATTGCCCTTCGCGATGATCCAAATAGCGCGGAAGCCGTGTATGGTCTGGGCAGTGTCTACCTCGATCAGCAAAAGGCAAACGAAGCGCGCGAGTGCTTCGAGCGTGCGCTCAAGCTTCGCGCCAGCTATCCCGACACGCTGGCCAACTGGTTGGAACAACCTCGGACTTCTGGCTGGGCGCGCCGGAGACCGAACCAACGCAATCAGCTACTTCCTTAAGCTCTCAAGTTAAGCCCCGATCACCGCATCGCACTCGACAACCTGGGTAGCGCCTACCGTCGGAAAAACGCTGGGACGAAGCGCTCCAAGACCTACGAGCGCGCCATGGCACTGAATTCCGAAGACCCCGAAGCGAACTACGGCCTCGGAATGGTGTATGCCCAACGCGACGACACGGCTCGGGCATTCGACTCGCTGCAGGAGGCGTTGAAGTTGCGCCCAATCTACCCGGAGGCATTGAACAACCTGGGCATTCTCTACCTGCGGACGCAACGCCGGAATGAAGCGGTGGCCACGTTTGAGGAGTGCATCCGCTGGCGCCTGCATTCGAGCAATGCTATCTAAATCTGGCGCGCGTTTATGCCTTGAAAATACTCCCGAGAATGCTCGAACCGTTCTGCTCGAACTTCTCAAGCAGCACCCGGACAATGAGACAGCGAAAAACATGCTCCAGCAGTTAACACAGTAAAAAAGCCGCCAGCCTACCTCGAATTCGGCCTCGGCGTTAATCAAACGAGCCGTCAACAAATCCACGAACATCTTGTAGAACCAATCGTGTCCAGATCCACCTGTACCTCGACCGACTGCACCTCGCGATTTGGCTTATCGCCATCGGATCAATCCAGCGTATCTCCGTAGCCAGCGCCACGATCAAGATCCACGTCCATGTAGCGCTTCTCGGTCTTGGTGATCTGGCTAGGGTCAGCCATGCCGCCAGGTGAGTTCGTCCCACAGATAGTTGTACGTGCCCCGCAGCCGCGCGTACTTCCCAATGTACTGCGCTGCCGGCGTCTTCCCTGCCCTGACTCTCTCAACTAGTTCGTTCGTCATTCTGGTCTTGAGCGAAATATCTACCGGAGTGCAGACAATCTTCTTCCAAGGAGCGCGGAGCACAATGTGCGCCGCCTCTGGATCAAACCAGAGGTTGAATTCGTGCCTCGGCGAGTTGACGAACTCTGGATCGTCGGTCTGCGGATTCAGGCTGGCGCCCATGAACACCAACTCCTTCGCAAGGCTGGCAAACTCCGGATCAATCGTCTGCGCGAGCGCCAGGTTCGTCATTGGTCCGCCTTCGTAAATCGTCACTTCATGCGGATACTTGCGCACCATGCGCACCAGGAAGTGCGCCGCATCTTCGTCCGCCACTTTAGTCGTCGGCATTCCTTCGGGCATCGCGCCCAATTCACGCGGCGCGTGATACACCTTCGGAGTCCATGCTCCCAGCCACTGGACGGCGCCATAGCGCTGCTCCCACTGGTAGGTCTCTTCTTTTGTGCGGACCAGTGGATTCTCGGCGCCGGCGACAACAGGGATATCGGTTCTTTCGATGATTTCCAGCGTGCGCAGCGTGTGGGCGACTTCCTCCGTCAGCCACGCATCGCCCGTCACGACGGTGATGCCCAGGACATCAGTCTGCGGAGACTGGATCAGCAGCAGAATCGCTTGCTGATCCGTTCCCGCAGGACCAGCCGCGTCTTGATCGATAATGACCTTGCGTTTCTCGGCGGCAAAGCTCAGCAGGCTGGTCAACAGTACAATTCCGATCACATAAACCCAGGTTCGACCCACTCTCAGTCTCACTTCTCGTTCTCCTGAAAAATCAAACTCATGTCGCGAAGTTCCTCCTTCGCGGAACGCCCTCGACGGCGAGTCATTGTAAAGCCTCGCCGCGCCGTTCGCCAACGTCGAGCTCGCCGCTCTACGATAAAATGAACGCGGCGATTCGCTTACCTCAAGAGTTGCCGTTCTCCAGGAGCCGCTCCGCGTGATCTCTGGCTACTTTCGCACTGCTCAAATCCGGGCACTCGTCATCGGCCTCACAGTTCTAGGAACCCTTGTTCTCAGCCAGGGCCAGTCCGACGGCACGGCTGGGAAACCTGGAGGAAGCGTCTGGGGCTACGTTCGCGATAACAATGGCAAGCCATTGGCCAATGTTTCGGTGTCCCTGCAGTCCTCGACCAGTGAGCAGCCTCCAACCGCGCAGACCCTGCGTACCCAAACCGATTCCAACGGTCTCTACCGCTTCCAAACTTTACAGGCTGGCATTTATTCCCTGCACGCACAAGCAGACGGCTACGCCGAAAGCAACACTGGACCCGTGAATCTGTCCGGAAAAGATACCAAACGAATCGACTTATCACTTACTGCGACGGGAGCGCCCAGCGCAAAGCAGAAAGCCCTTGCTCCGGAGTTCTTCGACGAGCCGCAGTTCACGTCGCAGGTGTAACCCAGGCCACGAACGCCGGAGGACACGGATCAGATACCGCGCTGCGCACCACCGAAGCGCTGGCCAAAGCGACGCTCTCCCTGGGCAAAGAACCTGCCGAACATTCGATTCCGCCTCCTGCTGGACAGACCGAGGCCTCCCTGCGCAATGCAATCGCTCGAATCCTCGAGGACGCAGCTCTTCACCATCAGTTCGCCGATCTCGAAGAAAAAGCCGGCAATCCGCTGGAGGCAGTCCGCGAATACCAGCGCGCCGCCGAACTCAATCCGATCGAGCCCAATTTGTTCGACTGGGGAACGGAGCTTCTGACGCATCGCGCTCTGGAACCGGCGAGCGAGGTTTTCATCAAGGGAAATCGCCTGTTTCCAAAATCCGTGCGGATGCTGGTCGCTCTCGGCGTTACCTGGTACTCTCGCGGCTCCTATAGAAAGCGGCGCAGTGTTTGGAGAGTGCGTCCGACCTTGCTCCCGCCGAAACAACGCCTTACCTGTTCCTGGGCAAGATGCTGCTGCGTCGAGACAACGCCGTCGCCAGGCTCAATCAGAAAGCTCTCACGATTCTTCCGCCACCAGCAACCGGACAACGCGCTGGCCAACTATTACTATGCGGTCGCCCTCCTTTTT